>CADCCR010000117.1 GCA_902799985.1 uncultured Bacteroidales bacterium | reverse complement strand
CTACCTTATTATATTGGCTGTTGCTGCTGCTGTCAGTATCCCTGTCTCGCTCATCGGCCTGCACCAGTTGATAACGCGCTACTATACCATCCACGCCACAATCGCCTGGTGGATTCCCCTCGTAAGCATCGCCATCGTCCTGCTGCTCTGCGCCCTTACCCTCTGGCAACAAGTATGGAAGGCAACAAGAATAAGGCCGTATGAAGTATTAAAGGAGAACTAAAGCCTCACCCCCGACCCCTCTCCGAGGAGAGGGGAGTCAACTCGTCAACTAAAAGAACATGAAACAAGCATTTCGAATCATCAGCCGCATGAAGGGCTACACTGCCCTTTCGCTCCTGGGCCTCATTATCTCGCTCAGCGGCACCGTCATCATCAGCCGCTACCTGTATCAGGAGTGGACCATCGACCATTGGATGCCGGACCTCGACAGGACTTACATCTGTTGCACCCAGTTCCATAACTCCGACGGATGGATTCCGATGGAAACCGACGACCCTAATCACGAAGAGCATTTTGTTTCGCCCGTGCTGAACCAGAGTGACGTGGAGTGCTGGACGAACGTGCAACTGCGCACGATGTTCCCCGTCAGACCCGAGCAGGGCGAGATGTTCTATCCCGCGGCTATTAGCGTGGATTCCTCGTTCACGCAGCTTTATCCGCTCGAAGCGGTGGAGGGAACCTTAGTGCTGCGGGCGAAGGGCCAATGCATTCTGAGCATAGAACTTGCCAAACGGCTGTTCCCTGGCGAGAGCGCCGTGGGCAAGACCATTACGGTGGAGGACGACGAGGTGAATACCGTGATGGGCGTCTTCCGTCAACCCGCCACTAAGTCCAGCCTTCGCTTTGATATCGCCAATTTCTGCGACAAGGACAAATTAGGGATGAACTACCGTGGCATAGGCCTCATCCGCTTGTGCAAAGGGGCCGACATGCAGGCCTACAACGACCGACAGCCCGAGCAGCGGCTGTCTATGTTCTCCGGACCAGTCCGCTATGGACTACAACCTTATACACAAGGGCTGCAAAAGAGTGGCGTCAACTATGGGACACAATTCGGCTGCTTAGTACCCGTTGCTTCTTCCAGCCATCTGTGGATGCTCCTCTTTGTGGCCATCCTCTTGCTGTTCGTCGGTTTGTTCAACTTCGTGAATCTTTTCGCCGTCATGCGCAGACATCGTCGGCACGAGTTGGAGGTGCGCCGCCTGTTCGGTGCATCACGCTGGGACATCTTCTGCCAGCTTTATGCCGAGACCTTCCTGCTCGCCGTTCTCACCATGATTGGAGTTTGGACGGTTGTGGAACTGGCCGAGCCGCTGCTGGCTACCTATTATAATATAGAGGTAATGGGGCAATGGCGGTTTGATGTCGCTCTGACATTGTTTATTGTCTTCGGCCTGCCACTCGTGTCAATCCTAATCCCAAGGAAACTCCCTTCCCTTCGTGAAGGGCTAGGGGTAGGCCTCCAGTTCTTCATCTCCCTTGCCCTGTTGAACGTCAGCCTCTACTTCATGCGACAACTGCACGTGATGATGACCACCGACCCGGGCTTCCGGACGAAAGGGCTGCTTAGCGCTTGTATCTATCCACCCAGCAACCGCGGCAGGTTTACGGAAGAAGAATGGGAGACCATGATAGCGAATCTCGACAAGCAAACCGAAGTAGTGAAGCAACGCCTGCAAGCGTGCCCCTACATTAAGGGCATAACCGTTGACTGTGGATTCATCAACGGCAACTTCACCATGAACCTCGCCGATGGTCGCACCGTCGATATCATGTACATCGGGGGCATAGAGGCGCAGATGTACGGCCTGCAACTGGTGGAGGGCGTGTTGCCCGGCGATAGTCTCTCGATGGAAGACTACATCTGTGTTGCCAACGAGTCCGCCATCCGTGCACTGGACATCAAAGACCGAAAGACCGACCTCGTGCAGTTAGAACATCGTTTTTGGTACAACGGCGAAAAGGACTGTAGCGGCAACCCTCCTTACCGCATCATCGGCGTCGTTCGCGACTTCAACCCAGGTCGGCAGTCGGAGCCAATACAGCCTATGCTGCTTATGTTTGAGGGCTGGATGAAGGGATATGACATCTTCAACGCTCATGGGATGCAGGGAAGAAACTACCTATTCGACGTGGCTGAGGGTCACGAGGACGACATCATCCATGAGCTGAAAGCGCTGGAGAAGGAACTCTATGGCACCACCGACCTGAAGTATCACTGGAAAGAAGACCAGCGCAAGGAGCTCTACAAAGAGGACCAGCAGACGGCCCGCATCTTCTTCACCTTCTCGCTTTTGGCGATTGCCGTGACGTGCCTCGGCGTTCTTGGCCTGATGATGTTCGACGTGCGCCGCCGCTACCGCGAGATAGCGCTCCGCAAGGTCAATGGTGCCACGTTCCTCGACATCGCCTTGCTGCTCTCGCGCCGCTACCTTATCGTCTTCGGCATTGCTGCCGTCGCCTCGCTGCCCGTCAGCCTGCTTGTCATCCATCGCCTCATGGCAAGCTATACCATCCGCACCTCGTTCGCCTGGTGGATTCCGCTCGTGAGCATCGCCATCGTGCTGCTGCTCTGCGCCATCACCCTCTGGCACCAAGTCTGGAAGGCTACAAGAATCAAACCGTATGAAGTGTTGAAAGAAAACTAAAGCCTCACCCCCGACCCCTCTCCGAGGAGAGGGGAGAAGTTACCTATTGCGACTATTTCCTATTTCCTATTTACTATCTAAATCATATACAAAATGAACACACAAGTTAATTCCCCAAGCCACCAAACACCTTCAAACTGCCAAACGCATTCTACTCCCCGCCCTACAAGGGAGGGGATAGGGGGAGGGTCTTTTATTAAGACCATCAACCTCCAGCGCGCATTTACTACAGAAGAGGTGCGCACCATTGCCTTGAACGGCGTGAACCTTGAGATTAACGAAGGCGAATTTGTCGCCATCATGGGCCCCAGCGGCTGCGGAAAGTCCACATTGCTCAACATCCTCGGACTCCTTGATGCCCCGACAGGCGGACAATACCTGCTTGGCGGACAGGATGTGACACCACTCAGCGAACCCGAGCGCGACCGACTGCGCAAGGGACTCATCGGCTTCGTCTTCCAGAGCTTCAACCTCATCGACGACCTCAGCGTAGAGGAGAACATCGAACTGCCGCTGCTCTACATGCGGATGCCGAAGGCTGAGCGACGTAAGCGGGTGGAGGAAGCCATGCGAAGGATGGACATCAGCCACCGCGCCAAGCACTTCCCGCGGCAGCTCAGCGGCGGTCAGCAACAGCGCGTCGCCATCGCCCGAGCTGTCGTCTCGCGTCCGAAGCTCATCCTTGCCGACGAGCCGACGGGCAACCTCGACTCTAAGAACGGTCGCGAGGTGATGGACCTCCTCAGTCAGTTGCACGATGAAGGCGCTACCATCGTCATGGTGACCCACTCCCAGCGCGATGCCAGCTACGCCCAGCGCATCGTCAACCTCAGCGACGGGCAGATCGTCACAGAAGTGGAGATGTAAGGACCCTGAAGCGCCTAGCGCTTATTTCGGAAGCGCCTAGCGCTTATCTCAGAAGCGCCTAGCGCTTATTGCGGAAACGCCTCGTGCTTATTGCGGAAACGCCTCGCGCTTATTCCGGAAACGCAAACCACTCGTCACTCATCATATTGGGTCTTAATAGTCAGTAACTCAGCTGATAATACCCTGACGAGTGCCTGACGAGGTCGTCAGGCACTCGTCAGGGTATAAACCAATGAAAAACACCCCATTCCGCCCAAAACATGATGAGTGAAGAGTGAATTTATCTTTTACATCTAAAAGCACGAAAAATACGAATGGCTACGCCCATATAAGTTTTTTGTCACACAGAAAGCACTGACAATTAAAAATGAAAAATGAATAATGAATGTCACACGGAAATCACGGATATCACAGAAAAATGATTTCATGAATGAAATCCTAATTCGCTCAATTCATTTTAAAAGTCCCGCAGAAATAAAAGAAATAAAAGAAAAGGCAGCAATTGCTGCCTATAAATTTCTGTGATTTCCGTGCTTTCTGTGTGACATAAAAACACTAAACTCTAAACTGTTTCCGTGCTTTCTGTGTGAACTTATTATAATTCGTTCAATTCGTTTTAATTCGTTGTCGAATAAAAATCAGTTTAATCAGCTTAATCTGTGGTTAAATATTAATTCGTGTCGTTCGTGTTTTTCGATGTTAAAGTCTTCGCTTCGATGTCGTGCAAAGGGACCTTCTGCCAGGAGAACAGAGGCAGGAGGTCGCGGGGCGAAACGGGAGTGGGGTCGGGGAGAAGTCCGGCGAGGTGGGCCAGGAGGCCAATGATGTCCTGCGGGCCGACGTGCCCGGCGCGAAGGGCACCGAGGTCGAGCGACTTGTCGCGCTTGCAGAGGCGCTGGCCGTCTTCGTTAATGAGAAGGGGATGATGATAATAGGAGAGACCCTCTCTGACTACACCTTTAGAGGGAGAACTTAGGGAGGCGAGGGTGCGATGGAGATGAATCTGCTGCGGCGTGCTCAAGAGGAGGTCGCGACCGCGGACAATCTCCGTGACACCCATCAGGGCATCGTCCACCACGACAGCCAGCTGATAAGCCCATGCACCGTCGCGGCGGCGCAGGATGTAGTCGCCACAGTGCTTCGCCAGGTTCACCTGCTGCGGGCCGTAGTGCCCGTCGGTGAAAGCGATGACCTCATCAGGGACAAGGAGGCGAATGCCAGCAGGGGAGGAACTAGATGAACTAGAGGAACTAGATAATCTAGAAGAACTAGAAGAACTAGAAGAACTAGAAGAACTAGATAATCTAGAAGAACTAGAAAGCTTCTTTGGGCGGCAGGTGCCGGCATAGACGATGCGGCCGTCGGTCTCGTGGGGAGCCTGCGTAGCCATGATGTCGGCCCGCGTGCAGTAGCAGGGGTAGGTGAGACCTGCGTCCTCGAGCAGCCGGAGGTAGTGCTCGTAGATGTCGGAGCGCTGGCTCTGCCACACCACCTCGCCGTCCCAGGGGAGCCCGAGCCATTGCAGGTCGTCCATCAGCTGCAAGGCATAGTCGCGCCGCGAGCGTCCCATGTCGATGTCCTCGATGCGGAGCAGCCACTCTCCGCCCTTGCTCTTGGCCGAAAGCCACGAGAGGAGGGCACAGAACACGTTGCCCAGATGCATGCGTCCGGTAGGGGAGGGGGCAAAACGACCCTTTATTAATTCATAATTCACAATTAAAATTCAAAAGATGCGTTCTGCCACGAAGGCGGTGAGCAGGTGGAGGGCTTCGGCGATGGAGGGGGCGGTGGTGTCGGCGATGAGTCCGTCGGCCATGCCCTGCATGTCCTTCATGTGCCACTGGGCATACTCCAGACCGCCCTCGGCGATGGTGAAGTCGATGAGCTGCTGTATCTCCTGGGCCGTGGCTTCCTGTCGACGTACCTTCATGGCCAGCGCGCGCATCGTCTCGTCCTCGGTGCGGTTCAGGGCGTAGATGACGGGCAGGGTGAGCTTGCCTTCGCGCATGTCGCCGGCTGTGGGCTTGCCTATCTCGGCTGTGCCATAGTCGAAGACATCGTCGCGCAGCTGGAAGCAGATGCCGACGAGCTTGCCGAACTGCGCCATGCGTTCTGCCTCGCGCTCGGTGCCGCCTGCCGCCAGGACGCCCAGACGGGCACAGACGGAGAAGAGGCTCGCCGTCTTGCGACTCACTATCTCGAAGTAAGCGCCCTCCGAGAGTTCCTCCGTCTCCTGGTTGTGCATCTGCAGGAGCTCGCCGTCGGCAAGGAGCTGTCCGAGCTGTGCGATGTACTGCACCATGCGGACATCGCCGGTCTGGGCAGCACAGTCCAGAGCCTTGCTCAGTATGAAGTCGCCTGCAAGCACAGCCACCTGGTTGGAGAGGAGCGCGTTGACCGACGGCAATCCGCGCCGACGGTCGCTCTCGTCCACCACATCATCGTGCACGAGCGAGGCCGTGTGGAGCATCTCCAGGGCGAGGGCCACGCGGATGACGTTCTCGCTGACCTGTCCCACGGTTCGTGCCGAGAGCAGCACCAGCAGCGGCCGGAGCTGTTTGCCGGGCGCACGGAGCAGGTGCTCGACGGCTTGTTCGAGCAGGGGGTTGTCGCTGTAGAGCGTACGACGGAATGCATCGTTAAATTGCTCCATTTCGGTCGCAACAGGAGCCTTTATCTTGTCGAGTACATCCATTTATTGCATCTTTAGAGTGCAAAGGTACAAAGAAAAGTTGAAAAGTTGAAAAGTTAAAGGGTTAAAATGAAAGAAGAATTGAGAATTATTTCGTAACTTTGCACTGACAACCTTTTTAATTTTTCAACCTTTCAACTTTTCAACTTCTATTGATTGATGCAGAAACTCTATTTACTGGATGCCTACGCGCTCATTTACCGTGCTTACTACGCCTTCATCAAGAACCCGCGCATCAACTCGAAGGGCGAGAACACGTCGGCCATTCTGGGCTTCGTGAACACGCTGGACGAGGTGCTGACGAAGGAGCAGCCCACCCACATCGGCGTGGCCTTCGACCCCCACGGCCCTACCTTCCGCCACGAGGCCTACCCCCTCTATAAGGCTCAGCGCGAGGAGACGCCCGAAGCCATCCGCTTCGCCGTGCCCATCATCAAGGACATCCTGGCCGCCTACCGCATTCCGGTGCTCGAGGTGCAGGGCTACGAGGCGGACGACGTCATCGGCACCCTGGCGCGTCAGGCTGACGAGCAGGGCATAGAGACCTACATGATGACACCCGACAAGGACTACGGTCAGCTCGTCACCGACCGCGTGCGCATCTACCGTCCGCCCGTGGGCCGAAGCAACGAGGCAGAGATACTCGGAGTGGAGGAAGTGAAGCGGAAGTGGGGACTGCAGTCGCCCCTGCAGGTCATCGACATGCTCGGACTGATGGGCGATGCGGTGGACAACATCCCGGGCTGTCCGGGCGTGGGCGAGAAGACGGCACAGAAGCTCATCGAGGAGTTCGGCAGCATCGAGAATCTGCTGGCCTCGACTGACAAGCTGAAGGGCGCGCTGAAGCAGAAGGTGGAGAACAATGTGGAGCAAATCAAGCAGAGCAAATGGCTGGCCACCATCAATCGGGAAGTGCCGGTCAGCCTCGACATGGACTTACTGCTTCTGAAAGAGCCGGACAAGGACAAGCTGCTGGAGCTCTACAAACGCCTGGAGTTCCGGCAACTGTTGAGAGTTAAGAGTGAAGAGTTAAGAGTTAAGAGTGAAGAGTTAAGAGTTAAGAGTGAAGAGTTAAGAGTGAAGAGTGAAGAACTAAGAGTGAAGAATAATAGTAACAACATGGAGGACGGAGGTAACTCTGATTCTTCTTC
>CADCCR010000116.1 GCA_902799985.1 uncultured Bacteroidales bacterium | reverse complement strand
TCGTTGTAGTCTGCCAGGAACTCCCACTTCTTCTCGTAGAAGGGGGCGAAGTCGTCGGCATAGTATTCGAAGAAGGGTGATTGCCGGTAGCTGCTCTCGAGTGCCATCCAATGCTGATGCCGCCAGTTGCCGTGGTCGCTGATGCGAATGTCGCGCATCATGGTCTTGCCTTCCGTCTTGCAGACAGGAATGCTGAGTGCCAGCGGTCCGTTCGGGCTGTCTATCCAGCAGCGGTTGCGAAGGGTCTGCTTCATGAAGTGATCGCAGACCTCAAGCTGCACCTCATCGGCACGATAGTAGGCACGATAGTGAGAGACCGGAGCAAGATAACAGCAAGGCAGAATAGCCCCTCCTAAATCCCCCAAAAGGGGGACTTCCTGTCTTTTCGTCTCTTCCCCTCGGGGGAGCAGGAGAGGGGTTGCCATTACTATTTAATGTTATCGACCAGCGAGAAGAGTCGGCTCCAGCGGATGTGATGGCCGCTCAGCCAGGTGCGGTCGGCATCTGTGCTGAGCCAGATGAAGATGGGTTTGCCCACGACATGGTCTTCGGGCACGAAGCCCCAGTAGCGTGAGTCGGCCGAGCAATGGCGGTTGTCGCCTTGCATCCAGTAGTAGTCCATCTTGAAGGTATATTCCGTTGCCTTCTCTCCGTTGATGAAGATGTCGCCTTCTGGTGTCACTTGCAGGTCGTTGCCCTCGTAGACGCGGATAGGACGTTCGTAGATGGCGATGTTTTCGATGGAAAGCTTGACGCTCTCGCCTTTCTTCGGAATCCAGATGGGACCGTAGTTGTCGCACGTCCATCCTGTATAGGCATTCTGCGGATAGAGTCCTTCGGTGTCGCGGTTTTCTACGGGCGTGATGCTTATCACGTAGTCGGTCTGTGCTTCGAGGGCTTCCTTTGCCTGCTGTGTCAGGGGGATGATGCCCGAGACGTACAGGTCCTGCACATCCTTCATGCTGAGGCCGAGCTCATAGATAAGTTTGTCGGGCAGGTAGTTTGTCTTCAGCTCTACGTGATAGTTGAACTGCACGTTCTTCGGTGCGGGGTTCTCCTTGCCGTCGAGGTAGATGACGCGGTCGCGAATCTCGAGCGTCTGTCCGGGCAGTCCGACACATCGCTTCACGTAGTTCTCGCGACGGTCGACGGGTCGCCATCCCACCTTGCCGAAGTCTTGCGGTGTTATCTCATAGCCCAGTTTCTCCCCAACCATGGCGCAGTAAGGGCGCTGTTCAGCTGGTGCGAGGCTGACGAATTGCCGTCCTAACTCATAGACAGCCTTATAGAAT
This sequence comes from uncultured Bacteroidales bacterium, assembly GCA_902799985.1. Lineage (GTDB taxonomy): Bacteria > Bacteroidota > Bacteroidia > Bacteroidales > Bacteroidaceae > Physcousia. The sequence continues at coordinate 13,731 of CADCCR010000116.1, read as the reverse complement.
TGGTATTGCTCAGCCGGAGCCATGTCCTTTGGATTGGGCAAAGAGCCGTTCAGGACGCGATAGAACAGTTGTCCGTAGCTGTTGCAGAGCGCGTAGTATTCCGTCTGGAACTTGACGTTGCTGACGATGGTGTCGCCGGCGGGATAGTTGAAGACGACGATGTCGTTGAGCTTTACGGGCTTTGGCGTGACGCGCTTGTATTCCCATTGAGGCCATTCGATGTAGCTTTTTCCGCCGAAGGGCAGGGTGTGCTGGCAGAGGGGCATGTGCAGGGGCGTCTGTGGCACGCGCGGGCCGTAGCTCATCTTGCTGACCAGCAGGTAGTCGCCCACGAGCAGGCTCTTCTCGAGAGAACTCGACGGGATGGTGTAGTTCTGGAAGAAGAAGATGTTGACGAAGTAGACGGCAACGAGTGCGAAGACGATGGCATCGACCCAGCTCATGAGGGTGCGAACGATGGGGTTCTTAGCATCCTTCCACCATGTCCAGGGGATGAAGCGAGTGATGTAGGCATCGAAGATGAATGGTACGGCGATGAGTCCCCACCAGGCATCCACCCAATGAAGGAAGGCGAGGAAGAGGACGATGGCAATGATGGCCTTTGCCCAATCTTTTGTTGTAGCTTTGTATCTTTTCTTTTGCGTCATTGATGTATGAATTTTAATGAGGAATGATGAAAGGATTAGAAACAGAACAGGTCTTTCATCGTGAGCAGGCCTGTGTGCTCCTTTGTGTATTCAGCTGCCAGTACTGCTCCCATGGCGAAGCCGCGGCGGTTGTGGGCATCGTGGGTGATGGTTATCATGTCCTCGGGGGAGTCGTAGGTGATGGTGTGGATGCCGGGCACCTCTTTCTGCCGGATGTCGTCGATGCGCAGCACCTCCGGTTTTGTCTCGTGCAGGCCCCAGCGCTCCTTGCGGTCCAGGTTCTCCACGATTTGTTCGGCCAGGGTAATGGCAGTTCCCGAGGGAGCGTCCAGCTTGTGGACATGATGCGTCTCCACCATGTTTACGTCGTACTGTTCGAAGCGGTTCATTATCTTTGCCAGGTAGGTGTTGACCGCGGAGAAGATGGCGACGCCGACGCTGAAGTTGCTCGCCCAGAAGAGCGTCTTGCCCTCGGCCTCGCAAGCCTTGCGTACATCCGTCTCGTGCTCCTTCATCCATCCTGTGCTTCCGCTGACCACTTTCACACCGGCCTTCCATGCCTTGAGGTAGTTGTCGTAGGCTGTCCATGGCGTAGTGAACTCGATGGCGACATCGGCCGAGGCAAAGGCAGGGCTGTCGAAGTCCTGCTGATTGTCGATGTCGATGATGCTGACGATTTCATGACCGCGCGAAAGGGCTATTTCCTCTATCATGTGCCCCATCTTGCCGTACCCTATAAGTGCTATTTTCATACCTTATTTAATAAAATCCATGCAAAAGTACTGCTTTTCGCTTAATTTTACGTACTTTTGTTTCACAAAATAAGTTAAGAGGGACAAAATAAGCATGGAACGCCTGCTGCACTACGTCTGGAAACACCGAATGCTGCCCGTCGGGACGCTCATCGCGACGGACGGACAGGAGCTGGAGGTCATCGACCCCGGGCTGCACAACCGCGACCAGGGCCCCGACTTCTTCAACGCCAAGATTCGGCTGGGCGCGACTGTCTGGGCAGGCAACGTCGAGGTGCATCAGCGCTCGTCCGACTGGTATCGGCACAGGCACGACAGCGACCCAGCCTACAACAGCGTCATCCTGCACGTCGTAGGCGAGATAGACGATGAGGTCAGGACAGCCGAGGGCAAGACGTTGCCTCAGGTGCGGATAGACATTCCCCAGCGTATCCGGCAGAGCTACGAGGAGCTGTGCCGGACGGAAGACTATCCGCGTTGCCACCGCATCATCCCATCCGTACCAACGCTGAAGGTGCATCAATGGATGGATGCCTTGCTCGTGGAGAGGCTGAAGGAGCGGTCGGAACAGGTGGCAGCGAGGGCCGAGAGGACAGGCGGCGACTGGGAACGGGCCACGTTCGTGACGCTGAGCCGCAGCTTCGGCTTCGGTCTCAATGGCGATGCCTTCGAGCGATGGGCCATGCGCATTCCCCTCCAAGCTGCCGGCAAGCACCGCGACGACCTGTTCCAGGTGGAGGCACTCTTCCTGGGAATGGCCGGACTCATCGATGATGTGCCGGGGGCAGCGAAGAGCGAACAGGAGGTCGGACTGTTGCATCAGGAGTTCGCCTACCTCAGCCATAAGTTCAGCCTCGGCGAGCCGTTGCAGCGCAGCGACTGGCGCTTCCTGCGCACACGCCCGGGCAACTTCCCGTCCGTGCGCATCCTGCAGATAGCCGAGCTCTACCACAATGGCAAGGTGCAGATGAGTCGCCTGCTGGAAGCAAACAGCCTCGACGAGCTGCAGCAATGCCTCTCCGTCCGTGGCACCACAGCATCCAGCCGACGCCTGCTCATCATCAACGCCGTTGTGCCCCTGCTCTTTGCCTACGGACGCCACATCGGCCACGAGACCATCTGCCAGCGAGCCATACGTCTCCTCGAAGAGCTGCCAGCCGAGAACAACTACATCCTGCGCCAATGGCAAGCATGCGGACTGCAGGTCAGCACGGCTGCCGACAGCCAGGCTCTCATCCAACTCAAGCGTCAGTACTGCGACCGCATCGACTGCCTCCGCTGCCGCTTCGGGTACGAGTTCTTGAAAAGTTGAAAAAGTTAAAAGGTTGAAAAGTTGAAGACAATGAAATACGCTTACGAACTGAAGATGAAGGTGCGCGACTATGAGTGCGACCTGGAGGGAATCGTCAATAATGCCAACTACCAGCACTACATGGAACACACCCGACACGAGTTCCTCTTGCAGGCCGGACTCAGCTTTGCCGAGATGAACGCCCGCGGCATCGTGCCCGTCGTGGCACGCATCACCATCGCCTACAAGACGCCCCTGCGCAGTCGCGACGAGTTCCTCTCCTGCCTCAACATCCGGCAGGAAGGCATCCGCTACGTCTTCCGGCAGGACATCTACCGCCTCTCCGACATGAAGCTGGCAGCCCGAGGCACCGTCGACACCGTCTGCATCGTCGATGGCAAGCTCAGCCGCTGCCCAGAGATGGAGCACTTCCTGCAACCTTACTATGCTGCCGAATGACTGAACAAGAGACGCTCTACATGATGGCACTCACCCGCGTGCCAGCCCTCAACCTGACGGGCCTCCATGTCCTCATCGAGGAGATGGGCTCCGCCACAGCTGTCTACGAGAACCGCAAGCGGATGCGCGACGTGTTGTCGTCGGCGTCGCAGAACACGCTCGACGCGCTGGCCTCGATGGACAGCCACTTGGCGCGGGCCGAGCAGGAGTGGGAGTTCTGCCAGCAGAACCACATCCGACCCCTCGGACTGCACGACGAGTCCTATCCCCAACGGCTGCGCGACTGCCCCGACGCTCCCGTCCTGCTCTACTATCTTGGCACGTCCGACCTCAACGCCACCCACATCGTCAGCATGGTGGGCACACGTCAGATAACCCCCTACGGCAAGGACCTCTGCCGCAGCTTCGTGCATGACCTGCGGGAAGCCTGCCCCGATGTGCTCATCGTCAGCGGCCTCGCCTACGGCATCGACGTGCACAGCCACCGGGCAGCTCTCGACGAGGGACTCCCCACCATCGGCGTCCTGGCACACGGACTGAACCAGATATACCCCACTCATCATCGTGCCACAGCCATGCAGATGGTCTCGCAGGGCGGACTGCTCACGGAATACATGTCGGGCACAGCCATCGACAAACGCAACTTCGTGCAGCGCAACCGCATCGTGGCAGGCATGGCCGATGCCGTCGTCGTGGTGGAGAGTGCCGAGAAGGGCGGGTCGCTCATCACAGCCGACATCGCCTTCAGCTACGACCGTCCCGTCTGGGCCTTCCCAGGGCGCATCTACGACAGCCATTCGTCGGGGTGCAACAAGCTCATCAGCACCAACCGTGCCTCCCTGCTCACCGGTGTCGACGACTTCTGTCAGGCAATGGGATGGACCAACGACAGGCAGCGCCAGCAGCTGCTTGCCCAGGGCGTGCAGCAGGAATTCCTCGCCGACTTCACCGACGAGGAGCAGCGCATCCTGCGGGCCCTCTCGCAGGCCGACGAGACGCAGGTCAACATCCTCTCCGTCGAGACCGACATCCCCATGGCCCGCCTCACGAGCCTCCTCTTCGCGCTCGAGATGAAAGGTGCCGTGCAGATGCTCACCGGCGGCAAGTACAGAATCCGGCACTGACCGCCTCGCCTCAGCCTTCTTGCATCACACACCCGAATATAAATCCGTGGCTCAGAGGATATCACCACTCCAAGCCACGGATTCTTTTCTACTGTTCCTCGGCCATAATCTCCCTTCTCCCTGGCCTCAATCTCTCTTCTCCCCGTCCATAATTTCCTTTCTCTTCGGCCCCACTCCTAGCTCATACTCTCTCTTCTCCTAGCTCATAATCTCCCTTCTCCCCGGCCCCAATCTCCCTTCTCCCCGGCCATAATTTCTCCTCTCCTCGCACACAATTACTTTTCTCCTCAGCCCCAAATTCTTTCCTCCACAGAACAAAACTTTTTCAGTGGCTCTGAAATATATTTCAAAGGCTTGGAAATATATTTTAGTGGCTTTGAAATTTATTTCCAAGCCTTGGAAATAGTTTTATGGCGAGCCGATAAAAAGATTATTCCCTGTTGCGGGCAATTTTGTTGCCAGCGGCAGGGAATAATGTTGTTTATGACAGGGAATAATGTTGCCAGCGGCAGAGAATAATGTTGTTTGTGGCAGGGAATACTGTTGCCAGCGGCGGGCAATTTTGTTGCCAGCGGCGGGGAATAATGTTGTCTGCTGCGGGACGTATTGCCCCTTGGAGAGAAGGCTGTAATCTATCGGGTGATGACGAGCTTCTTGCCGTCGTGGATGAAGATGCCACGCTGTCCGGCGCCGATGGTGACGGGCCGTCCGCTGAGGTCGTACAGATGTTTGGTGCTGTCGATGCCCGCCGAGGGACTTTGGATGGCTGTGGGCGTCTGGGAATTGCTGCTTGAGGGATGCGAGAGGAGGGGGTGTGTGTCGGTGCCCGGCTCTTGGTGGTAGGTGCCTTGCCATAGGAGGCTGAGGAGCGTGCCGTTCGTCATCTCGCTCTCCGTGAAGCTGCCCAGACCCGAACCTGTCTGCTTGGCTCCGCAGGCGTAGCTGTTGGTGAAGTGTGGCGTGAAGCCGCGACAGACATCGTGACCGCTTTCCCATCCCTTGCCTTTGACGAGGGCGTAGCAGTTGCGGATGCGGGCATACGACGACCATCCCGAGAGGGCGCCGTTGTCGCTGACGCCGTTGACGGTGCCTACGGTGTAGCAGTTGGTGAAGTGGGCCGTGAAGTCGTTGTTGGGGATGCAGCCGACGATGCCGCCTCCGTTGTCGTTGACGTTCACGGTTCCCTCGAAGCCCAGGTTCGTGAAGAAGACGTGTCCGCCCTTCTCGCCGTTCACTTTCCCCGCAAAGCCGCCGACGTATCGGTAGCCGGTGAAGGTGCAGGTGGCATCGAGGGTGAGGTCGTGTATCTCCAGGTTGCTGGTGCCTACGTTCACGAGGCCGACGCCTGTCTCTCCTGTGCGCCGCATGATGAGGCCCGAAATGATGTTGCCCTGTCCGTCTATCTCGCCATAGAAGGGAACATCGTTGGTGCCGATGCCTGGGAAGTCGCAGCCAGTCATGTCGATGTCGGCTGTGATGCGACAATACTCAGAGGCATGGCCGGGCACGGTGTTCACGAGGTAGGCGAACCATCGGAGTGCCTCGGGCGTGGACAGCTCGTAGTAGCCCTCCATGTCGGTGTACATGTATTCCTGGTCGACGAGCATGCAGACGGAGCAAAGGCCGTCGGCAAAGGTGTGAGGCAGGTAGGTGGCGTTGTCGGTATTGGAGTAGACGGGGGTCGTGGAGACGGGTGTGCCGTCGCATCGGAGCGTGCCGGAAGCATAGACGATGCTGTGGCTGGGGGAGAGGACGGGATGGTCGTCGGCCGGAGCATCCTCGCGGTCGAGGTTCTGCCGGAAGGGTCCGTCGGGCGAATTGCCGTTGAGCATCCATGTCAGGGTGCCGTTCTTGCGCTGGCTGACGGTGAAGCGTTTCGTGTTCTGACGGCCGGATGTGTCGTAGACATTGCTCACGGTTGGCGACGAACGGTACAGGTAGTTGCTGCCGTCGACGCCGCTCACCAGGGTGCCGGAGTTGTAACAGTTCGACAGGGAGGAAGTGCTGCCGCTCATCCATCCGCAGAAGATGGCCGACTCGCGATTGCCTGTCACACGTCCGCTGTTGTAGCAATGGCTCATCACGAGGCTGCCGCTGTGGACGCATCCCACGAAGGCTGCGGCATTCTGGGCGCTGCCCGTCACCTTCCCCTCGTGTCCGCAACGCTCGATGCGAGCCGTTCCGCTGCCTACCTTGTCGCCCACGATGCCGCCCACGAATGCGTTGCCCTTGATGTTGTTGGAGGGACCTGCTGTCAGATTGATGATGGTGGCGCCGTCGATGTAGCCGAAGATGCCGACGCCGTTTGTCGTGGCGAGCGAGAGGGTGAGGTTGTCGATGGTGTAGCCCTGCCCGTCGAAGGTGCCGCAGTAGCTCGTGGTGCTGGTGCCGATGGGCGAGAAGATAAGGTCTTGGCCAGTCATGTCGATGTCCGTCGTCAGCATGGCATTGGCCGAGCGGAAGCCCGCCGACCCTACAAGCACAGAGAACTGGCAGAGGTCCTCAGCCGATGAGATGAGGTAAGTGCCGTCGGCATCTGTCGTGATGGCGCTTGCGCTGAGCGATGTCAGCAGCAATGCAAGGGATATGATTCTCTTCATGGCAATGGCTTCAATGTGGTGGAACTTGTCTGTCGGATGTCGCGCGACGAGAATCCGAGCATGATGTTGTACTGACCGGCATCGTAGACAAAGTCGTGCCGGTTGACGTCGTAGTAGCTGAAGGCATCGGGCTTTAGGGTGAACGATACCTGCTGCGACTCGCCGGCACGCAGGAAGACCTTGGCGAAGTCGCGCAGTTCCTTGACGGGTCGCTCCACGGGGCACTCGCCTTCGCGTCCGACGTAGAGCTGGACGACCTGTGCTCCGTCGCGGCTGCCTGTGTTGGTCAGCGTGCAGCTCACCTCGATGCTGCCGTCTGCCTGCTGTTCACCGATGGTGAGGCCATTGATGCTGAAGGTGGTGTACGACAGGCCGTGGCCGAAGGGATAGAGCACTTGGCGGTCAAGCTTGTCGTAGCCACGATAGCCCATGAAGATGCCTTCGCTATAGCGGACGTGCTTGTCGCCATCGGGGTCGTGATAGTAATTGTAGGTGGGGTTCTCGCTCCATGCGCGTTCGATGGTGATGGGCAGGTGGCCCGACGGGTTGGTCCTGCCGAAGAGGATGTCGGCAACGGCAGTTCCTCCCTGCTGTCCGCCATAGAAGGCCCAGAGGATGGCATCGGTCTGCTGTTGCCATGACTGCATCTCTACGGCTCCGCCACCATTGACGATAGCAACCGTCGGACGGCCTGCCTTCGCTATGGAAGCCAGCACTTCCTTGTCGTCGCTTGGGAGGTCGAAGCTGCGGTCGTGCCCTTCGCCCTCGATGCTCGAGTTCATGCCGATGCAGGCCACAACGAGGTCGGCATCCTTCAGGTACTCAGCCAGGTAGTCCTTCGTGTCGCCTCGCTTCTGCCACATCAGGTCCACCATTGCGTCGCCCTCCAATTGGTAGTACTCGAAGGTGACCGCATAGACTTTCCCCTTGCTGAAGAGCTTTGAGGCGGACTTGCTGTGATAGGAAGATGCTGTCCAGTCGTCGAGCAGCGATGTGCCGTCGATGAGGAGGCGGAAACCGTCGTCGCCGCCTGCCGTGAAGGTGTAGTAAGCAGAGGCCGGCACGCTGATGTAGCCGCTCCAGCGCACAGAATAGTTCTTCTTGCCGATGCCTTCCACGTCGGGTCCGCCAGCGCTCCAGATGTGGTTGACCTTCGTCTCGGTCTGTGTCAGCACGGGCGAGCCGCTTAGGTCGCTTGTAGCAAAGTATTCTGCCTTGAAGCCCGGTTCGGTGAGCGACTCGTCGGTATAGATGATGGAGGGCAGCAGGTCGAGCTTGTCCTTGCATTCCACCTCGATGCCAAGGCTTTCGCCGAGCGTGCGGATGCCGTCGAAGGTGCTGACGTAGTGCCAGGGATTGACGTTGCCGCTGCCGCCGCCGCTCACGTAGCCGGTGGCGTTCTTGCCCGTCACGACGATGCGCTTCACCTTCGATGTGTCGATGGGCAACAGGTTGTTCTCGTTGCGCAAAAGCGTTATCGCCTCGCTGGCCACGGCAAGGGCCGTCGAGTCGCTTTCGGGGTCGTAGAGAGGAATGGTGCTGTCGCGTTGTCCCTCGTCGTGGAAGCCCATGCTGATCATGGTGTGGAGGATGTGTCGCACCTTCGTTTCGATGTCGGTCATCGTGAGCTTACCCTTCGAGATGTACATGCGAAGGCTGTCGGGCGTCATGTGGTCGGCACTTGCCATCTCGAGGTCGAGGCCGCCATAGGCTGCTCCCAGACAGTCGTGCGTAGAGCCCCAGTCGCTCATGACGATGCCTTTGTAGCCCCAACGGTCGCGCAGAATGTCGGTAAGCAAAGCGCGACTATGTGTTGTGTAGATGCTGTTCACGAGGTTGTAGCTGGTCATCAGGCATCCCGTCTTGCCTTCCTGCACAGCGGCTTTGAAGGCGGGCAGGTAGATTTCGTGCAACGTCCGTTCGTCCATGTCGTTGCTGATGCGGTTGCGGTCGTAGTCGGAGTTGTTGCCGAGGAAGTGCTTGACGGTCGTTGCAACGCCTTCCCGCTGGGCGCCGATGATGTAGTTGGCGGCTGTCTGCCCTGCCAGGTAGGGGTCCTCGCCCATGTACTCGAAGTTGCGTCCGCAGAGGGGCGAACGATAGATGTTGACGCCTGGGCCGAGGATGATGTTGATGCCACGGGCGCGGCAGTCGCGTGCAATGGCTCGTCCGTAGCTTTGTGCCATCTGTCGGTTCCATGTGGCTGCCAGGGCTTGGTTGGGCGGATAGGCTGTTGCTATGTTGTCCGAGCCGACGCCTTGCGGGCCGTCGCACATCTCCATGCCAGGGATGTCGAGGCGGTCGATGCTCTTTGTGTGATACCAGTTCGTGCCGCCCACCATCGAAAGCATCTCGTCGTCGGTCATCAGGTGGAGCAGCGAATCGACCATTCTGTCGACGTATGCCTCGTCGGACTTCACAAGGACGGAGATGGTGCGCTGTCCTGCTTCGCTATGCGTGGCGGTGAGGGTGCAGAAGCCTGCTGCGACGGCCGTCACTTCGAACTGTGCTCCGCCACGACGCTTGGCCTTGGCCACGTTGCTGTTCGACGAGTAGATGAACTTATCGACATAGCGGACGACACTCTCTTCCGGCTGGAATTCGATGTCGATGATAGCTGTTTCGCCAGGCTGCATCACAAGGTCGGGCAGCGAGAAAGTGAAGTCGCGGCAAGGGAAGTAGCGGCTGATGTACTGTATCTGCGAGAGGTCTTTGTTCGGGTAGTAGATGCTACCCGGTGCCCACTCGTCCTCGGTGCCGTTCTGCGAGAAGCGGATGTCGTCGGTGCTCGTGCCGACCATCGTGTTGTAGCGTATGGCAAACGTCTTCTTTTGTGCGGATGCGCAGATGGCAAATAACGGAAGGATGACTAAAAGTAATGTGGATTGTCTTTGTCCTATCATGTCTTTTTCCCTTAATCCCTAATCCCTAATCCTTAATCTCTAATTCAACTACGGCTTGCGGAACTTGAAAGATGCCTCTCCCCACCTTATTATATAATACGCGCGCGAGGGAAGTGTGCTGATGTCTATCTCTTCGTCGGCTTTTGCTTGCTGCATAAGCTTGCCGTCTATAGTGTAGATGTAGGCAATGTTGCCTGCAGGTATGTTCGTCAGATGCAGGAGGTCTCGGGCGACGACGATACTGGGCTTCGCCAGACCTGTGGGTATCTCCATGTCGAAGTGGGCACGGCGTACGCCGGCAATGGCATCGCCGCCTTTGAGCACAACGGCAAAGGTGGAGTCATCGTCGGCTGCTGCTAGGCAAAGCACTTCACTCATCGGCACACTCTCCCCTCCATCGGTGATGAGGCACCATACTTTCTCTTCGCCCCGTCCGCTAACGACAGACAGCAGGCAGCAAACCACAAGCAGTAGCCGGCGACCGTTAAACAATTTGTGTGGTGACATAACCTTTCAACCTTTCAACCTTTTATCCTTTTAACTTTTTTACCTTTTCACCTTTTCACCTTTTCACCTTTCAATTATTAATGTACAGTCCCCACAGTCCCATGCTGTTGGTGATGTAGCTGACGCGGTAGCGGTAGAGATTCCTTCCGGAGGGGCCGTCGGAGAGTGAGCCGCAGTCGTTGAGGTTGTAGGTGCGGTTGCAGTTCTTGCAAAAGGCGTAGCCGCTTGTCTGCAGCGCCAGAGGCTTGGTGATGTTGTAGTTCTGGTAGCAGTTCGGGCAGGCGCGGTCGAAGCAGACGACGCGGACGTTGTCCTCGCCCATCTCGGGGATGGCGAGGCGTCCCACGATGTAGCCGCTGTTCAGTCCCAGGTTGTAGCCGCTGTAGTCGCTCATGGCCGTGAGTGGAATCTTCGAGGTCTTGCCTGCAGCATTGGTGAAGATGAGGCTCTGTCCGTCGCTTGTGATGGCGCAGAACTCGCCCATGCTCTCGCAGGCGGCATGGAGCACCGAGGCTTGCAGCACATTGTCGATGGACAATCGCGCCCGCAGGTTGCTGTATTTGTTGTTCGACTCGCCGCCGCTGCAAGCGACAAGCAATAGACAATAGATAATAGATAATATGAGGGTTCGGCTCTTCATTTCTTATTCAGTTAGTCTTTTTTCTGCTTCTTCCGCCTTTTCGAAGCGGAAATTGCTCCATGTTTGTTCGAAGAGAGCAGCTATCTCTTTCGTGCAGAGGTTGCCGATGCTGCCTTCGTGGCTGTGATGTACCTCCTTGCGTGGTGTGAACTTGCCGGCCTCGATGTCAAGCCCGACTTTCTTGTAGGCATCGCGGAAGGGCATCCCTTCGGTGGCGAGGCGGTTGACTTCCTCCACGGAGAACATGAGGTCGTAGCGCGTGTCGTCGAGGATGTGCTCGTTCACTTCGAGGCGATGGATGATGTAGGTGGCCATCTGCAGGCAGTCGCGCAGCTCTTGGAAGGCGGGCAGGAAGACTTCCTTGATGATTTGCAAGTCGCGGAAGTAGCCGCTGGGCAGGTTGTTCATGATGAGCGTGACCTGCTGAGGCAGAGCCTGGAGCTTGTTACACTTGGCGCGTGTCAGCTCGAAGACGTCGGGGTTCTTCTTGTGCGGCATGATGCTCGAACCGGTCGTACACTCCTTCGGCAGCTTGATGAAACCGAAGTTCTGACTGTTGAAGAGGCAGGCGTCGAAGGCCAGCTTGCTGACGGTTCCTGCTATTCCGGCGAGGGCGAAGGCCACGTTTCGCTCCGTCTTGCCGCGTCCCATCTGGGCATAGACCACGTTGTAGTCGAGCGAGTCGAAGCCCAGCAACTTCGTCGTCATCGTCCTGTTCAAGGGGAACGACGAGCCGTAGCCAGCGGCCGAGCCGAGCGGGTTGCGGTTCGTGATGCGATAGGCAGCTTGGAGGAAGACGAGGTCATCCACGAGACTCTCGGCGTAGGCACCCAGCCAAAGGCCGAAGCTACTGGGCATCGCCACTTGCAGATGCGTGTAGCCGGGCATCAAGACGCCTTTGTAGCGCTCGCTCTGCTGCTGCAGCTCGGTGAATAGACTCTTGACGTCCTCTGCTACGAGGCGTAGCTGCTTGCGGATGAAGAGCTTCAAATCCACCAGCACCTGGTCGTTGCGACTGCGGCCGGAGTGTATCTTCTTGCCCATGTCGCCCAGCCGACGGGTCAGCATCAGCTCNNNNCCGACGGGTCAGCATCAACTCGACTTGCGAGTGTACGTCCTCTATGCCGTCCTCTATCGTGAAGCGTCCCTCGCGTATCTCCGCGAGGATGTTCCGCAACTCAGCCAGCAAGGCTTGCAGTTCGTCCTTCTCGAGAAGCCCGATGCTCTCGAGCATGGTGATGTGCGCCATCGAGCCAAGCACGTCGGCCTCGGCCAGATACATGTCCATCTCTCGGTCGCGTCCGACGGTGAAGCGCTCTATCTCCGCCGTCGGCTCATATCCTTTGTCCCACAACTTCATTGAAAGTTGAAAAATTGAAAAATTGAAAAGTTGAAAAATTGAAAAAGATAAAGAGTAAAAGGATAAAAGGTGAAAATGCTTTTTAATTTTTTACCTTTTCACCTTTTATTAGTACGGCAGGCTTGCAAGCATCTGTGCCAGGCCATCGACGCCTTGTTCGAGTTTCTTGCCCACCATTTGGCGGATGAAGAAGTTGAGGTCGGCCTTGACGGTCAAGCGCATAGCGCACTCGTTATCGTTTTGCGGAAGCAGTTGAATCCACATGTTGGCTGCCACGGGCATCCCTTCGGCAGCGAACTTGATGGTTTTTTCCGGCTCGCGCTCTATGATGCGGAGCGTGGCTGTCCCTATCGGGGTGTTGCCCGAAACGCTGTCCCTGTCGAACTGCAACTCGCGGAGCTTCTGGACAATCTGCTCGAGTTGTTCAGGCTTCACCTTGTCTCCGGCCTGCTGCTTGATGCGCTCCATCGCATCGGGATTGTCGAGGCCCTGCTGTATGACAGCCAGGTTGTTGAGGTCTGCCAGCCGTTCATAGACGCGTCCAATGGGAGCGTATATCTTCTTTACTTCGCTTTTGTATTCAGTCATCTTGCATTTACAATTTAATCATTTAACAGACCCTCTCCAAACCTCCGAAGACCCTCTCCAAACCTCCCCCTCTATGGGGAGGCTTTCTTCGCATGGGTTTCTCCCCCTAGAGGGGGAGTTAGAGAGGGTCTCTAGAGGGGGGCTCTAGAGAGGAGCCTTCCAGTTTGCTGGATCCTTGCGCCACTCGTGGAGGGTCGCTATGTCGGCTTCCTTGATGTAGCCCGTCTTGAGGGCTTCTGCCACAACGGCTTCGTAGTTTGTAAGGGTGAGGAGCTTGACGCCAGCTGCCTTGAAGGCTTCTTCGGCAACGGGGAAGCCATAAGTGTAGGACGCCACCATGCCGACCACTTCACATCCTGCCTCTCTAAGTGCTTCGACGGCTTTCAGACTGCTGCCGCCGGTGCTGATGAGGTCTTCAACAACCACAACCTTCATGCCAGCCCTAAGTTCACCTTCGATGAGGTTCGCCATTCCGTGGTCTTTAGGCTTGCTGCGGACGTAAGCAAAGGGGAGAGAGAGCGCGTCGGCCACCAAAGCACCTTGTGCAATGGCTCCTGTGGCAACACCGGCCACGCCTTCTGCCTCGGGGAACTGCTCCATGACGAGTCGCGTCAGCTCCACCTTGACGAAGGAACGAAGGTCGGGGAAGGAGAGGGTCTTACGATTGTCGCAATAGAAAGGACTCTTCCAGCCGCTTGCCCATGTGAAGGGGTTGCTTGGCTGTAACTTGATGGCTTTCACGCCCAGCAGCTTAGCTGCAAAGATTGATTCAACGTTGTTCATCATTATATTTACCATTTAATCATTTACCATTTACCATTTATTGGACCCTTATAGGTGGTTGGTGGTTAGAGGTTAGT
>CADCCR010000115.1 GCA_902799985.1 uncultured Bacteroidales bacterium | reverse complement strand
AATCTCCTGATTGCCATGGTTGACGAAAGCATATTCGCTGATGCTGGTCACTTTGTATCCCTCTACTCGCATAGGAATGGTCACTTCGGTAGCGTTGGCTTCTACTGCCAACTCGTTCTCCATATCGTTGATGGGCTTGCCCTTCACCTCTGCGGTCATTTCACCCATGCTGCTGATGTGGAAGCTCATAGCCACACCTTCAGCCGTATTCTGAGTCAGGTACGAGCCGTCATCGATGTCGGCAAACCACTGGAGCCACGGGTCGTATGCATAGTAGTCATAGCATCCATAAGGTATGTAGAGTACGGCTTCAGGAGAAATGGCCTGGAAGCAATCTTGCAGCACCATGGGGTTCACATTACCCATCTCATCGATATCCAGACGTTCCTTAGAGTTGATAACAACCTTCTTCAGGTTCCATTGTCCGCTGAAGGCACCACCACCCAGAGATTTCAATGTAGAGGGCAGTGTCACAGCCTGCAGTTTCTCGAAGCCCATGTTCGGTGCAAAGGCACCGCCGGCTACGGTGGTGAGACCCTCGGACAGCACAACTTCTTCAATCTTGCTGCGGCTGAATGCCTCTGCACCTACGGTAGTTACCCAGTAGCCGTTAGCTGTGGAAGGCACAATCAGCTTGCCGGTCAGCTCGCCGTCGATGGCGGGCTCAGAAATCTCGTACCAGCCATATTGTTCATCTTTTTTCATCACTCTCTTGGCACACAATTCACACTGCGGGTATTCCGGATCGGCGCTGATGACGTGGTAGTTGATGTCAATACCCTCGGCATTGGCCTCGGTGAAGTAGATGTCGTCCATGATGGTCACGATGCAGGTGTCGGTGGGCTGTACCTCACCCTCATAGTCGCGAACCTTGACGATAATCTTGGCCACGATGGGGAATGTTGCTTCGTCCTTGACGGGAACATAAGCACTTACATCTGCCCAGCGGCTCTCGGAAGGCTGAGCGTTATAGCCTTCGCTCCAGTTGCCCGGGCTTACCTCTACGCGGCCTCCGTCGCCACTGACTTCCACAACTTCCCAGTCCACGTAGGTATTGGCAAACTGCGAAGCCAGTTCGGCGGTCATCTCGAAGCGCTGGTCGGGGAACAGAATCATCTCTTTGCGGCTCAGTGTGACGCCGTTGGCTGGAACGATAGCCCAGTCGGCCGGGTTGAGTACCTGTACCTGGTATTCTGCTGTCAGGTTGCTGCCGTCGGTGGTGGTAGCCTTGATGATAGCATAGCCCTCAGATACCGAAGTCACTACGCCGTTCTCGTCGACGGTAGCCACGGAGGGTGCACTGCTGGTCCAGGTTATTTCTTTGTTGTCAACATTTTCGGGTGTGAAGACTGCCGTCAGCTGCATCCGCTGACCGTAGGCATAGAACTTGGGTTCCATTCCTGTGGGATTCATGATGGTCAGGCTCTGTGCCAGCACGGTGGGCTTCACGGTGATGTTCAGGTAGTCGTAGGTGACAGGTGCGCCGTCGCAGGTTGCCCAGACAGCAACGCCCATTGTGCCTTCCTTCTTCGCTGTGACTCTCAGGGTATTGCCATAGATGCCTACGGTAGCAACATCCTGGTCGCCGCCATTGAAGTCGAGCCAGTAGCCCAGGTATTCGGCTTCAACGTCGTCGGGACCTACGTTGATGCTGATT
This sequence comes from uncultured Bacteroidales bacterium, assembly GCA_902799985.1. Taxonomy (GTDB): domain Bacteria; phylum Bacteroidota; class Bacteroidia; order Bacteroidales; family Bacteroidaceae; genus Physcousia. Next base: position 17,456 of record CADCCR010000115.1, on the reverse strand, counting down.
TCTCTCGTCTCACCGACCTCAAGGAAGCGTACTTGGTTCTCGCTGAGGTTGATGGTCTGAGCAGGTATGGGGAAGTGTATCTTGACGGCGCACTCGACCGTCAAGTTGTTCACGGTCTTAGCCTTTACGATGGCTGTGCCTTCGTCGGCTACGCGTTCTACGCGGCAGGTCTTGCCGAACGGAACGACATTGACGATGTTCTTGTCGGAGCTGCTCCATTCAATGGTCTGGTCTGCATCCTCGTCTTCAACGATGGCGTCGATGAGGAAGGATGTGTTGCTCGGATCCTTGAACCAGTAGTCGGTTACGTTGATATCGATGTTGACGGGGTCGGGGATGGCAACTGTCACCGTTGCTGTAGCCTTCACGCCGTTTTTGGTAGTGGCGGTGATGGTAGCCGTACCGCTCTTCACAGCCCTCACGTAGCCATTCGTGCCAAGCTGAACCACGTTGTAGTCGCTGCACGACCAGTTGAGAGTCGGGTCGGTAGCGTCCTCGGGGAATACCTTTGCTACGATGCGGTCGGAGGCGCCGCGCTGAGTCAGCGTGATGGCCGGGTTCTCGATTTCGATGGCTGTGGGATAGATGGGCGATGTGCCCTTAGGAACGAATTCCACGGTGCCTGTGGCAGACCTGTGTGTGCGGGTGTCTATTACACTGCCGTCACTCAGCGACTGCGGACGGTCGAGTGTGTTGAGCAGTTCCACCTCGTCGTCGAGTTCGATCTTGCTCGCACTGATGGTGGGTGTGCTGCCATTGCCGGTGAGGGTCATGGGGCTGTTCACCTGCACGATGCCAGAGCCGTCGTGGGTGATGCGGTGGAAGGTGAAGCTGGGCTTTGAAGCATAGACGCTCATGGTGGCTCCGTTGGCCAGATGTATGCTGGCTGACTTGGAGAATTGAACGGCAGGCGTCAGGGTGAGGGCGCAGTCGCCGCCCATGATGCTCAGGTTCTCGCCGTCGGCCACGATTGCCTCGGCCGAGCAGTTGACAGCGTTTTTGCCGTAGAGCATCAGGTTCAGGGCGCGGTCCTTAGTCTTGATGAAGGGTTCGCCGCCTTCCTGAGTGTAGTCAATCTGTGCGTCGCGCATCTCGAAGATGTTGGTCGAGGGGTTGAACTTGAGGGAGCCGCTCTTCAGATAGCTGCCGCAGATGTAGTTTTGGTTCAGAGAGGTGACCTGTCGGCCAAATACCCAGAAGGGATACTTTGTGGCTGCGCCGATGGGGGAGATTTGTACGGGGCCGGTGGCATAGATGAAGTGGTTGTCCGGCTCGTAGTAGGCATTTGCCGAAGCCTGCACGTCGCAGTTCGTCAGCGTTGCCTTGTAGGTGTTTTCTCCGAAGGACGTGTTGCTGCCGGTCAGCCCCTTGGTGATATTCACTTTAGCCTCAGTGGAAGCTTTCAGCTCCTTCGCGCTAACCACAGGAACAGTGACATTCGTCTGGGCAGAGAAAGACATGGTGCCTGCGACGTTGAACGCACCGCACTTCATGCTGCTGCTGTTCTCCGAGTTGACAGTCATCGTGCCCCACATGATAGAAACGTTGTTGTTGCTCACCAAAGCAGGTGCCTGGTCTTTACAGGTGATGGTAACAGGCATCCTTTTGCTGTTTATTTTCGGTCTTAAGGTCGGTTCGCAAGCCTCTTCCGCCAGAAGGTCGTTCCTTCCTACCTTAATTCTGAGTTTGTCATTGCCTGTGTATTCGATGGCGGGTATGTCTCCTGAAGCGGTGAAGTTTGCACCATTTATGTAGAGGGTGTTTTCACTCGGGTCATAGCTTATCGTTGCACAGGATTCTTCATTGGAAGGATACTGGATGTCCGGACTTACGATGAAGCGTCTGTTGGCATCTGTTACCTGAATGCCGCCAACCTTGAGCGGATAGACTGACTGATAGCCATCGAGGGTTACGCTTCCATATGTTGCGAAATCATCGGTTTTCTTATCAAAAATGCCATAGCGCCCCCATCTCTTTTGGGTGGTCTGTTTGCCGTAGAACACGTTGTCCCACCATTCATACCAATGTCCGTCCAGATAATGCCATGTGTCAATGTTTAGCTCACTATCGACATCGACGATATTAACCAATCTGACATCATACATTATGCCGCTATCGCATCCGCCTTCAAACTTTATTTTGCCCCATAAGCCGGAGGCATCGTTCTTAATACAGAGCCTTGCTATGTTCTTGACGTCAGTTGAGGCATTTCGGCCATGGATGAAATTTGTAGTTAAGTAAACGTAATTCTGCAGCGTTGCTCTGCCTGCAATGTTGATGCCATCGACATTCAGACGGTGAAGGTTGCTCCTAGGGTTAATGCTTATCAATGTGGTGTTACATTCTGCCCACACCTCCTTGGCTTTACAATCGTTAGAGACCCTAATGCGCAGACCGGGGTTGCTTTCGTTGACGATGTTGCCGTCGATGGTAGCACGATCCATATCGAGAGTCTTCGTCGCTGGGTCATACTTAATAGAATTAGCAGCGACTCCGGGGAAGTACCTCGAGGGGTTGTCGAGCAGGTCGTAGTTGGCTTCGGTCACTTTTGTACCTGCGATGGAGAAGCCATAGCTCTTGGCCTTATTATTGAATTCTACCTTACCGGTGTATTTATTGCCGGAGATACCCTTAAAGACACCCCCCTCAAGGTAGCCACCATGAGGAGTGACGATGTTCACCCCGCTTTTGCAGGTGATAGATTTGATTCCGCTACAATTTTCGGCTTCTTCAATTATCAACTCTTCGCCATCAAAATCGATGCTGGTGGATTTGTCTGTGGCGCCCGTGATATGGCCAATCGTACATGTGCGGCCCTGATAATCTTTGAGAATCAAGCGTGAGTTGGATTTCAAGAACTCAAGTGCAGTTATCTTTTTCTCGCTTGAGATTTTTAGAGTTCCGGGCTTATTTACTTTTATATAGCCAACGTAACCTTCAAAATATGCGTTAGACCTAGGGAACTCTAAGTTTAACTCATCGCTACTGTCGCTTGTGATTTCAAGAGAAGTAAAGTTAGGGTTTAAGACGGATAGTGTTTTCGAGGAAACAAGCCATTCGACATTCATTGTATATTCCTTGCCTCTGTAGCCGTCTATATAACGAAAATAGAATTGTTGGTCCTTTTTCTCATCTAATTCCCTGGACCATGTTTTAAAGGTTTTGTCGTCCAGATACCTGATGGACAGTTTCATTTTTGCCGTTGCTCCCAATGTGGTGAGCAAGAACAACACAAGAGATAAAATTTTTGTTTTCATAATTGTTGTGTTTTTAGTTAGTAAATAAGGTTAATTGAATGTTTATAATTTATAATTGACGATTTATAATTGAAGATTGATAATTGAGTGCTGAAGACATTAGTTCTTTCTTTCGTCGGACGGTGTGGTGCCGTAGAAGCGTGTGAAGGCGCGTGTGAAGTTCTGCACCTGCGTGTAGCCGCACTTCTCCGCCACTTCGGTTATGGGCATGTCGCGATAGCCCTGCAGCAGGTCCTTCGCCTTCTGCATACGCATGCGCTGGATGTAGGCCGAAGGCGTGGTGGCGAGGGAGAGCGCGAGGCGGCGGCGAAGCGTGGCGAAGCTTATGTGCAACTGGCTCGCTATGCTGTCGATGTCCGTCACACCCCTCTCGCTCAGGGCATAGATGACGCTGGCCAGCTGCGAGAGGAACTTCTTGTCGTCGGCGGTCAGCTTGACCGACTCCTGCATGGTGTAGGCCTCCACATCCTGATACTTGAGCCGCAGCTGGTCGTACATCTGCTGCATCGAGTTGATGTTGTGCTCGTAGACCTTTATCTTCTTCCTGTGGCGGCGATAGGTGACGCTTGCGGCTGCCGCGATGAGGGCTATGAACACGATGGCGGCGAAGATGACCGACAGCAGCACGATGCGGTTCCTCCGCTCCGTGCGCTCCTTCTCCTTCTGCAGTATGTCGTTGTAGTAGATGGCGTTGTACTTGCCGAGCGCCTCGCCCGTCTCCTGCTGGTAGATGGAGTCCTGCAGGAGCTTGGCGCGCTCCAGGTGCATCATGGCATCGCGGGGCGACTCGTCCTTCATCGTCTTGTACAGTCCCTCGCGCGCGTGTAATTCATTATATTTATCTCCCTGCTTGAGGAAGAGCATGGCGGCGTCGAGGTAGCAGGCTGCGGCTTCGTCGTTCTTGTCCTCGCTGGCCAGGATGTCGCCCATCTGGTTCTGGCAGATGCCCCAGGAGTGCAGGTTGCCGCTGCGGAGCAACAGGGGGATGGCTTCCTCCAGCGAGCGGCGGGCCTCCTCTATCTTCGAGCTGCTGAGCTGAGCGCTGGCCAGCTGCGACAGGCGCACCCCAATCCTGGCGCTGTCGCCCACCATCCGTTCCGTGTCGAGAGCCTTGCGGGCGTAGTCCAGCGAGCGGTCGGTCTCGTCCAGCGAGCGGTAGAGCTCCGAAGCCGTGCCGTAGAGCACAGCCCTGCGCGTCAGGTTCTCCGTCAGACTGTTGGCTGCAATGGCCTCCTGGATGTACTTCTCGGCATCCTGAGGCTTGCCGGCGGCCACAAACACACTTGCGATGCTGTTCAGCGTCGAGCTCATGCGGTCCATGTCGCCTATCGCCTTGTCCGTCTCGTAGCTTTGGCTCAGAGCCTCCACAGCCTTGTCGAACGCGCCCTTGCGGAAGTACACGGCTCCCAGCAGCGCGTACACATCGCTCTTCGAGACGGCATCCACCTTCTCCGTGCAAGCTTGTCCGGCACGCAGACCGTAGTCGATGGCCCGCTGGTAGTCGCCCTCCCCGTAGAACCACTCCGACACATAATAATATACGTTCACGTCCACCGAATCGATGTGCGAATCGGCAGGAAACGCTATGGGCTCGTCGATGTATTCTATCTCCTGGAGGTATGCGAAGAACTTGTTTGCGAGCTGCAGGCGGTCCTCTGCACCTGTGCACTCGGCATACTCAGCCGCCAGGCGCTCCACCTGCTCTGTTTCGTCGGCCCGTACGAACTGCGGCAGAACGAAGCAAACAAACAAGACGAGAATTCGGAATATTTTCATTATATTTTATTATTTGTTCGAAGGTGCATTTTTCATCTCGAAATCTCTGCTACAAAGTTACAAACTTTCTGTATATTGATTGTTATCATTTTCAAGCTAAAATTTATCATTTTAAACACATTTGCAAGAAATTTCGGTACTGTACCGAATTTCCCACCTGTCTAAACCGCTTTTCGTATGTTTTCCGCCGTCGAACGCTGTAAGTTAAAAATTTGCGGAAATCAAGAAAAAAGATTACAAAACACACCCCGCTAAGCATTGCATCTTGCAATAGTGAGCCTTGCAAACCAGTCCTCTGAATCAGCAAAACCAGTCCTCTGAATCAGCAAGAGCAGCCCCTTGAATCAGCAAAACAGTCCTCCTGAATCAGTAAAATTAGTCCCTTGAATCAGCAAAACCAGTCCTCTGAATTAGCAAACAGCCCTTGAATTAGGGTAGTGGTTTGTATTTCGTCGGGGTCTCACTTGTCATAAGAGAGAAGGATAACCATAACAGCCTCAAGGCAGTACGTTGTCTCCGCCAAGGCTCTCAAAGTCTTATTGGACGACGCGATGTAAAACCCCCACGAAGCGTCCCCAATCGTCTCGCGAAACGTTCATAATCGGATTGTGAAACGTCCCCCAATCGGATGCTAAATGTCCTAAATCGTCTCGCGAACGTCCATAATCGGATTGCGAAACGTCACCTTTGAGGATGACGAAATGATAAATGGTAAATCGTCAAATGGTAAATGGTACGACCTGAGCGGCAGAAAGCTCAGCGGCCAGCCCAGCAAGGGAGGAATCTACATCGTGAATGGAAAGAAGATTCTCTATCAATCCATAATTAATATGGTCATATATTCGTATTTATCCCCAAGTATGGTAGAGGTGGCCTTGCCGCAGCAGGGACTCATCTGTGAAAGTGTTCGCGGCGTGGACGGAAATATAGATTTGAACTTCGTCGGCTCCGATGCGGACTATGTGAGTGGCGGCGGCGACATTCGCACCAAGGACTTCAAGAGCCTCTGGGACAACGAGTGGTAACGCTCCCACGAAGCGTTCCTAATCTGCTTGCGAAGCGTTCCTAATCTGCTTGCGAAACGTTCCTTGTCGGCTTGCAAATCGTACAAACCCGGTTCGCGGTTCAGCCTAATCTACCGTTGCGGACCAGTCTAATCTGTGAATTAATATTTTTAAACCACTATCCTGATCAGGGTAGTGGTTTTGCTTGTCCGCTATTGTTTTTGCTTGTTCGCTATTCACGATTATTGCTGTCCGGTGCTTTCCCATCTGTGTTCGCCCCTCGGCGCTTTCTCCGGACAGCAATTATCGGCCTTGCTTCAATGGGGGTAACGAAACGTTCTCCCCAGCGTTCCCCTTTGTTCCCCTTCTCAATGAAAGTTGTTGTACTGCCAAATTCATGTGGAAGATTGTCATCTTGTCATCTTGTCAATTGGTCAAAATGAATTGGACTATGATTCTTTGACACACACAGACGATTACTCCGCTGCTGGCTCTCAACGAATCAGCCAATGAGCAAGGTGACGAGGAAGAAGAGCCAGTGGGTGATGATGCCGGCTGAGAGTCCTGCCACGAAGGTGCAGGTGAAGGAGCGTGAGATGAAATGCCGGTAGCCGAGCGAGTCGAGCGTGGCTGCATCGGCGCTGAGGAATCCGCTCCAGCACATACCCATGGCTGTGAAGACGGCTATGGCATTGCTGTCGATGATGCCTTTGCTCATCATCTCGGGGATGAGGCCAAGGGCTGCGCCGACCGTGCCGAGGGCCGTGATGGGGAAGGCCACCAGTTCGCTCGCATCGAAGCCGAAGAGCCAGCGGAACACGAAGTCGGCCTTGCCTGCAAGCAGCGGCAGCAGTTCCGTCCCCTGATAGGCTTCGCCCGTGTAGGAGCCCGTTTCGGGGTCGCAGCCGAAGGTGAACATCATCACGAAGGTGGAGATGATGAGCACGCCTGGGATGATGGCCAGTCCGACCTCCACGCCTGTCTTGCCGCCGTCGAGCAAGGCATCGAGCACGCGGACAAACAGGGTCTGATGCGGTTCGTCGGGGTGCGTCTCGTATTTGCCGGTTACCCATTTGCCATCCACCATTTGTTCCTCGTTGTCCTCGATGACGTCCTCGTCGAGGTATTCGGGGCGCTCCTTGAGCACGAGCCGCTGCATGAGCCGGGTGCCAATGATGCTGCCGATGATGGCCCCCACCAGTCCGTAGAGCGGTTCGGTGTAGAAGCCGTGGCCCATCATGAAGATGATGACGAGCAGTCCCATGGCATAGCTGCCGGCGAAGTTGACGAGGCTGATGTGCTGGTAGCGCTTGAAGTAGCGTGCGAACTGCGGGTTTTTAGCCACGGAGATGATGGCAGGCTTGTCGCTGAGGAAGGTCATCAGTGCGCCGGCCGATGAGACGCCGGGCAGGTTGAAGAGCGGTCGCAGCACAGGCTTGAGCATCCGTTGCAGCAGGTCGACGACGCCGAAGACGCTGAAGATGCGGCTCAGGGCGCCCGTCAGCACACACATGGCCATGAGGTAGAAGACGGTGTTGAGCAGCAGGTCGTGAGCCGTCCGCATGATGGTGTTGAGCATGTTGGTGAATCCCATCACCGAGGACAGGTAGCCGAAGAGGAGGACGATGACTAGTGTTTTCGGGGGGAGTTGGCTTAAATGGTATTAGAATATACGTCCGCAGACGCGGATGTTGAGGACCGGATAGACGGGCAGCTTGCTGATGGTCTTGGTGATGCCGCCGCTCAGGTCGCCGATGTCGGTGGTGGGCGCCTCGATGCCGTTCGCGTAGACGGTCGGTTCGCCCCAGATGATGCAGCCCAGGTCCACCTTCACGCCGATTCTTTTCTTTGGCACAGCCCTTCCGAAGCCGATGCCGACATAGGGTTTCACCTTTCTCACACGTGCCTGTGCCTTGATGTTGCCCTGCTGGTCGGGCTCCAGCCGGTAGTGTCCCAGCTTCAGTCCGATGTGCTCCTGCCGGGCCTCGGGGTTGAGGGTGTTGTAGGCGTCGATGGCCTGGTTGGCCGCCACCACGTCGGTCAGCGGCTCCTGGTTGCTTATCTCTAGCACGTCGCCCGAGCCGTAGTAGATGCCTCCGGTGATGTGGAAGCTGGTCAGGAACGGTACAGGCATGACGTTGACCATCACCTTGAGCTCCTTCATCGTCGGGTATGCTTTCGTGTCCACCGCATTCATCGGCAGCTCCAGTCCACCGGCATACGCGGTGGTGCTCATCTTCAGCGTTGGGTTGAGCGAGAATTTCGGCAGCATGGTGAAGCCAGCCTGTACGTCGACAAAGGGTGTGACAGGCACGGCGAGGTCGACGCTCCAGCCGGGCGTTCCTATCTCAGCACCGATGGCGAGGTGGTTCAGGATGCGCAGGTCGGGCAGGATGGAAGCCTGAGCCTGCAGCAGAACCATGCAGGCAAGGGTAAGAAAGAGTCTTCTCATGGCAAATGGTGGTGTTGGGGCGGTTACTCGTTTACCTCAAAGTAGTTTTCCAGGATGTTCTGTGCCTGCTTCTCGCTGTTGTCGATGTCGTAGATGACTTTGCCGTTCTCCAGGAGCACGATGCGGCTGGAGATGTCCACCGTGTGCTGCAGGTTGTGACTGCTGACGAGGATGGTGGCACCCGTCTCCTCGTTGTACTTCTTCAGCAAGTGCTTGATGGCATTCTGGCTCCTGGGGTCGAGGAAGTTGAAGGGCTCGTCGAGGATGAGCACCTTGGGCCTGAGCAGCATGGCTGCCATGATGCCCACCTTCTGTTTGTTGCCGGCGCTGAGGGTGCGTATGAGTTTCTTCTGTCCCGTGAGCTCGTCCGCCATGAAGTGCTGGAACTGGGAGAGGAACTCCTGCAGTTGCTCGTCGCTGGTGTCGGTCAGACGGGCTATGAACTGGAAGTATTCATCGGGCGTCAGGTAGTCGATGAGGAAGCTCTCGTCCACGAAGGCCCCCGTCCAGTCCTTCCAGTCTTCCGTCTCGGCCACGTTGATAAAACAAGGGGCAAGGGGCAAGGAGCAAGGGGCAAGAGGATTGTCGGGGCAGGAAGGATTCTCATGCTCCTTGCCCCTTGCTCCTTGCCCCATGTGTACCGTTCCCGTGTCGGCCTTGATGAGGTCGAGGATGAGTCGGAAGAGTGTACTCTTGCCGGCACCATTGTTGCCCACCAGTCCCAGCAGCTCGCCGCTGTGGATGGTAAGGTCTGGTATATCGACGGCCACTTTCTCGCCGAATGTCTTTCTTAAATTATTGATGATAATCTCCATAACTATGAACTATGAATTATGAACTATGAACTATGAATTGCGTGATGCCCTGAACCCTTCCATGTTCTTGTATCGTCGGGCCATGAAGCGCTTGTAGACGTTGCGCAGCCAGTAGTGATGCGTGGCGATGCCTACGATGCCCAGCGAGGCAAGGAACACGTAGCCCCAGGGCTCGCCGAGCAAGGCGTTTGCTGCCCTCTCCAGTCCGAGTGGCAGGAAGAAGATGACTGTGCTGAAGATTTGCTGGGTGGTATTGCCTTGTTTGCTTGTTATCTTCGTGTTCATGGGCAGCGTGTTGTTGTTATAGACAGCCATCTGGAAGAAGGCCGGATAGATTACACCTGCCGTAAAGAAGAAGTAGCCGACGTTCATCCAGACAGACATTTTGCCAATAATCATCAAGGGCAGCAGGATGATGGGCGGGATGAGCAGCAGCAGGACGTTGAAGTAATATTTGGCCGTGAGCAGTTGCAGGATGCTCTCGCGGCGGCTCATCAGTCCGTCGATGTAGTTGCCTTCGTAGCACATGATGGTGATAAGTGTCATCATGCCCAGCACGATGTAGTTGTAGAGGCAGATGAATGAGCGCATGAAGTCTAAGTTGTCATAAATATCCGTGAAGTACATGAGGCCGCTCAGCAGAATCATAAATCCCAGTCCGACGTAGAAGCTCATCTTCACCGTCTTGTTGCGCATCCGTTGCTTCACCTCAAGCTTCAGGTACTCGCCGAGCTTGCCGTAGCGGTTCAGGAAGTTGAACTGTGTGGCATGTTTGATTTCCTTGTCTTCCTTCTTGCCCACCTCGTCGTGAACCATTCCCATCTGCAGGGTGAAGTTTGCCTTGTAGAGAAGCAAGATGAGAATGCCGACACAGAGGAAAGGAAGGAACTCCCACTTCAGGAAGCTGTACATCAGCAGCGTGCAGGGCATGTCCAGCGGATTCTTATCGGGCACAAGCATGATGGCAAGCAAAGCGCCATGAATGGCCATCGGCAGCAACGTCCAGGCCAAATGCTTCAGGATGAGAGCTCGGCAGAAGAGGTAGAATAAGCCGTTGGCGATGCAGAGCAGCCACCAGCCCAGCAGCCAGCCCAGGAAAGCCAGCCATCCCAAAGGAACGGCAATGGTAATCAGTCCGAATGGCACGAGCATGAACCACCAGTAGAGGTTGCCCCATGCCAAGCCCGAGCGAATGAGGTAGGTGCGCATCAGGAACGAACGGCGGATGGGCAGCAGGGCGTATTGCTGCATACGCTGGGCGGGCGTCTCCTGAAGGCCGAAGCGAAGCCAGAAGTCAACTATGAGCAGATAGAGCACCCCTCCGTCGAAGACATGGAAGGCTGCCACACCATTGTAGCTGTTCTTCATACCCATGGCCATCACCACACCCATGAAGAGGAGGATGGCTGCAAAGTAGAGCCAGTAGAAGACCAGGAAGAACTTCATGAAGCGGTTCTTGTCAATCAGCGGATGCCGTTTCTCCTGGAGGTCGGCATTCTTGCAAATCAGTTTGTAGAGCTTGTATGAATTCATAGTTCAGCGTTGACAAGTTACGACATGTCCTCTTTACTTTTCGCTTAAGAACTTCTCCGCTTCCATGGCAGCCTTTGCGCCGCTGCCAGCTGCTATGACAGCCTGCCGGTAGCGTGGGTCGGCCACATCGCCTGCAACGAAGACGCCCGGAATGGATGTGCGGGGCGAGTCACCTTCGCTCACCAGATAGCCCTCGGCATCCGTCTGAAGCCAAGGCGCAAAGAGTTCGCTGTTGGGATGATGTCCGATGGCAAGGAAGAAGCCGTCGATGGGCAGGTCGTACTGCCGCTCGTCACTCTCTCCTTTTCTATATACAAGATGTGCGCCCTCCACGCCGTCCTTGCCATAAAGGCCGAGTGTGTTGGTTTCGAAGAGCACCTCAATCTTCTCGTTGCCCAGGACGCGCTCCTGCATGATTTTGCTGGCACGGAGGAAAGGCTTGCGGACGATGAGATAGACCTTCGCAGCCAGTCCGGCCAGGTAGCTTGCTTCCTCGCAGGCTGTGTCGCCGCCGCCCACAACGGCCACCACTTTCTTGCGGTAGAAGAAGCCGTCGCAGGTGGCACAGGCACTCACGCCCTTGCCCATGTAGGTCTGCTCGTCGCTCAGTCCGAGGTACTTAGCGCTTGCACCTGTGGCAATGATGATGCTGTCGGCCTCCCACTGGCTCCCGTCGTCGAGGGTGATGCGGAAGGGACGTACACCAAGGTCGACACTTGTTGCCAAGTTGGACAGTATCGTTGTCCCGAAGCGTTCGGCTTGCCTCCGCATGTTGTCCATCAGCTCGTTGGCATCAACGCCATCGGGGAAGCCAGGGAAGTTCTCTACGTCAGTGGTGATGGTGAGCTGGCCACCGGGTTGCGGACCTTCGAGCAGGGTGGGAGAGAGGTTGGCCCTGCCAGCATAGATGGCAGCCGTGTAGCCCGCAGGCCCGCTGCCTATTATCAGAAGCTTAGTATAATTCATAATTCTTAATTCATAATTCAGTTTTACGTCGAGCTTTGCGTCATAATCCTGAACTCATAACTCTCAACTCTTAACTACCTCTCAACTCTCAACTCATAACTATCTCTCAACTCTCAACTCTTAACTCTTAACTCATAACTCTCAACTATCTCTCAACTCTTAACTCCTAACTCTTAACTACCTCTCAACTCTCAAAAGTCATCTCATATCGTTGACCAATACATTGGGATAGTCCTTCTCGGGGAAGGTGAAGAACGTGTCGCCGAGCTTGACGTCGCCTGTGAAGTTGGTGATGCTGACGCGTTGCCAGTCGTTGCTTTCGCGTACCCGGATGCAAAGCGGCTGATAGTCCGACTTGCGTATGTCGACGTACACTTCCTTGACGTCCATCTTGGCGTATTTCGCTTTCAGATAGACCTCGTACACAGGGTCGCCGCGCAGCACGGACTCTTTGACACTCATCTTGAACCCTTTCTTGTAGATTTCCATAAAGGTATAGGGGTTCATGGCGGCCATCTCCTTGCGCGAGGGCTCGTCGATGCTCACTTCGTTGCTGCTGGGCACGTAGCACCAGCGGGTCTTCCCGTCGTACCAGGTGGTGACTCCGTCGGCATCCAGCTTCAGCTTGCTTCCCTGCAGCCACATCGTGCCGGTTGCAGAAGCACGTTCCGTGGTTCCTGCAAAGATGCTTGCATGGTATTCAATCTTCACGTTGCCAGCCTGTCGGATGCGTTCAGCAGCGATGTCGAGCACCTTCATGGCATCCTGAGCTGATGCAAGGTGAAGAGTGAAGAGTGAAGAGTGAAGAATTAAAAGAAGTATTAGGCGTTTCATTTTGAATTTTGAATTTATATGATTTGAATTTGCTTAACGCAGGTTGTCCATTATCATCATGAGCTGTTCTTCGCTGACACAGAGCACTTCTCGAGGCTTGCTGCCCTTGGCCGGTCCCACGATGCCAGCTTTCTCGAGCTGGTCCATGAGTCGGCCTGCACGGTTGTAGCCAATGGAGAACTTGCGTTGTATCATGCTTGTGCTGCCGTTCTGCTCGCTGACGATGAGTCGTGCAGCGTCCTCGAACATGGGGTCGAGTCGCGTCATGTCCACATCGGCAATGCTGCTCTCTTCGTCGCCATCCAACGGAACTTCCGGCAGCAGATAGGGAGAAGCATAGCTTTGCTGTTTGGCGATGTAGCCGACGATGTCCTCCAGCTCGTCCGTATCGACGAAGGCACATTGAATGCGGACGGGTTCGGAGCCAGTCATCAGCAGCATGTCGCCCTTGCCCACAAGCTGGTTGGCACCGGTGCGGTCGAGGATGGTCTTGCTGTCCACGCCCGACGATACCTTGAAGGCCATTCGAGCCGGGAAGTTTGCTTTGATGGTGCCGGTGATGATGTTGGCTGTGGGGCGTTGCGTGGCGATTATCATGTGGATGCCGACGGCACGGGCCAGCTGAGCAATGCGGGCGATGGGGAGTTCTATCTCCTTGCCGGCTGTCATGATGAGGTCGCCGTATTCGTCGATGACGACCACAATGTATGGCATGTAGCGATGGCCGTTGTGCGGGTTGAGCTGGCGCTCGCGGAACTTCTCGTTGTACTCCTTCACGTTCCTTGCATGAGCTTTCTTCAGGAGGTCGTAGCGGTTGTCCATCTCGATGCAAAGGCTCTTGAGCGTCTGTATCACCTTGTTCACATCGGTGATGATGGGCTCCTCCACGTCTTCGTTGCCCTCCACCTGTGCCAGGAAATGGTTCACGATGGGAGCATAGAGACTGAACTCCACCTTCTTCGGGTCAATCATCACGAGCTTCAACTCAGCCGGATGCTTCTTATATAGGAGCGATGTGAGGATGACGTTCAGTCCGACAGACTTGCCCTGACCCGTTGCACCCGCCACGAGCAGGTGCGGCATCTTGGTGAGGTCGGCCATAAAGACTTCGTTCGTGATGGTCTTGCCCAGAGCCATCGGCAGCTCGTAGTCGGTCTCTTGGAACTTGCGGCTGTTCAGGATGCTTTCCATCGACACCATCTGCGGCTTTGCGTTCGGCACCTCGATGCCGATGGTTCCTTTGCCGGGGATGGGAGCGATGATGCGGATGCCGAGAGCGCTGAGGCTGAGGGCAATGTCGTCTTCCAGGTTGCGGATGGTGCTGATGCGGATGCCTGGAGCTGGCGTTATCTCGTAGAGCGTGATGGTGGGACCGATGGTGGCTTTCGTGTTGTCCAGAATCTCAACACGGAAGTTGCGCAGGACCGTCTTGATGCGGTTCTTGTTGTTGCGTAGCAGGTCGAGGGTGGGGTACTTGTAGTTCTCGAGGTCGAGCTTCGGGTCGTAGGGCTCCAGCGCACCGTTATCGTCCAGACTGGCTTTCTCCGGCTCGTGTCCGACGACAACCGTTATGTCGTCCGTGTCTGTCTCCTCTTTTCCCTTCAGGAGAGCCAGCGGGTCGTCGCCGAATTCTATTGTCGTTGCAGTCTTGGAGGCATCGTCGGTGAAGGGCTTGCGTGGCTCTCCTTTGTCGTCTTTGTCCTCCTTCTTCGTGAAGGCATCTTCGCTGTCGGGCATCAGGGGGTACTCTACTTTGGTCTCCTTTTGCTCGTCCTCTTCGTCGGCTTCCGGTTCATCTTCCGGCTGTTCGTCCTTGTCTTTCTTGCGGATAATCTTAGTCCTTATCCAGGTGATGGCTTCTTCGAACATGTAGAAGAGGTAGAGCAGAGCAGAGAGGATGAAGATGAGCAAAGTGCCCAGTCCGCCTACCTTCTCCAGCAGGAACTGCAACTCGTTGCGACCTATCATGCCGCCCCAGATGATGTACGAGTCCTGAACCAGATTGGGGAAGAGATGAACGATGTAGGCAGCAAAGGCAGAGGCCCATGCCATGATGATCATGCAGTTGATGAACCATAGGTGCAGTCGCACCTTTGCCAGTCCCATGATGCGGATGCTGGCAGCAAGCAGCAACACAGGGATGAGGATGGACGAGAGGCCGAAGGTGTTGTCCATCAGCCAATGTGCCACCTCATACCCCCATCGGCCCAGCCAGTTGGTAGCCGTGAAGGATTCGTTGGTGACGTACTTCTGGTCGTCTGCTCCGGTGAAGACGTGCGAGACGAGGGCTATGAGGACAGCCAGCGAGAGAGTTGCCAGCACAGCACCCCAGACAAAGCGGAGGTTGTCCTTGTGCTCGCCACGCACTTCGGGGTCAACGTCGCCGTTGCCGGCAATGTTGGCCCGCATCCAGTTGAACGAGCGGAGCCAACCCGGTTGCACCGTTCCCTTCGTGCTTTTTTTCTTCTTTGTGTCGCCTTTATGTTGTTTGACGCTTTTCTTTGCGGTCATATCCTTATCTTTTAATGCGGGTGCAAAGATACGGAAAAATTCTCAGACATCCCGATTTTCACCGAATTATTTTCCCCTGTCCTCCGTATTTCTGTGCCGCAGGACCCTGAGAAGACTGCTTCGGAGCCCGTTCGGTTACGCTTCGCATGACGGCTGTACGACTTCACTTTCTTCCGGCCCGAGCATCGGTTGGACCATTGGATTGTTCTTCTGCTTGAAGATAAAAAGAAAAACTTCTGTTTTCCTTTTGCGATTCGCTCTTTTTTTCGTACCTTTGCAGCCGCTTTTGAAAAGCCTCACATTATATTATTGTACACAATATGGAACTTGATATGCTGACTGCCGTGTCGCCTGTTGACGGACGATACAGAAGCAAGACGGAGCCTTTGGCTGCTTTTTTCTCTGAGTATGCACTCATCCGCTATCGTGTCCGTGTCGAGGTGGAATACTTCATCGCCCTCGTTCATCTGCCCTTGCCCCAACTGCAAGGCTTCCCTGTCAGCGACGACACACTCCGCGACATCTACCGCAATTTCACGGAAAAGGATGCCCAGCGCGTCAAGGACATCGAGTCTGTCACGAACCACGATGTCAAGGCTGTGGAGTACTTCATCAAGGAGAAATTCGATGAAATCTCTTCACTCGACAAATACAAGGAGTTCATCCACTTCGGCCTTACCAGTCAGGACATCAACAACACAAGTGTGCCCTTGAGCATCAAGGAAGCGATGGAGCAAGTCTACTATCCTCTCGTCGAGGAGCTCATTGCTCAGCTCTCCCAGTATGCCGAGGAGTGGAAGGACGTGCCCATGCTGGCCAAGACACATGGTCAGCCCGCCAGCCCCACGCGTCTGGGCAAGGAGGTGCAGGTGTTCGTCTATCGTCTGCAACGCCAGCTCGACATGCTCCGTGCCTGTCCCATCACAGCCAAGTTCGGCGGTGCAACGGGCAACTTCAACGCCCATCATGTGGCCTATCCGCAGCAGGACTGGCGCGAGTTCGGCCGTCGCTTCGTCAGCGAGAGCCTCGGACTGGAACGTGAGGAGTACACCACACAGATAAGCAACTACGACTGCCTGGGCGCTGTGTTCGATGCCATGAAGCGCATCAACACCATCATCATCGACCTGGACCGCGACTTCTGGCAATACGTCTCGATGGAGTACTTCCGACAGAAGATAAAGGCCGGCGAGGTGGGCTCCAGCGCGATGCCCCACAAGGTGAACCCCATCGACTTCGAGAACTCCGAGGGCAACCTTGGCATAGCCAACGCCATCCTGGCACACCTGAGTCAGAAGCTGCCCATCAGCCGCTTGCAA
The DNA here is from genome assembly GCA_902799985.1 of uncultured Bacteroidales bacterium. GTDB lineage: Bacteria > Bacteroidota > Bacteroidia > Bacteroidales > Bacteroidaceae > Physcousia. The sequence continues at coordinate 989 of CADCCR010000115.1, read as the reverse complement.
CGCGACCTCACGGACAGCACCGTGCTCCGCAATGTCGGCGTGCCTATGGGCCACATGCTCATCAGCTTACAGAGCACCCTGAAGGGCTTGCGCAAGCTTGTCCTCAACGAGGATGCCATCCGTCGCGACCTGGAAGGCTGCTGGGCTGTTTGTGCCGAAGCCATCCAGACCATTCTGCGACGCGAGGCTTATCCGCATCCCTACGAAGCACTCAAGGCTCTCACCCGGACGGGCAAAGGCATCGACGAGGCTACAATCAAGAACTTTATAGAGGAACTGAACGTCAGCGAATCCGTGAAGGAAGAACTGCGTGCCATCACACCATACACATACACAGGAATTTGAATCACTCTCTGCTTCAACCCGCGAGGGAAGAGACAGGGAGACAGTAAAACAATTAGTACATTATTATTTAAAAGAAATGAGCAACGAAGAAAACTGGAGAGAACAATTCTCCGAATCAGAGAACAACGGTCGCCGGGATGGCTACCGTTCTCAGGGTAACAACAATGGAAATGAGAGTGGCGAAGGCCGTCGCATGCGTCCTCGCATTCATCGCGAAGGAGGCTATCAGTCCCGCGAAGGTGGTTATCAGCCACGCCCACGTATTCATCGCGAAGGCGGTTATCAGCCACGCGAAGGCGGCTACCAGCCCCGTGAGGGTGGTTATCAGCCACGCGAGGGCGGCTACCAGCCACGTCCCCGTTACAATCGCGAAGGCGGTTATCAGCCTCGCGAGGGCGGTTATCAGTCCCGCGAAGGTGGCAACCAGCAGCGTGAAGGCGGCTACCAGCCACGTCCCCGCTTCAATCGCGAGGGCGGCTACCAGCAGCGCGAAGGTGGTTACCAGCCACGTCCCCGCTACAATCGCGACGGCGAAGGCTATGCTCCACGAGGAGGCAAAGGCGGCTTCCGTCAGCGTACGTCAGACTACAATCCTCATGCTAAGTACAGCATGAAGAAGCAGATAGAATATCGCGAAACACATA
>CADCCR010000114.1:2254-11367 GCA_902799985.1 uncultured Bacteroidales bacterium | reverse complement strand
TTATTTCATCGTTCTTGCCTTATTTTGAATTTATAAATTTTGAATTTTGAATTAACATTCGTACCTTTGCAAAGCGAAAAAAACGAAAGAATTGACAACTATTATGAAGCAGCGTTTGGAATCATTGGATGCCTTGAGGGGCTTCGATTTGTTCTGCCTCGTGGCCCTTTCCGACCTTCTGGAAGAACTGGCTGAGGTCGTCGATAAGCCTTGGATGGACTGTGTGATGAGGCACTTCACTCACAAAACTTGGGATGGCTTCTCGGCTTGGGACCTCGTGATGCCCTTGTTCATGTTCATGTCTGGTGTGGCGATACCCTATTCGCTCAGTAAAGGGACCTCTTCTAACTCCCCTTTAGGTGGTGAGGATAAAACGTCTCCCTTTAAAAGGATTTCTGAGGGTCCGACGCTTTATTGGCGGCTAGCGAAGCGTGTCTTGCTGCTATGGCTTTTCGGTATGATGGTGCAAGGCAACCTCCTCGCCCTCGACCCCAACCGCATCTATCTGTTTACGAACACCCTGCAAGCCATAGCCGTCGGTTATCTCTTCAGCGCAATCATCTATCTGCACACAGGTTGGAAGACCCAGATTGGCATCGCCGTCGCCCTTCTGCTCGCGTTTTGGGGAGCGATGGAGTGGGTCACGATTGGCAACTACGGAGGCGGAGACTACTCGCCTCACGGCAATCTGGCCGAAGGCATAGATGCAATGGTGCTTGGACGCTTCCGCGACACAGCACAAGTCGTTGACGGACAAGTTGTCGTGAATCCTCGTTACACCTACACCTGGCTGCTGAGTAGTTTGAATTTTATCGTAACCGTGTTGACCGGCGTCCTTGCAGGCGAAGCCATCCGCAGCCAGCTGAAACAGGGTAGAAAGGTCGGATTGATGCTTGGCGCTGGTCTGGCCTTGGTCGCTCTTGGCTGGACTTGGGGGCTCGTTCATCCTGTCATCAAGCACATCTGGACAGGCTCGATGGTGCTCGTCAGCAGCGGCTATTGCTTCCTCTTAATGGGACTTTTCTATTGGTGGATTGATTGCAGGGGACACAATAAACACCTGACTTTCCTGAAGGTTTACGGCATGAACAGCATCACAGCTTATGTCGTGAGCCACGTCATCAGTTTCAGGAGCATCTCTAAGTCGATGTTCTTCGGTCTCGAGCAATATGTTGGGGACTATTACGACTTCCTCATCTGCTTCAGCAACGTCACCATTCTCTTTCTTATATTATATATAATGTATAAAAACAGGATATTCTTGCGTGTTTAGAAAAATTGTTGTATCTTTGCGCCCGTGTTTAAGAAATTGCTCATATTTCTGTGCCTTATTCATTGTTCATTGTTCAATGTTCATTGTTCAATGTTCAATGGCCAATGGTCAACGGCACTTGCACAGGACAGCATCCGTGTGACGCTTCTCACCTGCTCTCCCGGGCAGGAGGTGTATGCCTTGTATGGACACATACGTGGAACGTGGCTCAAGCATCACAGCTCAGGAGCTGAACCTAACGCCGCAGGAGGCACATCGCCTTATGAGCAGACTCCAGGAGAACAGCCTCCCCGAGAACTGCGAATACCGCTACAACTTCCTGTACAACAACTGCACGACCAAGGTGCGCGATATGGTGGAGCAAGCCATCAATGGGAGCATTCAGTACCCCGACTCGCTGCCTTGTCAGACCCACCGCGAAGTGCTGCACCAGTACACGGCAGAGCATCCATGGGTACAGGAAGGTAACGACCTCTTGCTTGGTGCCGAGGTGGATACGCTCCTTTCGGAACACGCTGCAATGTTCGTCCCCGAGAACCTGATGCAGGCCTACGACGGTGCCTTCATCTGCACGCCCAAGGGCGACCAGCGGCCATTGGTGAGAAGCACGGAAGTTCTCGTCGAGGCACGACCGCAGACGGTAGTACCGGAGTTTCCGCTTCTCCCGTGGCAGACGATGCTGGCCTTCGCTGCTGTCTGTCTCTTCGTGATGCTTCTCGAGGTATTGACCCGCCGCCTCTTCTGGCTGTGGGATGTGCTGCTTCTGTTCTTGCAGGGGGTGGCAGGAACGTTGCTCACCTTTATGTTCCTCTTTTCGGAGCATCCCGCAGTTGGCTCCAATTGGCAAGTATGGCTGCTGAACCCCATCGCTTTCATTGGCATTCCCCTTGTCATAAGGGCCGCCTTGAAGCATGAGACGACACTCTGGTACGCCTTCCAGTTTGTCATGCTGGCTTCGTTCCTGCTCTTCTCTCCCTGGATTCCACAAGAGTTTGCCAAGATAACTGTTCCTCTGGCCCTGTGCCTGCTCACAAGACCGCTGAGCTACTACTTGAGAAAAAGTAAAAAAGTAAAAAGGAGTAAAAGTAAAAAGATAAAAAGATGAAAAGGCCCTCTAACTCCCCCTCTAAGGGGAGAAAACCAGTCGAAGGAAGCCTCCCCATAGAGGGGGAGGTTTGGAGAGGGTCTGTAAATGGTAAATGATTAAATGGTAAATGTAAGATGAGCCAACGCTTCCTATATTCCCTTCTGGTGCTTGTCCAATGGTCAATGGTCAATGGCCAATGGTCAATGGTCATGGCTCAGGACTCGCCGCAAGTGCCGTCGCTGGTGGTAAACATCGTCATCGACCAGCTTCGCAGCGACTATCTGGATGCCTTCACACCGCTCTATGGGCAGGGAGGCTTCCTCCGCCTGAAGGAGAAGGGACGCGTCTATACCCAAGCCGAGTACCCATTCAGCTCGCCCGACCGCGCATCGGCTATGGCCTGCCTCATGACAGGCACCAGCCCCTACGTTAATGGCATCGTGGGCAGTCACTGGCTCGACCGTCAGACGTTGCTCCCCGTCTTCTGCGTGGACGACGAGACCTACCCGGGCTTCAACACCAGCGAGAAGTCTTCGCCCAAGCATCTGGCTGTGTCCACCATCAGCGACGAGCTGAAGATATCCTCCGAAGGCAAGAGCATCGTGCTCTCCATCGCTCCGACGCGCGAGGCTGCTGTCCTCGGCGCAGGCCATGCAGGGAACGGCGCTTTCTGGCTCGACGACTGGACAGGGAAGTGGGCAACAACATGTTACTACGACAATTATCCCGACTGGGCAACCGACTTCGACATCCGTCTGTCGCTGGAGAGTCGCATCTCCGACATCGTTTGGCAACCGCTCAACGACGAGGTGGCCGACTTCAACTACTTTGTCTCGGACGGCGTCAAAGGCAAAGCGTTCAGCCATAAGTTCAAGAGCGACCGCAAGTACCGCGAGTTCAAGGCAACAGCTTGTGTCAACGACGAGGTTAATCTCTTTGCCAAGCAAGCCATCGAGAAGGTCGGACTTGGCACGGATGCCGTGACCGACATGCTGACCCTGACCTACTACGCTGGTGCCTACGACCACCAGTCGGCCATGCAGTATGGCATGGAGATGCAGGACACCTACGCACGCCTCGACCGACAACTGGAGGAACTCTTCAACTTCGTGGACGAGAAGGTGGGCATGGACAAGACACTCTTCGTGGTGACCAGCACAGGCTACTTCGACTCAGAGGAATTGTTGGACCTCAGTAAGTACCGCATCCCCACAGGTATCTTCTCCATCACCAAGGCTCAGGCCCTGCTCAACATGTACCTTATAGCGGTCTACGGACCGGGCAACTATGTGGAGACGGCCATCGACAATCAAATCTACCTCAACCTCAAGCTCATCGAGAACCGCAGTCTCAATCAGGCCGAAGTGCTCGACCGTTGCAGCGCCTTCCTCATCCAACTGAGTGGCGTTAAGGATGTCTACACCAGCCAGCGCCTTGCTTTGGGTGCATGGACACCGGGCATCAGCAAGCTGCGCAACGCATACAACCCGAAATGCTCGGGCGACATCCTCATTCAGGTCTCTCCCGGATGGCTCCTCAAGAACGAGGACACACACGAACAGTCGCTCAGCAGGGAATCGTACCTGAGCTTCCCACTCTTCTTCCTGGGGGCCGGCATCGTGCCCGAGAAGGTGCGTGTGCCCGTCACAATCGACCGCGTGGCACCCACTGTGGCGCAGACCCTGCGCATCCGTGCGCCGAATGCCTGCCCGCAGGCTCCGCTTAACTACTGAATAAAGCCTCCCCAAACCCCTCCAAAGGAGGGGAGAACCTTGGGGAATAACATAATAACCGCAAAATGAGAGAAACAAACAGATAATAACAATAACCGCATCCCTTCACCCCTTCTTTAGGAGGGTAGGGGGAAGCATCATACACATTATATATAATATATGGACATTTCCAAGTTTTTGGTAAAGATATTCGGCGACAAGAAGAGTCGCGATTTGAAGGCTTATCGCCCCATGGTGGAGGCCGTACTTAAGGTTTATCCCGAGATACAGCAGCTCTCGAACGATGAGCTCCGTGCACGCTCGAAAGCCATCAAGGAGCGTATACAAGGTTCCGTGACTGAGCTTCGCGGGCAGATTCAGACCCTGAAGGACAAGATTCCCAATACTGACATTCAGGACCGTGCTCCCATCTTCGCTCAGATCGACAAGCTGGAGAAGGATGTCCTTGAGGCATTCGAGAAAGCCCTCGATGCAGAACGCGCTGAGGTGTTTGCCATCGTCAAGAGCACGGCAGAGCGCTTGGCTAAGAACGAGACGGTGGTAGTTACAGCCAACGACTTCGACCGCGACTTGGCTGCTAAGCACGACTTCGTGGAAATCGAAGGCGACAAGGCCATCTACCACAACCATTGGGTGGCTGGCGGCAACGACCTGAAGTGGGATATGGTGCACTTCGACGTGCAGCTCTTCGGCGGAACTGTGCTGCATCAGGGCAAGATAGCTGAGATGTTCACGGGTGAGGGTAAGACGCTCACCGCCACACTCCCAGTCTTCCTCAATGCCCTGACAGGCAACGGTGTGCATGTCGTCACCGTCAACGACTATCTGGCAAAGCGTGACTCCGAGTGGATGGGACCCATCTATATGTTCCACGGCCTGAGTGTCGACTGCATCGACAAGCATCAGCCTAACAGCGAGGCACGTCGCAATGCCTACCTTGCCGATATCACATTCGGCACGAACAATGAGTTTGGCTTCGACTATCTGCGCGACAACATGGCTCAGGACCCGAAGGACCTCGTGCAACGCTCCCACAACTATGCCATCGTGGATGAGGTCGACTCCGTCCTTATCGATGATGCCCGTACGCCGCTCATCATCTCCGGTCCCGTTCCCAAAGGCGACGACCAGCAGTTCGAGCAATATCAGCCCTTGGTGGAGCGTCTTGTAGGCGTTCAGCGCCAACTCGCTACACAATATCTGGCCGATGCCAAGAAGCAAATCACCGAAGGCACGGAAACGAATGACAAGCAGAAGACGGCCGAAGGATTCCTTGCTCTCTTCCGCAGCCACAAGGCGCTGCCGAAGAACAAACCGCTCATCAAGTTCCTCTCCGAACCGGGCATCAAGGCTGGCATGCTCTCCACGGAGGAGATATACATGGAGAACAACAACCGACGCATGCCTGAAGCCACCAATCCGCTCTACTTCGTCGTCGACGAGAAGCTGAACAGCGTGGAACTGACCGACAAGGGCAACGAGTGGCTGGCATCGCAGGTCAACGACCCCGAACTCTTCATCCTGCCCGACATCGCCACTATCATGTCGCAGATTGATACCTCGGACAAGTCCGACGAGGAGAAGCTCGAAGAGAAGGACCGCGTCTATAACGACTATGCCACCAAGAGCGAACGCGTGCACACCATACAGCAGTTGCTGAAGGCTTACACCATGTTCAACCTCAACGACGAGTATGTCATCCAGGATGGTGAGATTAAGATTGTCGACGAGCAGACCGGCCGTATCATGGAAGGTCGACGCTGGAGCGACGGCTTACACCAGGCTGTCGAGGCCAAGGAGCATGTGAAGGTGCAGGCTGCCACACAGACCTATGCCACCATCACCCTGCAGAACTACTTCCGCATGTATCATAAGCTGGCAGGTATGACGGGTACTGCTGTCACCGAGGCCGGCGAATTGTGGGACATCTACAAGCTCGACGTTGTTGAGGTGCCGACCAATCGCCCTGTCATCCGAACGGATATGAACGACCGTGTCTACCGCACACAGCGCGAGAAGTACAAGGCTGTCATCGAAGAGGTGGACAAGATGCGCACCAGTGGCCGCCCGGTTCTGGTCGGTACCACCAGCGTGGAAATCTCCGAGATGCTCTCCAAGATGCTGCAGATGCGCAAGATTCCTCATCAGGTGCTCAATGCCAAGCTGCATCAGAAGGAGGCCGACATCGTTGCCTTGGCCGGACAGAGTGCTATGGGCACCGTCTTTGTGGCCACCGACGGACGTGCCTTCAGCGAGCGTGGCGCAGCAAATGCCTACCAGACTCAACTGGAGGCTGAGGCAGCAAGGAAGGAGAAGCGCGAGCCTCGCGATGTCTCCGGAATGGTTACGTCGGAGGAACGTATGCTGGGTACCGTCACCATAGCCACCAATATGGCCGGTCGTGGTACGGATATCAAGCTCTCGCCGGAAGTGAAGGCGGCAGGTGGTCTGGCCATTATCGGCACGGAGCGTCACGAGAGTCGCCGTGTGGACCGTCAGCTTCGCGGACGTTCCGGTCGTCAAGGCGACCCAGGCAGCAGCGTCTTCTTCGTCAGCATCGAAGACAAACTGATGCGTCTCTTCGCCAGCGAACGTATTGCCAAAGTGATGGACACACTCGGCTTCAAGGACGGCGAGATGATAGAGCACAGCATGATTACGCGGAGCATCGAGAACGCACAGAAGAAGGTTGAGGAGAATCACTTCGGCGTCCGCAAGAACCTGCTGGAGTACGACGACGTGATGAACAAGCAGCGTACCGTCATCTACGAGAAGCGTCGCCACGCCCTCATCGGCGAACGCCTCGGCATGGACATCAGCAATATGATATGGGACCGCGTCTGCAACATCCTCGAGAACAACGACTTTGAGGGTTGCCGTCAGCGTTTCCTCGAAATCATGGCAATGGAAGTTCCTTTCACAGCCGAACAGATGGAGAACATGAAGCTCGACGACTTGGCAGAGCTGGCCTATCAGAAGGTGCTGGAGCGCTTCCACCAGAAGACGGAAATCATGATGAACAACGCAAGCAAGGTGGTGACACATATTTATGAGAGTCCGCAGGGCAGTATGTACGAGAACCTCATGGTACCCGTCATCGCAGGCAATCGCCAGTACAACATCCCCTGCAACCTCAAGGAGGCTTACGAGACACAGTCGCGCAGTGTGGTGACTGCTTTCCACAAAGCCATCATCCTGCACATCATCGATGATGCGTGGAAGGAGAACCTCCGTCTGCTCGACGAACTGAAGCACAGCGTTCACAATGCCAGCTACGAGCAGAAGGACCCCTTGCTCATCTTCAAGCTGGAGAGCGCGAAGCTCTTCGACGACATGATAAACCAAATCAACGACCGCACCGTGGGCATCATCATGCGTGCCATGATACCTGATTTGCAGATACAGGAGGCACCGCAGCAGCAGGAAGCGCCTCGCCGCGAACGTCCGCGTCTGCAGGAGTCGCGTGGAGAACTGACCGATGCTGGGCAACAGCAGGCAGCAGCTCGCGACACCCGCGACCGCCAGCCCGTTCAGCCCATCCGTCGAGAGAACCTGCCTGGCCGCAACGACCCCTGTCCATGTGGCAGCGGCAAGAAGTTCAAACAGTGTCACGGAAAGAACCTGTGAGTTAGTTCATAGTTCATAGTTTAGAGTTCATAGTTTAGAGATTATAGTAAATGAGCTGAAGGGTGAAACTCTCAATTTTCACTTTTCGCTTTTCACTTTTCACTTAAATATGGAAGCAAGCAAACAGACAATCCAACAGATAGAGCGCACGCTGCGCAAGGTCATCGCTAAGTTCCCGGCTGATGCTGAGCCAGTCATGACGGACATTCACCTCCTGGTGAGCAACTATACGGGCGAGATACGCACCTACAACGACGACGATGAAGAGCTCGACCGCTGTGTCGTTGAGGAGTGGATAAAGAGTTCCGACGAGGATTTCTACGAGGACATCGTGCCCATCCTGCGCAGGTGTATCGAGGATATGCGTCCGAGCATCATGAAGATGAGCATCATGCAACCCTTCAGCTTTGTCCTCATCGACGAAGACCATGAGACGCTACAGGATTTGGTCATCATCGACAGCGAGGAGACTGTCATGCTCGACGGCACTCTGCTCGATGGACTCGAAGCTGACCTCGATGACTTCCTGAAGCAGCTCTTAGAGGAGTGATAGTTTAAAGTTGATAGTTTAGAGTTTAGAGTTGACGGGTGAAACTCTCATTTTTCACTTTTCACTATTCACTTTTCGCTTAAATACGGAATTTTCTTCATGTAAATGTCCTTTATATGAAAAAAAATGCGTACCTTTGTGCGCTTTAAACGAATAATAATAAACAAAACATAAATAACAAATGGCAACATTACAAAAAATTCGTAACAAAGGCAAGTTCCTCATCGGTATCGTAGGCCTTGCATTGTTCGCCTTTATTGCCGAAGAGTTCGTACGCTCTCTCACCTACACACAGACAGAGAGCCGCCAGCGCGTCGGTGAAATCTATGGCGAGAAAATCAACGTTCAGGAGTTTAACGCAATGGTCGAGGAGTACACCGACGTGGTTAAGTTCACACAGGGACTCACTACCCTCAGCGACGACCAACTTTCCATGATGCGCGACCAGGTTTGGCAGTCGCTCGTCAACGAGAAACTCATCCAGCACGAATGCGAGAAGCTCGGCATCACCGTCACCGACGCAGAGATGCAGGACATCATCAGCAAGGGACGCAACCCCATGCTGGCACAGACACCTTTCCGCACACAGCAGGGTACATTCGACGTGAATGCCCTCAAGCAGTTCCTCAACCAATACAACGAGGTGATGACCAACCCCGAACTCACCAGCGAGATTAAGGAACAATACACTCAGATGAACAACTACTGGAAGTTCATCGAGAAGACAATCCGTCAGCAGACACTGGCTCAGAAGTACCAGAACCTGCTGGGCAGCCTGATGGTCAGCAATCCCGTTGCTGCTCAGGCAAACTTCGACGGACGCACCAACGAGAGCGAAATCCT
>CADCCR010000114.1:0-2221 GCA_902799985.1 uncultured Bacteroidales bacterium | reverse complement strand
TCTGTAGCCGACGACAAAGTCACCGTGGATGACAACGAAATCAAGGCCAAGTGGAACGAGATGAAGGAACTGTTCCGCACTGAGCAGGAGACACGCGACGTCAAGTATATCGACATCAAGGTGACTGCAAGCGAGGCAGACAAGGCTAACCTTCAGAAGGAGATGGAAGGCTATGCACAGGCCTTGGCCGAGGGTGCTGAGCCTGCCAAGACCGTCCGCGAGGCAGCAAGCCAGATTCCCTACAGCGCTCTGCCCGTCAGCGCCAAGTCTCTGCCCCACGACATCGCCGAGCAGCTCGACTCCCTGAGCGTCGGCTCTCAGGTAGGTCCCTTCGTTCACGAGCACGACAACACCATCAATGTTGTCCGCCTCCTCGGTAAGGTCAGTCTGCCCGACTCTGTCGAGGTACGTCAGATTGCCGCTCCCGGTGCCGATATGGCAGCAGCCGAGCTGACAGCCGACAGCATCCTGAATGCCCTCGCAGCAGGTGCTAACTTCGACACCATCGCCAAGCGTTACGACCAGCCTGCCACCAAGGCGTGGATTACCAGCAGCCAGTACGAAGGTCAGGCAATGGACGAGAACAACCGCAAGTTCATCAATGCCATCACCAATGCAGCTGTCGGCAGCAACAACAAGATTGTCCTCGACGGTCAGGGTGTCATCATCGCTCAGGTTACAGACCGCCGCAACATCATCACCAAGTACGACGTGGCTGTCATCAAGCGTGCCATCGACTTCAGCAAGGATACCTACGGCAAGGCTTACAACGACTTCAGCAGCTTCCTGGCTGGCAATGCTAAGGCCGAGGACATCGAGGCCAATGCAGCACAGGCAGGCTATACCGTGCAGACACGCAACAACATGAGTAGCACCGAGCACAATGTGGTTAATGTCCGCAGCACACGCGACGCCCTGCGTTGGATCTTCAACAAGGACACCAAGGTGGGTGATGTATCTCCTCTCTATGAGTGCGGCGATAACGACCATCTGCTTGTTCTCATGGTCACCGGCATCCATCCGAAGGGCTATCTCTCTTGGGACGACGAGCAGATTCGTACTTTCCTGACTGGCGAGGTGCAGAAGGACAAGAAGGCTGCCATCCTGCTGGAGAAGATGAACGCTGCCAAGAGCATCGCCGACGTTGCTAAGATTGAAGGTGCCGTCACCGATACCATCAAGCATATCAACTTCACCAGCACAGCTTTCATCTCGAAGGTTGGTGCCAGCGAGCCCGCTCTGAGCGGTTCCGTCAGCAAGGCTGCTAAGGGCGACTTCAAGTCTGGCCTCAAGGGCAAGTCTGCCGTCTATGCATATCAGGTGCTCGACCAGAAGAAGAACGACGTGAAGTACGACCAGAAGCAGGAAGAGAGCACGCTCCAGCAGAGCATCAGCCGTGCCCTCTCCAGCGTAACTAACGAGCTCTATCAGAAGGCCAACATCAAGGACAACCGTTACATCTTCTTCTGATGCAACTCAGAAAGCATTAGGCACAAAAGAATAGTCAAATCAGACAATGAAGGGGGATGCACCGCCACGGTGCATCCCCCTTCGTCGTTGTGAGCATTTACTCGTCACTCGTCATGTTTGGGGTTTAAGCCGATGATTGTCACGTGTTTATACCCTGACGAGTGCCTGACGAGTCCGTCATACACTCGTCAGGGTCTTATTGACTGGGATTCTGACACTTAGCTGTCATGCCTGATGAGTGACGAGTGTTTTGCTATGTTTAGTGCTTTTCGTGTTTTTCGATGTTAAGGAGCTATACTGTTTCACGTGAGCCCCTGAGTGCCTGATGCGGAAGCGCCAAGCTCTTATCTCGGAAGCGCCCCGTGCTTATTTCGGAAGCGCTAGGCTCTTATTGCGATAATTCCACGGATTTATTACAATCGTGGCACGCCGTGTTTTTTACACCCACACGGAGAGCCATTTTCCCCCGCTTTCGTGTCAGAAAGCAAACCCCGTGGAGATAATCCCACTTTTCTGCATTTTTCTATGCTATTTCTTTGCTCATATTGAAGAAAACACTATCTTTGCAGTAGAATCCTCATTATGTGGCTGTAGCGACAGCCTCGCACCAACGCCGGGCAGAAGGGCAGCAGGCCCCGATGCGGATGGGTTAGGGAGTTGGAATTCAGAAACATATTAAAGGCGTTTACTCGACGCTTTGTTCTTGACGCATAGAAACCTGAGAAACTTCAAATTGCAATCATGAAACATA
>CADCCR010000113.1 GCA_902799985.1 uncultured Bacteroidales bacterium | reverse complement strand
GTCAGCGCTCTCAGGATTGTCGTACCATTGCAGCATGATTCGGTACACACTGCAGCTGGGTACGCATCCAGATATTGCTAAAAGCCGAATTAAGCAAGGTTCACAGCCACCGTAACAGCGTAACAAGCGTAACAAGCGCAACAAAAGGAAAAAGAGAAAGAACATGCTGGGGGAACACTATGCTTCGGGCTTGGTGAGCGTGAGATGATGGGTGATGCAGTCGGGAAGCTCTTCCTCATAGTGCGTGACCATGACGAGCGTCTTGTGCGGACGCTGGCAGAACTGACTGATAATCTGACGGACAAGACTGCGATTGCGGTCGTCGAGCCCATGCAAAGGTTCGTCGAGGATGAGGAGTTCGGGGTCTTTGACGAAAGCCCGGGCCAAGAGGCAGAGGCGTTGCTCACCGCTGCTGAGGCGAAGGAACGATGTGTCGGCCACTTGTTCGATGCCGAAGACATGCATCCATCCCAAGCAGGCTCGTCGCCCCTCTGGACGCGGACGGACATAGAGTCCGACGGAGTCACTCAATCCGCTGGCTACCACATCGATGGCACGAATGTCTTTAAGGTATGCTCGATGCATTTCGGGGCTAACGTAACCGATGTGTCGCTTTATCTCCCAGATGCTCTCGCCTGTGCCACGACGCCGCCCGAAGAGCTCGATGTTGCAGGCATAGGCTTGCGGATTGTCAGCACAGACCAGACTGAGCAAAGTGCTTTTGCCGGAGCCGTTTCTGCCACTCAGGGCCCATCGCTCGCCTTCGCGAACGGACCAGTTGAGGGAGCGTAGTATGGTGTGACTGCCATAACGGATGCTGACGTCGCGGAATCGAAGTATCTCGTTCGGTTCTGTTCCCCCGATGGAGCTGGGAGCGATGGATGGGATGTCGGTTTGTGCAGGCAAAGAGGCTATCCAACGTCTCACTTCGTCGGCAAGCGCGGGTGCTGGAACGGCTCTGTAATGTTGCTGATACTCTGCACGTTCCATCTTGGAGAGGAGGTGGAGTCCCTCGACTGGAATCACATGTGTGATGAAGTCGGGTATGTCGTCTCGCTTGCTCAGAACGAGGATGATGTGGATTCCAGCCTCGCGGGTCAAGGCTTCGAGCAACAGTCGGAAGTCGCGTCGAGTGGGTGCATCGAGACCGATGAAAGGGTTGTCGAGGATGAGTATGCGCGGATTGGTGCCAAGTGCTTTGGCGAGCTGGAATTTGCGCAGTTCGCCGCTGCTGAGGGATATGATATATTTCTGGGCAAGCTCGGAGAGGTGAAAGAGCGAGGAGAGCATGCGTCGGAGCTTGTCGCGATTCTGCTGTTCCTGTTCGCGCTCGGCTGGCGGCAGGTCGGAACCGGTCAATCGGTCGGCACTATCGTAGAAGTCCTGCAGGAGCTGGCCGGCAGTCGGCATATCGTCGGCTATGTCGTGCTGGTTCCAACGCTGCTGGTAGTAGTAGGTGCCGTCCTGTTCGCCATAGGAGTCACGGAAGGAGATGTACTTCATATTCTCGCTTGTGAGGCGTAATTTACTGGGCGAGAAGTCGTAGTGCACCTCGTTCTGAAGCAAAGGATAATGTCCGGTCAGGATTTCCACGAGGCGCGATTTGCCTGCAGCATTATCTCCGACGATAGCTATCTGCTCGCCTCTGTTTATCTGCAAGGTGACGGGTTCTGCCATTCGCCACAAAGGATGGCGGGGAACGCCGTTAGTTACACTTATTATGGAACGATTTTTCATTGAACATTTATTTCATTGAACATTGAACATTGTTTCGCCCGCGCCTGACCGAAGGGAAGAACATTTTTATAGTCCTCCCATTAAGGGGGAGTTAGAGGGGGTCTCTTTTTTACTCTTTCCTTGTTCTTCTGCACGAAGTCTGCCCAGCCGCGATACTTGTGGTCGGTCTCGGGCTTGCCTTGTTGCATGAAGTGGCAATAGGCTGCTCCGAGGGCATCGGATGCATCGAGGAACTTTCCCATCTCCTCCTTGTCGACATGGAGCATGCGACGGAGCATGTCGGCAACCTGTTCCTTGCTGGCGTTGCCGTTGCCGGTGATGGCCATCTTTATCTTCGAGGGGGCGTACTCGGTGATGGGCACTTGCCGCTGGATGGCTGCTGCGATGGCTACACCTTGTGCCCGACCGAGCTTGAGCATGCTCTGTATGTTCTTGCCGAAGAACGGAGCCTCGATAGCCATGCAGTCGGGCAGATAGCCTTCGATGATGCTGCCCACTCGCTCGTAGATGTGTCCGAGCTTGAGGTATGGGTCGGGGAACTTCCGCAGGTCGATGACACCAAGAGCGAGCATCGTCGCCTTCTTGCCTTCGACGCGCAGAACGCCATAGCCCATGATGTTGGTTCCAGGGTCGATGCCCAAGATAATTTGCTCCGTCATAAATCTGCAATTGATGCTTTTCGCGTGCAAAATTATGAAATTATTGTCAAAAACATGCCCAAAGCGTAAAAAAAAGCTATCAAAGGGAATCCTTTTATAAAATATGTGCTACCTTTGCAAAAGAAATGTGATAAAGGACAACAGACTATGAAAAAAATCATCCTCTTTGCTCTGGCTGCATGCTTCGGTATGCAGATGCAGGCACAGACACAGAAACAGAAAGTAAACGTCAGCGAAGTGGAAGCTGTGGCAACGACGAAGGCCGAGAACTTTGCGGAGATTACCTTCGACACGCTGCGCTACGATTTCGGTAAGTTCTCGAAGGACGAGCCCGTCGTAAGCTGCTCCTTCGCCTTCACCAATACCGGCACAGCGCCGCTCATCATCCATCAGGCTTTTGCCAGCTGCGGATGCACCGTTCCTACGTACACGAAGGAACCCATCAAACCCGGAGAGAGAGGCTCCATCGACGTTACATACAACGGTAAGGACAAGTTCCCCGGGCACTTCCAGAAGAACATCACAGTCCGCACGAATGCCGTGAACGAGGTGGTGCGACTCACCATCGAAGGCATGATGGAATAGACGTATGTCCATCCTTAGCAGAGCCCAACAGGGAGGAGCAGCTTTTTTGCTCTTCCTTGTTGCCATATCCGCTTTTGCAGACGAGGTATGGAATCCCCTGCCACAGCAGGAAGCTGTTGTCGTGAGCGGCTCGGCACGCTTCACCGTTCTCACTCCCAGGCTCATACGCATACAGTATAGCACGACGAAGCAGTTTGAAGAGCGTGCCACGTTTGCTGTCGTCAACCGTCGTTTACCTGTTCCTCGCTTCACCTCCAAAGAGGAAGGCGGCTACCTCACCATCGAGACCGACTCGCTGACCTTGCGCTACAAGGTGGGCAGCAAAATCAATCGCCAACACAAGAACAGCACGGTGCTAGGCATCACCTTCCAGATGAACGGGCGACAGATACTCTGGTACCCGGGCAAAGATGATGCCCTGAATCTGCTTGGCACTCAACGCACCCTCGACGGAGACATTGGCGACACGCATCGTGTCTCGCTGGAGAAGGGTCTGCTCTCGCGCGACGGATGGGCCATCCTCGACGAATCGCCTTCCACGGAACGAGGCGACGGCAGTCGTAGCTTCCCCTTCGACAAGGTGGTGGACGGCATTCCATGGGTGGGAAAACCGGTCGACGCGAATGCTATCGACTGGTACTTCTTTGGCTACGGACACCAGTACAAGGATGCCCTGGGCGACTATGTACGCATCGCTGGTCGTCAGCCCTTGCCACCTAAGTTCATGTTCGGCTACTGGTACAGCAAGTATCAGGCCTACAAGCAGAGCGAGGTGCAGCAGCTGTTGCGCGACATGGAGGAGAGGGATGTGCCGCATGATGTGTTCATGATTGACTGCGACTGGCATCAGAACTCTTGGACCGGCTGGACGTGGAACAAGTCGCTCTTCCCCAATCCTGCCTCACTTCTCAGCTGGATGCACACACACAACACGAAGACGGCACTCAACCTCCATCCAGCCGACGGCATCGGTTCCAGCGACGACAACTTCTCGAAGATTCGTGCTGACATGGGGCTCGATGCCAACGCAACGAATGTCCCTTGGCAACTGGAGGACTCCACCTTCTACCGCACCTTCTTCAAAAACATCATGCGCGTGCGCGAGAAGCAAGGGGTTGACTTCTGGTGGATTGACTGGCAGCAGGACCTCACAAGCAAATACATCAGCGGATTGGGACAGACGTTCTGGCTCAACCACGTCTTCTACAACGACATGCGTCTGAATCGTACCGACCGGCGACCCGTCATCTTTCACCGCTGGGGCGGAATGGGAAGCCATCGCTACCCCATCGGCTTCTCGGGCGACACGTTTGCTACCTACGGCACCTTGCAGTTCGAGAGCTACATTACGGCAACGGCTGCTAACGTGTGCTTCGGCTATTGGGGACACGACGGAGGAGGCTACCTGCAGCCCAACAACATCAGCACCGACCCCGAACTGGTGCTCCGCTGGATGCAGTTCTGCGTCTTCCAACCCATCTTCCGCACCCATGGCTCCAGCCAAAGCGGATGCGAACGACGCATCTGGAAGTTCTCCAACTTCGACCTCCAGCGGGATGCCTTCCAACTCCGTTACACGCTCGTACCTTATATATATACTGCTGCGCGACAGGCCTACGACACCGGCGTCTCTATCTGCCGTCCGCTCTACTACGAATGGCCCGAGGAGAATCTTGCCTACTCGGTTGAGGATGAGTATCTCTTCGGCAACGACATCCTCTGCTCGCCTGTCTCCACGCCGACAGAAAGCGACGATGCCAGCGAGCGCAAGACTTGGCTCCCCGAAGGACTTTGGTACGATATGTGCCGCGGACGCATGCTGGCTGGAGGACACACCATCACAGACCGTTACGCCCTCTCCGAGATTCCTTGCTTCATCCGCATGGGCAGCATCATCCCTTGCAATCCGGTCCTCCAACACTTGAAGACGGAGCCTGCGTCGCTTGTCCTTTGGGTCATCCCAGGTGCCGATGGCGAAGGGAGTCTCTACGAGGACCAGGGCGACAGCGAAGCCTATAAAGAAGGTGCCTATGCTACGACGCGCTTCTCGCAGAAACACTCGGCAGAAGGTACGGCGCTGACCATCTTTGCCCGCACTGGCAGCTACGAGGGAATGCCGGAGCAACGAGCCTGGCAAGCTGTGTTCTTCAGCATCGGTGAGCCCAGCAGCGTCTGCATCGATGGTGAAGAGACCGGCGACTGGACCTACGACGAACAGTTGCGGAGGCTCACCGTCAACGTCCCTACCAGACCTTGTTCCGAACAAACCCTCATCACCGTCAAGGAGGATGAGACTGCGCTGCAAGGCACACTTGCCGAGAGCCTCGATATGCACTACGAAGCCTCTGCCCAGCAGCTCAGCATCAACAGCCCGCTTGCGCCCTTCACACTCAGCATCAGCGACATGCAAGGCAAGCAATGGATGCTTCTGCGTCAACCTTCGGGCAAGGATTGCCGCATCAGTCTCGCCACACTGCCCGCAGGACAATACATCTGTTCCTGCCGAGCCGGAGAGGAAACCATCACACGAAAAATCCTGAAGCCATGATGAAGAACAATAATGTAAGACGGAAGATGGAGAATGGAAGATGTGTGCTCATGCTCCTGCTTGTGTGGATATTTGCAAGTGCTGGGCCGACAAAGGCTCAGGATCGTTACTGGGCAGTTGGGACTGCTGTTCCGGGGGGCATTCAGGAGCTGACGGCTTTCCCCGGCAACAAGTTCAAGTACACGGGTCGTCTCATCGAAGGCGGCACATTGCGCTTCCGCAACATGGAAGTGCCGAAGGGCATCAGCGTACGCTACCTCAAGCCCACCTATGAGAATGCCTACGCTGTGACTGGCGCCATTCCCTTCACTATGGTGCGCGACTCGTCGGGCTGCGAATGGGTGGTTCCTCTGACGGAGGACATCTATCGCATCACCATCGACATGACTGCCAAGACGCTCACGGGCGAGCTCTTCCGTCCGTGGAACGAACTCTTCATCGTAGGTGGTGCAACAGAATGTGGATGGGTGACTTATACCTTCCTGCCGTTCACCCGCGACGAGAACGAAGTGTGCACATGGGACTGGACAGGTGAGCTTCGCGAGCGTCCCGAGTTCGGCGAGCCGCGACGCTTCAAGTTCAACGGACAGAATGCCTGGGACCCTAAGGTGCTGCATCCCTTCACACAGGACGAGGACATCCTGGGGAGCACGCAACTGCTCACGGGCGGCTCGGGCGACAACAAATGGAGCGTCCGTCAGGAGGGTATCTATCACATCCGCGTCGATGTCTTCCGCGAGACAGTCCAAGCAGAGTATCTTGGTCCGGCTGCAACACAGACAGATGACCCCACCGGCATCGATGAGACGTTCTCCGTTCCGTCCCAGGGACATTCAGATGCAGACATGAACAGCAACGTCTGGTACGACCTCTCTGGGCGCAGGATAACGAATGCCAAGGGTGCCAAAGGTATCTTCATCACCGAAGGCAAGAAGATTCTCTTGCGATAGGATGTTTATACAACAACGGATTTATTTTAACCCACGAATTGCTCGCTCTGCCTGAGCCTAAAGCTTTGCCGAAGACTTGCAAGCTCGCTCCGCCTAAGCCTGCGCTTTGAGAAGAATTGCAAGCTCGCTCTGCTTAAGCCTGCGCTTTGAGAAGACAAGCCGCACTAAGACCAAAAACTGCAACCACATGAAGATGAACATTTGGGGACTGCTGAAGAATATTCTGCCGTTTGTGTTGCCCTACAAATGGCTGATTGTCGTGACGTTGGTGCTGACACTTGTCGGCTCGCTGATGGCACAGGTGAATGCTGTTGTGCTGGACCGCGCCGTCGATGCCATCAATGCGATGATGCAACAACCGGACGGATTCCAATGGAGCGAAGCTGTCAGAATCCTCACGATAATCTCCGCTATCCTGCTGGGGAAGGAGGTCGTAGGGGCTGTCGTCACCTTCTGCCAACGCTACTTCGGCGAGAGGATGCGCATACTGGTGAGCCGAGACATGTCGCTGAAGGTGGTGGACCGGATTCTCTCCTTCCGCATGGCATTCTTCAACAGCGAGGGCAATGAGACAGGCAAGCTGCAGTCGCGCATCGACCGAGGCATCATGAGCATGAGCAACACGGTGAACAACTTCTTCATCGAGATTCTGCCGCTCTTCACAAGCGCCATCCTTGCCCTCGGACTGATGTTCGCTGCCAATGTCTATGTGGGCCTTGTCGCCTTGTGCATCGTACCGCTCTACTTCTGGGTGACGTACATCCAGGCTTCGCGCATGAAGGGTGGACGAAGGGGCATCTTCGGAGGACATCAGGCTGTGAGTCAGGGCATACTGAACATCATTGAGAGCATCAACGTCATCAAGTCGTTCAACCGCGAAGAGACGGAAGCAGAACGGCAGGCTGCCCTCCAGCAAAGCATGACGGACCTGCAACTGAACACCCGCAAGCAGGCCTACTTGTTCAACGGACTGAAGAGCTTCCTCGAACAGATTGGCACCGTGCTCATCATCATCCTGACGGCCTATCTTGTGCTGATTGACTATCCGGGCATGTCAATCGGCAAGATTATGTACCATGTGATGCTCTTTGCCAACGTCAGCGCCCCCATCCGACAGCTGCACCGCATCTACGACGACATGAACGATGCCCTCATCTATGCTGAGGGATTCTTCGGCATACTGCAGGCCGACGATGAAGTGGAACCGACCGGCAAGCATCATCCAGAGAAGGTGAAGGGTGACTT
>CADCCR010000112.1 GCA_902799985.1 uncultured Bacteroidales bacterium | reverse complement strand
CATCGAGGCCAAGGCCAAGGAGATGCAGCCCGCTGAGATGCAGCGCTTCCTGAACGACTATAGCGTGCAGCAGGCTCAGCAGATGCTGGAGCGTTGGCGCCAGTTGGCCTTCTATCTGGTGGTGAAGTACAACGACATGACAGTCCGTCCTGAGGAGAACGGCCACTTTGCCCGAGGCAAGTATGGTCGTGGAGCTACGGTGAAGCGTCCGGGATTCCCCATGCCCTTTGCCCGCGAAATCATCCGCCAGACGGGTGACCGATACGCTGTCCCCGAGTAGTATGTATTAATTAAAACACTTTACGCACATGACGCTGATTATTGTTACCATGCTCATCCTCTCCCTCGTGCTCATTGCCACGGGGCACCTGACGGGAGTCAACAAGGCTGCCATAGCCATGTTCCTCGGTACTGTGGGGTGGGTGGTCTATGTCTGTTGGGGAGCCGACTTTGTGATGGACCGTCACCCGGTGGAATACCTGGAGTGGCTAGCAGGCAGAGAGGCCACCAGCGAGACGGTGAAGTATTTCATTTATAATAATGTCTTCCTGAAGTACGTCGGCAAGGCGGCAGCCATCGTCATGTTCCTGCTGGCGACGATGTCCATCGTGGAACTGCTGAACAACAACGGCTGCTTCGACTTCATCAAGGAGTGGATTCGCACGCGCAACTCCAAGCGCCTCCTGTGGACCATCACGCTGGCCACCTTTATCCTCTCCGCCAATCTGGACAACCTGACCACGACCATGACCATGCTGGTCATTATGCATAGCATACTCCAGAACTCGCGTCAGCGCATGTATGTCGGTTCTGCCATCGTGCTGGCAGCCAACTGCGGCGGTTGCTTTACCGTCATTGGCGACCCCACGGGACTCATCCTCTGGGGCGATGGAGCCGTCACGGCCAGCCACTTCTCGGCATACCTTGCCCTGCCCGCCATACTGGCGTGGGTGGTGCCTACCATCATGATCAACCGCGAGTTGCCCGACCGTTTGGACGTCGCCTGGAGTCCCTCGCCTTATCGGGGTGACGACACCCGTCTGAACCGCTGGCAGCGCGTCATCATACTCATCGTGGGTATTGGCGGACTGTGGTTCATCCCCACGTTCCACAACATCACCAAGCTGGCCCCCTTCCTCGGCGCCCTCTGCGTGCTCAGCGTGCTGTGGGTGGTCAACGAAGCCTTCAACCGCAAGCTCATGGCTGCCGACCAGATGGCGCAGCGCCGCATACCCATGTCGCTGCAGTACGGTGCCTTGCAGCAGATGCTGTTCATCATGGGCATCATGCTCGGCATGGGCGTCATCACCGAGACCGGCGTGTGGAGCGATGTTGCCGACTGGTTCGACACCTATATTCACGACGTATGGCTGATGGGCATCGGCGCAGGACTGCTGTCCGGCATCGTCGACTCCTTCACCATAGCCATTTCCAACATCTCGCTCTACACCGTCGGCGTGGGCGACGTCGCTGTCAACGGCTCCTACTGGAGCATCATTGCCTACACCACGGCCGTGGGAGGCTGTCTGCTCTCCGTGGGCAGCATCAGCGGCATAGCCCTCATGAAGATGGAGCACGTCCACCTGGGCTGGTACGTCAAGCATCTCACGCCCAAGGTGCTGCTGGGCTGGATTCTCGGCTACGTCGTGCTGTGGTGCGAACTGAACCTGATTACGTTGTAAAGCCCCCCTTCACTCTCAAAACTTTTAAATTATTCAAAAACGTTTGGCAGTAGATGTTTTTTTTTGTAATTTTGCGCTCAAAATGCTCGTAATTATAATATGATGAAGAGAAAACCTACGGTTATCAGTTGTGCTATAAAGAATTTCCTGCTTGCCATGATGCTGTCGATGCTGGTCGGTCAGTTGAATATCACTATAGACAGCGCCATTGTGAGTAATTTCATATCTACGGATGCCATGGCTGCCGTTAATCTGTGTATGCCTGTCAACCTTATCGTGTCAGCCCTCACCACGCTGCTTGGTATCGGCGCCACGATCATCGGTGCGCAAGCCATTGGCCGTCGTGACACTGATGCCGTCAGTGCCCATTTCTCCATTGCCTTGCAGAGCATTGCCGTAGTAGGTGTGATAGTCGGTATTTGCAGCTATTTCTATGTTGATGACGTCGTACGGATAGTGTGCGACGATCCGGGGCTGTCGGTCTATGTCCGCGACTATCTCATCGTTTACCTGACATTCTCGGTCTTTGTCATTCTCAATATGACGGTTGACGAGATGGTGTGCGTCGACGGCCGTCCGAAGAAGGCTGCCCAGGCGGTTATGCTCAGTGCGGCGGTAAACCTCGTCATGGACGTCGTGCTGATAAAGTTTGTCGGACTGGGCATGGCTGGTGCTGCCGGAGCAACAATCCTGTCGACTATTGTTGCCACGCTATACCTGTCTTCGCATCTGTGGTACAAGGGCTGTTCATTCCGGTTGAAGCTGTTTCACAGCCATTATCTGCGCTATCTTTGGCAAAATGTGTCCAATGGCATACCGATGATGCTGATGAATCTGCTGTTTTCCGCGCTGCTGACATTGCTCAACACCCTTGTGCTGCGCTATCTGGGCGTTAGCGGTGCTTACTCGATGTCAGTATGTATGATGATTCTTGTCGTTGTCATCATGGTGATGGGTAGCTTGGCTTCCACGTTGTTGTCTGTCGGTGGCGTGTTGAAGGGACAGCGGGACTTTCACGGCATGGTCATACTTGCGAAGCGCTGTTTTGCCATTGTCGCTGTCGGCACGCTGTTGGCGACCGTCCTGATAGAGGCTGTTCCCGAGGCGGTGTGCCAGCTGTTCGGGGCAAGGGACGCCCACCAGATCAGTGAGACGTCAGAGGCGCTCCGCATCGTGGTGCTGATGTTCCTCCCGTTTGGCCTCATTGTGATGCTGTGCCACTTCTTCCAACTCCTTGGCAAGCTGGTCCTTCCGCCGGTCATTATGTCGTTGCTCCCCGTTGCCCTCTTCGCCGGAATACATTTCTTTGCTAACTATATAGCCCCCGCAGCATTGTGGTGGGCATTCCCCGTTGCTTCCCTGGCAGTATTCGTCATCAGCGGTGTACTGTTCTTTGTTATGCGCGGAAGCATTCCGCGCAGTGAGCGTATCATCGATTTCAGTGTCACCAATGGCAAGGAAGAGAGAGGGCAGGCAGTCGCCTGCGTCATGGGACTGCTCGACACTGGCGAGAACGGCCGTTTTGCTGAAATGCTACAGCAACTACTGGAGCTGATAGCCGATGACAAAGTGGTCGACATCCTTGTTGACAAGGAAAAAGAGACTCCGGAGATATGCGTGAAATGGGACGGAGCAGAAATCGGAGCATTACCGTTTGAAAACGCAGAAAAAACCTATATGTATAATCAGAATATAGTATATTTAAAATAATGAAAAAGATATACCCTTTACTTCAGTCACAGGCAGGAATCTTTATTGAGTGGATTGCCGAACCTTCAATGACAAAATACAATCTGCCCAGTTATACGGTATTTCCGGGCAGTGAGTGTGCAGAGCAAGTCGCCGAGAATATCCGCAAGGTGCTGTTGCGTCATCCTGAGATGAATGCTCGTTTCGAGATGGTCGACGGCGAGCCGGTGCAATGGTGTGACAGCAGCCGTGAGCCTAACGTCGTCTTGCGTACGATGACCGAGAAGGAGGTAGAACCGCTTGTAAACGGAGCGTGGGTTCGTCCCTTTGACCTCCTTGGCAGTGAGCCGCTGTATAGGGTTCTGGTTGTACGTACGGAAGAGAACATACATTTGTTTTTCGACTTTCACCATATCATAGCAGACGGCTACACCGTTATGGCCAAGTTCCTGGGCGAGCTTTCTGCCATTTCCGAGGGTAGGGAACTGCCAGCAGTCAGCGACTACACCTTCTTCCAGGCCGCCGAGGACGAGCAGCAGCAGTTTGGCACCGAGGCCTATGCCTCGGCAAAGTCGTACTTCGCCGAGCACCTTGCCGGCAGTGAGTTTGCCCGCATGGGTGATGCCGTAGACAATCCCTGGGGCGAGTATCTCACCGCCACGGCAGAGATGCCCTCTTCCGCCGTTAACAGCTGGTGCAGGGAGCATATCGTTTCCCAGCCATTGCTGTTCAATGCCGCCTTGGCGTTCGTGCTGTCACAGCTGCGCCGCGAGCAGAAGGTATGCTATTTCACGCTGCACCACGGCCGTAACGAGCGCCTCGCTGATGCCTGGGGCATGTTCGTGAAGTCCCTGCCCGTCTCCGTATCGATAGACTACAGCCAGAGCGTCCGCCAGTTCGTCAAGTCGCTCAGAAAGGAGTTAAGCCAGTCCACGAGGCTCTCCTCGGTATATCCGTTTACCCATTTGTGCCGCGACCTGCAGATGACGCCGGGCGTCTCGTTCAACTACCTTGCCCATGCCGGCGAAGAGAGCCTGTCTTATGGCGGCCATGTCTACAGAGGCCGTCAGTTCCCCATGACCCTGGTTGACCGTGACCTCGAGGTGGAGGTTTACACGAGCGAAGCCTCTTTCGAGATACGCTGCCACGGCAGCTCGGCCCTCTTCAGCATGGAGCGCCTTCAGATGTACGCCACCGCCATTCACGACTGTGTCTGCAACATGATGTCCGATGCCGACGCACCTCTGTCTTCGCTCAGCATCGTCGGTTGCGAGGAGACATCGCGCATCATGGAGGTGTCAGCCGGAAAGCACCTTGACGTTGACGTCACGAAGACCTTCGTAGATGCCTTTGAGGAGCGTGCAGAGCAGTGTCCTGAGAATGTCAGCGTAGTCGACCGTGACGGGAGCCTGACCTACCGTGAGCTGAGCCAGTGGTCCAATGCCCTGGCACACCGCCTCATCAGCGAGGGCGTTGTCCCCGACAGCTTCGTGTGTGTCCTTCTGGAGCGCCGCAAGGAGTTCCCCTTGTCTGTCCTGGCCATCCATAAGGCCGGCGCAGCGTACACTCCCCTCGACTTCGAGTACCCTGCCGAGCGCCTGAACTATATGATCTCCAACTCGGAGAGCCGCGTGCTGCTGACCACGCATGACGTCCTTGACCGGAAGAAGGCCGAGGGCGGCTTTGACACAGGAGATGCCACGGTGATATATCTTGACGACATGGACTTCACGTCCTCGGGGACAGACTGCTCCCCGGTCAACCTCACCTCTCCGGACCGTCTTGCGTATATGATATACACGTCCGGCTCCACCGGCAAGCCCAAGGGCGCAATGCTCCACCAGGCCGGCTTGTGGAACTTCATCAACGTCGTCATCGACATGGAGGGCCTGACCGCCGCCGACCGCATAGAGGGGCACCGTTCGTTCTCCTTCGACGCGCATATCGAGGACATGTATGCCATCCTGACGCTCGGCGGCTCGTTCCATATCATGCCTTCCGAGATACGCAAGGACCCTGCTGCCATGCGCGATTTCATCGTGAGCCACGGCATCACCGGCGGCGGCTACAGCACAGCGGTCGGTGCGCTGCTTGTAAACACCTACCCGGACCTCCCCGTACGCTTCATCACCGCCGGCGGCGAGAAGCTTGAGGGCGTCTACAGCGACCATATAGAGATTATCAACGTCTACGGTCCCACCGAGTGCACCGACGACACCTCCTATTACAAGATTAGGCCCGGCGAGCGTATCAACAACATCCCCATAGGCAAGTCCGTGGCCAATACGTGGAACTTCATCGTAGGCCCCAACGGGCAGCTCCTTCCCCTCGGTGCCGAGGGCGAGCTGTGCTTTGCGGGCATTCAGGTCGGCCGCGGCTACTGGCAGCTGCCCGAGCGTACCGCCCAGTCCTTTGTGGACTGTCCGTTTGTGACATCGGACGCGTGGGGCCGTCCCGTGCGTATGTACCATACCGGCGACCTTTGCCGCTGGAACAGCGACGGCGACCTAGAGTATATCTCCCGTATCGACATGCAGGTGAAGCTTCGCGGCTTCCGCATCGAACTCGGCGAAATCGAGTCGCACGCCATGCAGCTGGACGGGATGCTTCAGGTGGCCGCCGAGGTGAAGAAGATCGGGGTGGGAGAGCATCTCTGTCTCTATTACTCATTGGCCGACGATGCATCCCTTGACGAGGATACGATCCGCTCGCACATGAAGAACTCGTCCCTTGCCGACTATATGGTTCCTACGCTCTATGTCGAGATGGCCACCATGCCGCTGACTCCCAACGGCAAGATTAACCGCAAGGCGCTGCCGCTGCCGGCACTGACGAAGGAAGAGATTGTACTGGCTGAGACCGACGGTGAGAAGCAATTGTTCGGGCTTGTTGCCGAACTGCTCAAGACCGACCAGTTCGGCGTCAACACCAACCTCATCTCCGTAGGACTCACTTCCCTCACGGCGATGAAGTTGTCGGCCCGTCTGGCGTCAGAAGGCATCACCCTGTCAACGAAGCAGATACTGTCCACGCCGTTCATCCGCGAGCTGGCGAAGGTGGCAGTGACGGAAGCCGTCCCTGCCGTGCATGGCTACGAGAAGCGTGAGTACTATCCGATGACGGAGAGCGTGCGTGCGCTGTTCCTCGACTGGGAGGCGCAGCCGGAGGCCATACAGTATAATGTCCCGCGCGTATCCATACTACACCATGTAGACGTAGCCCGTCTGCAGACGGCCCTCGTCGCAACCATCAATGCCCATCCCTTCCTGAAGATGCGTTTCGCAGAAAACGACGGCGAGATCATGATGCAGCGCCGTGACGAGTCGGAGGTGAGTGTGCCAGTCATCGAGCTTGACCAATCCGCCGAACCGACGAAGGATTTCTTCCAGGGCAAGATTCGCCCCTTCGACCTTCTTCACGACGACCTCTACCGTATAGAGATATACCGTCACGCCGGTACGGCCTACCTCTTCACCGACTTCCACCATACCGTTCTTGACGGCACGTCCTTGCAGATATTCCTTTCAGACGTTGCCAGGAGCTACAACGGTGAGTCCCTTGGCGACGAGCCGTTTACCGCCTTCGACCATGCCGTCGAGGAAGGCGACCTGACGTCAGAGGACAAGCTTGCCGCTGAAGATGCATACTTCGACAAGCTCTTCTCCGGCAAGGATGTGACCGTCTATCCGTATTCCGAGCTCTCCGACCTGGAGCTGGAGAATCGGGGCATCGTCCCTGCCGGTTCAGCCGATGCCGTTCGTGAGATCGGCACGATGCGCCATGCCTTTGTGGATCTGGATGGTGATGAGATACGTGAGTTCTGCCGCGTGCACGGTGTCACAGAGAGCAACTACTTCCTCACCACGACCATGATGGCCCTGAGCAGGCTGACAGGCCAGAAGAGCGTAGTGCTCACTGCCAACACCAACGGGCGTTCCGCCGCACATCTGCAGCAGGCTGTAGGCATGTTCGTCACGTCGCTTCCTCTGGTGCTTGACGAGGTGGATCCCTCTGCACCGCTGTCTGAAACAGTAAAGGCAGTGCAGCGTCAGACACAGGAGACGTATTCCCTGGACTATTATCCGTTCCTGCGCCTGGCGAACCGCTACGGCATGAGGTCTGAGATCGTCTTCCTCTACCAGGGCGGCATCAACGATGCCGAGCACACCCTCGGTGGCGAGAAGTACGACGGCTACATGCTCACGCTCGACAGTGCCAAGGACCCCCTGACCATAGAGCCCTTCCCCAATGACAAGGGTGGATATACCATGCTGCTGGAGTACGACGGCTCGCTATACAACAAGACCGACATGACGCGTCTTGCCAAGGCCCTGACGACCTTTGCCGCGGAGGCTGTACGTCACAATGACGACATACGCGGCATCCCGCTGCTCTCTCAGGCGGAGGCCGTGGCCATGCTTTCTCTCTCCAAGGGCAGGGAGATGCCCGTTGTGGGCAACTCCACGTTCCCGTCGCTCTTCAGCGCCCAGGCCTCAAAGACGCCTCGGCACATTGCCGTGGTGGACGATACCGTGAGCTATACCTATGAGGAGGTGGAGAAGCGCAGCAATGCC
>CADCCR010000111.1:7394-19632 GCA_902799985.1 uncultured Bacteroidales bacterium | reverse complement strand
CTTCGCAAGTGAAAAGTGAAAAGTGTTCCGCCTGCGCCTGAGCTTTGCGAAGAAGAATCAAAGTTACTTTAATTCGGTTCTGTGTGACATAAAAACTCTCAACTGACTCTAAACTCTAAACTCTAAACTGTTTCCGTGTTTTCCGATGTTGAAAAGAAAACGCTATTTCATGTGAATCGCTGGGCGGTTATCTCGGAAGAGTGCTTGGGTGTTGATTTGTTTCGCGGGTGAAACAATTTGTTTCTGCGGTGGAAACAGTTTGTTTCGCACGGGAAACAGAATGGTTTGGCGTTGCGTTTCTGACTGAAGCTAATGGTGATTCGTGCTTCGGATGATGCCGAAGGGGTTTTCTGTGCTGGCGTGAGCTGTGCTAAGTGCTGTAAAATGCTCTTTTCTCATAACATTTTAACATTTTTTGAAAAATTTCGCGCAGGCGTGCATGCATACAGAATATTATTTTATACCTTTGCATGGTCAGACAGATGAAATAAGATAAAACAATACATATACTAAACGATTGATTTATGAAACAACGTATTTTCTCCACTCCGCCAGTTTCGACTGAGCGTGAGAACAGGCAACGCAGCCGGTGGCTGGGATTGCTGTTGATGTTTGTTTTCACATCGGCGTTCTTGGTTCCCAGCCAGCAGGCGAGGGCGGCAAACGCATGGGAATGGCCGAAGTTCTGGGCTACTGACCTAGACGTGACGTCCGATGATCCCGCAATTGCCTTCGAAGCGTCCTATCTGAATTATGACGGGAACAATTTCTATTGGAGGACCCTCGACCTGGTTGTCGACGGTGTCAACATCGGCTCTATCGGGAGAATCATGAACATCAACAATGGTTATAAAAATGATGACCCGATAAACTGGAATACGAAGTCAGGCTGGTATGGTGACTATTTTGTTAAAATCGACGGCTTCAGGCAGGGAGACGGCAAATGGAAATACATGACTGTCCATGTCTATTTTCCCACCAACTATTACGGACAGGTGCATACCGTAGGAATACAAGGAGAATGGGTGGATAAGGATCAGCATGTGAGGAATATCACTCCCGACAATCTGAAGATAACCTCGAAAACTATCTCCTTCACCACGCCCAGCGGTTGCGGTTCCTATGAGCGTACCGCCCCTGGAAAGCTTACATGGACTCCCAGCAACTCTGTTACTGCGGCTTCAGGCTATGGCCACAAATACGAGTACAGGCTGAATGATGTGGGCAACTGGATTACGAACAGCAATCCGAATGCAAGCTTCGGTCTGTCGGGAGTAAGCAATGCTGAGCAGCTGGCCTATCACACGCGCTATGTGCAGTACAAGTCGTTCACTCAAGCAAACAAAACGATTACCATAAATTTCATCCGCGACTGGGACAAGACCGTTTCGGGCAACATTGTCAGGGCGTGCATCGCTCCAAAACAGCTTCAGACGAACTACGACCAATGGAAGAAGGTCGTCACGCTTGACTGGCAAAAAGAGGATGCCAGCCGGCTGACGAATGGCAAATTCTATGTTTTCAAGTACACGAATGGCAACGTCATGACGAGAAAGAAGTTAGGCGACTTCAACTACGGCAGCAACCTGCATTTTGTGGATGATGACATCAAATATGGAGACACATATACGTATGAGGTGTCGTCCATACTTGACAATTGGACCAACAATGAACCTGTCTCCGACCTGACGGTCACTTCCGCTGCCATCCCCACGACACCACACTTCGAGTTCTCGAATTTCGAAGCAGAACCGCGAGAGAGCAGTGTGCTGTTGACATGGAAGCATGACAAGCCTACGAACAACACGCAGCGGACGTTCAAGGTGTGGCGTTGCCTCTACAATACGAACTTGAAGAAGGCCGACGGCACAATCGACATAGACTTGGCGAAGACAGCGTTCGGCACCGAGCCTATCGCCACCGTGACAGCTTCGTCGCAGGGCACAACCTCAAGCTACGAGGACTTCACGCCCAGCAACAAGAACACGCGCTACGTTTATGCCATCAGCGTGGAGGCGATGGAGAACACGTTCTATTCTCAACCCATCGGCCCCACCACTATCGATGGCAACACGGTCATCCTGAGCATGAGCGCCAACCGCGGCACCTACACTAATGTCGTGAAGCTGCAATGGGATGTGAAGCAGGTGGGTACCGACCCAACGCGCTACATCATCTATCGCCGTCTGTTGGGCTCGAAAAACGATGAGGACTTCCAGCAGATACATGTGGTGTCGGGCACGGAGTCGAGCTACTACTTCGAGGACAACACGGCACAGCCCGGACAATTCTACCAGTACCGCATCGTAGCTCAGAGCAAGTACGTTGACGACGACAACAATGTCGTCTATGACGATACCAGCACCAAGATGTGCGACGGCTTCTGCCAGAGTCGCGGTGTCATCAGCGGCCGCATCACCTACGGAACAGGTACGGCAGTGCCCGATGCCCGCGTGCTGCTGACAAAGGTCAGCGACGACGACGGCGCCACCAACCAGTTCTACTCGATGAAGATTGATCCGCAAGGCGGTATCGTGTGGGCGCCAAAAGCTACTGCCGGCAAGGCGCTGTTCGAGGGCAAGCCCTTCACCTTCCAGATGTATGTGCGCCCGGAGACCGTTGTCAGCGACGGCTCCACGATTATCGACGGCGGCGGCCAGTTTGCCCTGCAGCTGAAGCCAGCAGTCAACAACCAGAGCCAGCTCTACCTGCAGGTGGGCAGCTCCACAGCCCGAGCCACTGGCCTCAAGTTAGCCAACGGCGCATTCCACAACATCAGCCTCACATGCGACGGCACTACGCATTGGACGGTTCGCATGGTAGTGACGGACTCCATTGCCGGCGACACCGTGCTGAGCAAATCGATAACGGCTACATCGGCCATCACATGGTCGGAGGGCAATGTGGTGTTCGGTTCGGACAAGGACTACACCACCACCCACGCCTTCACAGGCTACCTGGACGACATCCGTCTGTGGTCGAAGGCTCTGACGGATGAGGAAATACTGGACAACTACGACCGCCTGCTCGTCGGCACCGAGCCAGGGCTGAAGCTCTACTGGCCTATGGACGAGGGCGTCGCCAGTCTGCCCTTCGCCTACGACTATTCGAAGACATCGGGCGTGGCCAACGAGAACCATGGCGAGAAGCAGTCCAACACCAGCTTCTCGGACAAGATTCCGGCAGAGAACCAGTTGCGTCTGTACAGCAAGACCGACACAGAAGGCAACTACGTCATCCGCGGCGTGCCGTTTGCAGGCGAGGGCACCAGCTACATGGTGCGTCCGATGCTGGGCATCCACGGCTTCTCACCGCAATACCAGACGCGCTTCGTCAACATGGAGGCCCTGACGCACAACGGCGTGGACTTCGAAGACGTAAGCTCGTTCCCCGTGAGCGGTACCATCTACTACTCCAACACCGACTATCCGGTGGAGGGCGTGAACCTCTACGTGGACGGTACCATCTGCGCCAAGGACGGCAAAGCTGTGGTGACCGATGCACAGGGTAAGTTCACCATCTCAGTGCCCATCGGCGACCACTACATCACTGTGGAGAAGCAAGGGCACAAGTTCGAGCTCGGTGGCCGCTATCCCGACGACGAAGAGGGCATCGGCAAGAAGTTCACCTTCGACAGCAAGATAACGGGCATAGAGTTCTACGACAACACTTTGGTGACCGTAGCCGGCCGTGTGGTTGGCGGCGACACCGAGGGCAATAAGCCATTGGGCATGGCGCTGAGCACGAACAACATCGGACAGGCTCGCGTGACGCTCTCGCTACAGGAGGACAACCCCTACCGCCTGAACGTAGTGAAGGTGGTGGACGGCACAACATCGGAGATGCAGAACAACACCGAGCCTCTGGCAGTGGCTTCGCCCACGACAGATGTGGAGAGCACAGCCTACCGCACAGGCGGCTCGCATAGCACCGACGTGAAGAGCATCGTCATCGAGACCGACCCGCAGACAGGCGAGTTTGCCGTTCTGGTTCCACCATTATTATATAAGGTAACAGGCATAGAGATGGTGAACGGCGATGCCGAAGCCACGTTTGCCGGCGTGACCTTCAGCGACATCGACGCCACAAACGCAGTGATGGAATACACCGACACGACAGATGTCTATCAAGGCATCTACACGAAGGAGTTCAAGTACAACGCCCGTTTGGCACAGACACAATCCACTTACTACTGCACGCCGACGTTCGAGGTGTGGCAGGATGGCCGCGATGACGGTCTGTTCGGCGATAATGAGGCCATCTACTTCAACCAGCTGACAGGCATGAATGAGTATATTCCTGCCATCGCGGACAATGCGTATGCGTTCGGCTATCCGCTGTTTGAGATGAACAGGCAGTACAAGTTCAAACTGAAGGGTTATGAGCAGTACACCAATAACGATGACGAGAACGATGTGGTGACGACCATTGTTCCGCTGAAGGACGCTGTGGTGACCATCGACAACCAGATGAGCGCCGACCATGCTGTGGCTGCCGAACTTGGCATCGTGAATGGTGTTGAATACCGCCCGGGCGACGTAATTGACCTCGCAAATCAAGTGGAAATGCAACTCAACGAGAAAGGCGAGGCGACATATACATGGAATGCCGGTTTCCCGAATATCTACGATGACCTGACACGACCGCTGGCCATCAACTACGAGTACAACGGCAAGACCATGCCTTGGACGGGCAACCCCTTCAAAGGCATTATCCTCGGCGCCCTGCCCTCGGGCAGCAATTTCGTGACCGCCGGTCCCGACAAGGTGACGATGATTCTGCGCGACCCGGCCGGCTCAGGTTCGAGCGCCTCGTGGGAGAAAGGCTCGTCGCACTCAACTGTCAACACCAACATCGTGACTACAGAATCGAACAATGTTCTCAGCACTGTTACCCACTTTGGCGTTGAGCTCGAGAATGCGGCTGGCAGTCTCGCCTTCTACAATATCTCGAAGATGGAGTCCAAGCGAGACTTTGAAGCCGGTCTGGAGATGAGCTACAGTTACGAAGGCACACATTCCACGACGACTACCACGACAACGACGAAGACCATCTCGACATCTGACTCTCCCGACTTCGTGGGCGCCGATGGCGACGTCTTCATCGGCACCTCTACAAATCTGCTCTTCGGCAATGCCCGCCAGGTGATGGTGAAGAAGGCTGCCGACGGCACCTACTCCATCGCCAGCGAAGACGGTCTGATGACCTCAACGGAGTTCGACACCGAGTTCAGCTACACGCAGTACTACATCGAGAATACACTCATCCCGAATCTGATACGCCTGCGCAACGACTTGCTCGTGACAGTGGATACCTCGACCTACCAGAACTATAAGAACACGACCGATGAGGTGAAGTACATCACTCTGCTCGATGAAAGCGACGAGCGCTTCGGCAGCGACAACGCCGACGAGGGAGTATGGAAAGACAAGGCCGTGAAAGGCACCTTCGTAGCAGGCCCCTCGTATCGTGCTGTGATTCCCGAGGCAGCAACCGACGACAAGCTGCATCAGGACATGGTGCACTACTACAACGAGAGCATCCGCAACTGGAAGGCTCAGCTGGCTCTGAACGAGAAGCAGAAGCTGCAGGTCATCAACGACCGCCAAAACTATCTGATCAACAACTTCTCGTTCGACGGCGGTACGTCTGTGGACTATTCGGTAGGCACAGAAACGGCTAACGACTCCACATATACGGATACTTACAGCATCCATTTGGTGACAGGCGGAAAGGCTGGTGTGGAGATTAACAAGCAAGGTGTGGAAGTAACCTTCCAGACCAACACGGGCTCGGGCCAGACCTTCGTGGACGAGGAGCATGGCACGACATCGGAAGTCTTCTCCTTCTCGCTTCACGAGGAGGGCGACGATGCCCTGTCACTGGATGCCTTCAATTCGCCCGACAACTTCGCTCCCATCTTCGTGACGCGCGGCGGCCAGACCTCGTGCCCCTACGAGGATGAGACGGTGACGAAATACTACCAGCCCGGCACCAGCATCGGCGCTGCCACAATGAAGATTGAAGACCCGCAGCTGAGCGTGGTGGATGCAAAGAACGTGCTGAGCGACGTGCCTCGCGGCGGCAAGGCCGTCTTCTACCTGAAGATGGAGAACCTGAGCGAGACCAACAGCGACGGACAGTTCAACCTCAAAGTCGTGGAAGGCACCAATCCCAACGGCGCCCTGCTGAGCCTCTCGACAGGACCTCTGGGCAACGGACATACCTTCATCGTGAAGAGCGGCGAGGCCCTGACCATTCCGCTGACGCTGCAGCAGAACAACACCGACGTCTACGACTACGAGAACATCGGTCTGTCGCTGCAGAGCGACTGCCAAGGCGACATGGAGTCGGTGGTTTACCTGACTGCCCACTTCGTGCCGAGCAGCTCCGACGTGATGCTGATGGCCGACAAGAGCGTGCTGAACACCAGCGTGGGCGACGTGCTGACGCTAAGCGTGCGCGACTACGACACCTACTACGAGAACCTGAAGGCCATCCGCGTACAATATAAGGGTGAGCGCGACGCAAACTGGTCCACCATACCCGGACAAGAGTATTACGTCGACGACAAATATGCAGCCAGCAACAACCAGAAGCTGCCCGACGGCGGTGTCATCACCGTGCAGTTCCCGATGGAGAACTACGTGGACGGCACCTATATGTTCCGCGCCCAAACCGCTACGGCCTATGGCAATCAGGAGATAACGAAGGAGAGCGACGTGGTGACCGTTATAAAGGACATGAAGAAGCCTCAGCTGTTCGGACTGGCTAACCCGAGCGACGGTGTGCTGAACGCCGGCGACGAGATTAGCGTGACCTTCAACGAGGACATCCGGCAGAGCATGCTCACCGAGACGAACAACTTCAAGATTACCGCTGCCCTGAACGGCCAACAGGTGGCCCACAACGTGGCTCTGGACGGTCAGGCTACAGAATGTGCAGCGAAGACCGAAGCCAGCATCAACCTGGCACGCAGGGACTTCTCGGCCGACATGTGGATAAACTACACCGGTGCCGGCACTCTGCTGAGCCACGGCAACGGAAGTCAGAAGTTCGACGTAGCCACCGACTCGAAAGGACGCCTCGTGGTCAAGATAGGCGACGAGACCTATAAGTCAGGAAAGTCAATCACCCCGAACAAGTGGGTGTTCCTGACCCTGAACTACCGGTATAATGGCGACGGCGGCGTGCTGAACGCTATGTTTGCCGAGGATGCCTCTGAGACGATGCTGTTCACCAACAAGAGCGTGGCAGCCTACGAAGGCAGTGGTGCACTGGCCGTGGGCAAGAAGATGACGGGCGCCATCCACGAGCTGACGCTCTGGGACAAGGCACGCGACTGTGCCGACGCTCAGGCTGAGATGTACTACACGAAGAAGCCTTCGACACCAGGCCTCATCGGCTACTGGAAGTTTGACGAGGGCGACGGCCTCACCGCCACCGACTATGCCCGCAACCGCCACATGACGCTGGCTGGACAGACGTGGTACGTGAACAACGAGAACAAGGCTGTGACGCTGAGCGGCAGCAACGCCGTGAAGCTGAACATATCGGAGTGCAACGCCCTCCCGACCGAGGACTACGCCCTGGAGCTCTGGTTCAAGAGCGAGCAGACGGGCAAGGCAAGTCTGTTCTCTACTGGCAACAGCACTCAGGCTGTGGAGATGGGCTTCGACGCCAACGGAGCGCTGACGCTGACCTCGAACGGACAGACACGCGAGCTGACTCCCAACAACTACCGCGACAACGCTTGGCACCACATGGCGCTGAACGTGCTGCGCAGCGGTTACGCTACGGTATATGTGGACGGCACAGTGGTAAGCACAATGCCTGCATCGGCTGTGGCCTCGCTGACCGGTTTGGAGCTTGTGGTGGGCGCCTCGAAGCTGGAAGCCAACACCTACAAGAACTTCTTCAACGGCTCGATTGACGAGGTGCGCTGACGGACTGGTGGCATACTATCCCTTCGAACACAAGGAACTGGACGACCACAACCAGGTGGTGACAACACAATCCGTTGCCGACCAGCACAAAGTGTACAACAAGACGACCGACGAGTACGAGCTGACGGGACACGAAGCCAGCATGACGACGGGCTCCGTGGCATACAACGCCACAGATGTGCCGCGACTGAAGGAAGCTCCGACAGTGACGAACATCGGCTTCAACTTCGTAGCAAACGAGCGCTCGATTGTCCTCAAGATGACCGACGATGCCGACCGACTGGAAGGCACGACAGTAGAGTTCAAGGTGAAGGCAGTGCTCGACGCCAATGGCAACGAGTCAGATCCCATCATATGGACAGCCTACGTGAAGCAGAACCAGCTGCTGTGGCAGGGCGACACAGAGATTGCCCTGGAGCAGCAGAGCGGCGAGAGCACATCCTTCGAGGCCATCATCACCAACGAGAGCGGCAAGTCGGAGAACTGGTCGCTGAGCGGACTGCCCAACTGGCTGACGGCAAGCGCCACAAACGGCACGCTGACAGCACAGACGAAGAAGACCATCACCTTCACCGTGGATGAGAGCACGGCCATCGGCAAGTACGAGCAGACCATCTACCTGACAGGCAACAACAACATCAGCGAACCGCTGACGCTGAGCCTGAAGGTGAAGGGCGAAGAGCCCGACTGGGCAGTGAACACCAGCGACTACCAGTTCAACATGAGCATCGTGGGACAGCTGAAGTTCCAGGACAAGCTCTCGACCGACGATGACGACATCGTGGCTGCCTTCAACGAAACAGGCAAATGTGTGGGTGTGGCACGTCCGCAGTACGAGAGTGCTTACGACAGCTACTTCACGATGATGACCGTCTACGGCAACCTCGGAGACGACGGCAATCTGCTCACCTTCAAGGCCTACGATGCCAGCACCGGCAAGACATATCCCGTTGTGGAGACGACCTCCGAGACTTACTTCGAGAAAGACACGAAGCTTGGTCAGCTGGCCAGCCCCTACATTTGGAATGCCACCGACAAGATTGAGCAGCAGCTCGACCTGAAGGCAGGCTGGAACTGGATGTCGTTCTACGTGACGCCCGACGACATGGCTCCCGCCAGCATGATGAGCGATGCACTGGACATCCTCAGCATCATCAACGGTCCGACCAGCACGTTCGAGTACGACCCGACGCTCGGATGGAGCGGTACGCTCATCGCCATGGACAACGCATCCATGTACAAGCTCAACGCGAAGGCCGACGGACAGACAACAATCATCGGTTCGCCTGCCGACGTCGCCAACACGCCAATCAACGTGAAGAAGAACGCGCTGACGTGGATGGGCTATCCTGCCACATTCACGCTTGCACCTGCCGACGCCTTCGCCGACCTCGACCCACAGGAGGACGATATGGTGAAGAGCCAGGAAGCCTTCGCCGTGTACAGTCATGCGAATGCCAAGTGGGTGGGCACGCTGAAGGCACTGGAGCCTGGCAAGGGATATATGTACAGCTCTACAGCCACAGCCGACAAGACGTTCACCTATCCGGCAACAGCTCCGGCAAGAGGTGCAGCCAAGGTGAAGGCTCTTGTAGAGCCCTATGACTACTACTTCAAGCCAGTCACCAAGCAGGCCTATCCCAGCAACATGACGATGATAGGACAAGTGGTGGAGAACGGACAGCCTGTGGAAGGCATAGAGGTGGCAGCCTTCGTGGATGGCGAATGCCGTGCTACGATTGTCTCCGATGCCGACGGCTACCTGTTCCTGCTCGTGCCAGGCAGCAAGGTCAGTCAGATGGAGCTCCGTGCACTGATTGGCAACGAGGAGATGCGCATCGACCTGCCGCTGACCTACCAGACCGACCAGATGCTGGGTACGCTCCGTGAGCCACTGATGATAGACCTCAACACGATGGCTACGGGTATTGCCCGCGTAAACGGCGAGACCGATGCCGATTGGTACGACCTCGGCGGCCGCAAGCTGGCAAAGCGTCCGCAGAAGCAGGGTATATACATCCGCGGCCACGAGAAGATGGTTATCAAGAACAAGTAACAAGCTCAGACATGAACAGACACCTTATCAACACAGCTATCGTGGCGGCACTTGCGGTGCTGCCCACGTTGGCTGTGGCTCAGACTACCCACTACACGCCCGTGGAAGCAGGCAAGTACGAGTCGTACATGAACTTCACGGGACAAGTGGTGGAGAACGGCGTGCCGATAAATGGAGCCGAGGTGGCGATGTTCGTGGCGGGCGAGTGCCGCCAGACACAGGTGAGCCACAACATCTCGGGTATCGACCTGCAGGGACAGTCCTACAGCATCGACGGTCTGGTGACATCCTATCTGGCATGGGGACAGAGCCATCGCGAGAACATCACGTTCAAGGTGTGGCTGCCCAGCGGCGAGGAACGCGAGCTGGCCGCCATCTGTCCGCTCATCGTGGACTCACGCACGGGAATGCCCAGTCAGCCCTTCATCCTCGATGTCGGCAGGACGGCCCACAACGTCGTCCTGGACTTCCGACAGAAAGGGGAGGCTGTGATTGGCTCCTACTCCACCGGTAACGACGGCAACGTGTTCAGCGACACGGAAACCTTTGCCTACGACGGTCTGACCATCACGGCAACGGACCAATGGACGATGGACAGCTACGTGAACTACATCTCCGATGAACGTGGCCTACAGCTGGTGCCAGGGGCATCACTGACCATCACGGCTCCGGAAGGCCACGTCATCATAGGAGCCTGGCCACTGAACATCTCGCAACGCGTCACCCTGGACCAGACCGGTTCGGTGTTCAACTACGAGGGATGGAAGGGCCGTGCCGAAAGTATCACTCTAAGCAACCCCAACCGCAGCACGCAGAACCTCTACGGCATCGAAGTGCGGTATGCCAAGGCTCCGCTCCTGGGCGACGTGAACCACGATGGCCGCATCACCATCGGCGATGTGGCTGCTCTGCTGAACATCATCCTGGGCAAGGACGACACCGAACCATTCAAGTACGACCACGATGCTGCCGACGTCAACTCAGACGCAAGCATCAACATCGACGACTTGACGGCACTTACGGACATCATCCTGGAGAAGAATTAACGGCACTGACGGACATCATCCTGGAGAAAAATTGACGGATTGTCCCCCAGAACTCCATTGGATGACCAAAACGAAAGCATCCTTCGCCACTCACGGCAGAAGGATGCTTTTTCCTTATATAAATGATTATGCTAAGAGCTTCTTCACAATTTCGGAGATAACGCGGCCGTCGGCCTTGCCAGCCAACGCCTTGCTGGCTGTGCCCATCACCTTGCCCATCTCCTTCATGCTGGTGGCACCGACTTCTGTGATGATATTCTTCACCGCGGCCACAATCTCCTCTTCCGAGAGTTGCTTGGGCAGATAGCTTTCCAGCACCTCCACCTGGGCCAGCTCGGCTTCCGACAGGTCCTGACGGCCTGCCTGGACGTAGGTGGCTGCTGTCTCCTTGCCTTGCTTGGCAAGCTTGGAGATAATCTTCAGAGCATCGGCATCGGTCAGGGTGTCGTTGGCTCCAGGAGCTGTCTTTGCCTCGAGGAATACTTTTTTGATGTTACGGAGCGTCTCCAGACGCACTTTGTCGCGAGCCTTCATCGCGGCCTTGATGTCTTCACTGATTTGGTCGAATAGTGTCATAATAATGGTTTTTTGGTTTCACGTTGCAAAATTACAAAATAATGTGCTAAATCGGTTGTTTTGTGTGTGAATGTATGTTATTTCTGTTGTATTCTGAATGATTATTTGTAATTTTGCGGTGTGGGACGTCATATAAACGCATAAAAGAGATGGAACAGATAAGGAAAGGACTATGGTTGCTGACCATGATACTGACGCTGTGCGGCACTGGGGCGCTGTCGGCATGTTCGAGTGGCAACGGTTCTTCGGAACAAGAGAAATCGACTGTCATCGACGAGAAGGTTGGCCGGAAAGTGACCGAGATAGTGGAACGCGGCACATTGCTCGTTGGCACGACGGGCGACTACCGTCCGCTGTCGTTCCGTGAGAGCGATGGCAGTTACTGGGGCTTCGGCATCGAGATGGCCAAGAAGATTGCAAAGGGACTGGGCGTTGAGATACAATTCGTTGCAACCTCGTGGCCTACGCTGACGGCTGATGTGTTGGCCCAACCTCAAATCTTCGACCTGGCTATTGGCGGCATTACCATCACGGATGCCCGTTGCGAGACGATGCTCATGAGCGATGGCTATCTGGCCAACGGAAAGACGATACTGTGCCGAGCATCCGAGGCC
>CADCCR010000111.1:0-7343 GCA_902799985.1 uncultured Bacteroidales bacterium | reverse complement strand
CTGACACATGCCACGATAATCGTCCACCAGCGGAATGAAGAGATTCCGAGGCTCGTTGCTGAGGGGAAGGCGGATGTGATGATAACGGAAATCACCGAGGCTCCGTATTATGTGCAGACCGATTCGCGACTGGCTGCGCCGCTGCTGGATGAGCCGTTCACTCACGGAGAAATTGGTGTGCTGATGCAGAAGGGACAGGAAGACCTGCTGCAGATTGTGAACAGCACCATCCGACGGATGAAGTCGGACGGCACACTTCGACGCCTGCACGAGAAGTTCGGACTGAGGTATAGGTTTTGATGGAAAAGACCCTCTAAATCTCCCTTAAAGGGAGACTTCTTGTTCTCCCCCTTTAAGGGGAGTTAGAGAGGGTCTTTTGCGAAAATTGAATAAGTATGAAACAGAGACACAAGAAAACAGAGATGAAGTATGCTTTGCTGGGGTTTTTGCTGGCCGTATTGCCACTTAGCGCCCAGGATGTTCTTATCGAAACAGAATCGGATCTGAGGAATTTTGCTACTAACGTGAACAATGGCGCTGATTATAGCGACCAGAGCATATGCCTTGCCTGCGACATCACGTTGGCGGACGGAGCATGGACGCCTATCGGTACGTCAGCCCACCCCTTCAACGGACATTTCGAGGGATGGGGACACGTGATTAGCGGACTAAGCATCAATGCCGGCAGCAATTACCAGGGTTTGTTCGGCTATGTGGCTGGAGGTTCCATCCATGACGTAGCCGTGGCGGGCAGCGGAAGTATAACGGGCCACAACTACGTTGGCGACATCTGCGGCTATTTGGCCAGCGGTGAGATACTCAGTTGCTACAGCGAAATTGCGATAACAGGCACTTATGTCACGGGAGGCATCTGCGG
The DNA here is from genome assembly GCA_902799985.1 of uncultured Bacteroidales bacterium. Taxonomy (GTDB): domain Bacteria; phylum Bacteroidota; class Bacteroidia; order Bacteroidales; family Bacteroidaceae; genus Physcousia. Next base: position 6,466 of record CADCCR010000111.1, on the reverse strand, counting down.
AATGCAGGCAGGCGGCAGGATTAAGGATTGCTATGTCCAAGGGATGGTAAGTGGAACAGAAAGCAGTATTTATGTAGGAGCAATCGTAGGAAGCAAGGCGGCTGGTACGCTGAAGAACTGCCTCTACGGTATTCCTGACAACTCTATGCCTTACGCCATTGGAGATGATTCGAGCAGTTCAGATGATTATACTAATTATGTAATGTCCTTTTCAAAATTTACCTCATCATGGGATGTGCTCAACGACGAAACGAACAATATGGTGTGGAAAATCACAGGAGACCGTTATCCGCAGCTTCGCTCTTTCTTGAAGAACGAGCCACTGACTTTTACCTTCACCGCTGAGAAGCACTGGCTGACTGTTTGTCCTAATGGCAACTACACGGTACCGGCCGGCATGGAGGCTTACATTGTCAGCGAGGTTGGGGCTTATTACGTCAAACTCCCCGAGGTGACCACGCTCAACGAGGGTCGTGGGGCCTTGCTCTACAGCCCGACCGCCGGCGAGTTCGATGCAACGTCCACCGCCGGAACGCTCGACGACTACAGCGCCGACATGTGGCTGAAGGGCTCCCACGTCAGTCCTATCGCTGTAGGTGGCGCAGACAAGAACGACTACGTCCTCAGCAACGGCAAGTTCATCCGTTCATACTGTGCCCGCTGAAGATTGACCCAACTGCAGAAGATTATAACAACCGACTGATTGCGGCACTGAAGGAACTCTCGTCGCGACCGGCCCCCTATGTCGTACATTGCAAGGAGGGAAAAGACCGCACCGGGTATGTGTGCGCACTGCTTGAGGGATTATGTGGCGCAACGTATGAGGAAATCGTAGCCGACTATCTAATCACTTATGAGAACTATTATGGCGTCACCCCCAAAAAAGACCCAAATGTATGCAAAACATTAGTATCGTTGAGACTCAACCCATGCCTGATGCATTATGCCGGTATCAGCGACGAAGCACAGTTGCAGAACGTAGACTATGCAAAAACGTTCTCCAACTACCTGATTTCTCACGGCTTGAACCAACAACAACTTGACGCCCTGATTCAGACCCTTACAATCGGTGTCCATCCTTGAAACACGGTTCAAATCGGGTAAAGACGAACAGTTGGTATAGGCACACTATCAATCACTTATGACTATAAACACCGATTTATACCCATCCTCGTTGAAAGTCAAGTCCGTCAACCAATTCGCCCAGGGTGTCCGGCAGGAACTCAGCATAGACCTAATACTCATCCTCGTTGAAATTTAAACACCGCACTGGGAACGGGTAATCTGTACTAAAGGTGAACCAAGTGCGGTCTCAATTTTGGCGATAGTACTGGTTGTGAAATTATGCCGGCCCGTCAACCAACGCGACACTTCCGACTCCCGCTTGCCTAAGCGACGAGCCAGTTCACGCTGGGAGATATTCTTCTCCTTGAGTATCTCGTCCATCCTTTCTGCGATGCTAAAGGAAAGTTCAAACTCTGCCTTTTGCTCTTCTGGTATGGCAGCCAGACTATCTCTAAATAACTTATTCTGTATCATAGGCTCGTCAGATATTAAACGTTGCACTTTGTATGTCTGTAATGATATTCTTTTCTATCGTGACGGTACCATTCTTCTGAGCCTCTATCAACACCTTGTCAAACTTCTGCAGGTCCATCACGTATCCACTCAGTTCCGTATCCTCTTCGTATGTACGAGTCAATTTGGCACCTCCATTGCCAAGTATCAGTATCTGGTCAGAGATTCGCAGGCAATAGAGCCGAAGTTTACGTGAGTCAATGGAAAGAGCAGCAACATTGTCACTCATCTTGCCTTCTATCCGAAAGAATCGTTCTAAGGCTCCTTTATCGATAATCTTTGCCAACGCAAGAATAATCGTGTTGTAGTCTTTATTGTATGTCGCATTGTCCTTGAACTTTAGCATGAACTTCTCGAACTCACTCTCTTCACTGCCTTCAAAGCAAATAGAGAACAAACTGACATTGTCGTTCTGTTCTATTGTTTTCAATGAAACTGTAGCCATAATCATTATTTGTTAACACGATGCAAATATAGTCATTTTACCAATACATTCTTCACTTTTATGTAAAGTTTTAAACTATTTTAACAACTATACAATCCGTCGCTTTTTGAGCCATGCCATAACCACCGTTGAAGATTTCTTCGCCGAGGAAGATGAGTATCGTCTTTTCTATGGAGGAAGAGTATCATCTTGCTTCTTCAAAACAAATCGCCCTACCCGCATAGAGATATCCCTCTTGTACTTCCTACCCCATTTTCAAGCATTCGAGCCATAACAAGAATTTATCGCATACAACAATATTTGCACTAAAAGAGGATTTTGCAAAGGTAGCGTTTATTGTGCAAATAATCCATTTTCCTCCCCTAATTAAGCCTAAAAAGCACGCTTTTGTGCTACTTATTTGGCACTAAAATGGGCTAAAAGGACATAGAAAACGAGGTGTGCAAAAAATAACATTTTACACACCTCGTTTAACTTCAATTAGTTACGCTTAATGAGAGCGTCTAATACTCGTCCTCGTTGAAGAGGAAGTCATCTTTTGTCGGATAGTCCGGCCAGATATCTTCTATGGTTTCATAGATTTCTCCTTCATCCTCCATTTCTGTCAGATTCTCGATAACCTCGAGGGGAGCTCCGCTACGAGTGGCGTAGTCAATCAGCTCTTCTCGAGTTGCCGGCCAGGGTGCGTCCTCCAACTTTGATGCTAATTCCAATGTCCAATACATAGTATATTTTTTAATGTGTTATTCTTTTTGGCCTGCAAAGATACACATTTTTTTAATACGAACATCATTTCTTCCATAAAATTTCTTCCGTCCCTTGTAAAAAGTTGAGTCGGAGTGCAAAAACATAGAAATAATCACTCAGACGATTGACGTAGGCGATGAGTTGGGGCGATACTTTCTCTGCGGAATCGAGTGCAAGGATGCGTCGCTCTGCTCTGCGGCATACGGTGCGGCACACATGAGCTATGGCAGCGGCTCTGCAACCGCCTGGCAATGTGAAGCCTCGCCAACCGGGTAAGCCTTCGGATGCACGGTCGATGCTGTGCTCCAGAGCAGCGACGTCGTCGGACGTGATGGTGCTGGAGGGTGTATAGGTGGATTCGGCTTCTGTGGCGAGCTGGGCTCCGCAGACGAAGAGGCGGTTCTGTATGCCGATGAGACACTCTCTGTCGACGGGCTCGGTGACATAGGTGAGGAGCAGGCCGACCTGGGCATTGAGTTCGTCGATGGTGCCGTAGCTCTCCAAGCGTGCACAAGTCTTCTCCACTCGCTTTCCGCCGACAAGCGACGTCATGCCGGCATCGCCGGTACGGGTATAAGATTTGTGGATTTAAGGATTTAAGGATTTGTGGATTTAAGGATTTAAGGATTTGAGGATTTAAGGATTTGTGGATTTAAGGATTTGTGGATTTAAGGATTTGTGGATATAAGGATTTGAGGATTTGAGGATTTGTGGATTGATTAACGATTCTGTCTTTCATTTCCCGGAAGAGGATTGGAGGGTCAGAAATTCACTTTATAGTATTGTTTATTGTATTGTGTGTCAAAGAATGCGATGCCGAGGTCGTAGAGGTCGAAGCTGACTTGCGAGGGAAGCTGGCGGAACCAGTCGCGATGGCGATGCAAGTTGTTGAGCAGGAGCACCGAGTGCTGTCCGAGGTGGTGAAGGGCTTCGTCGGAGGGTTCGTGGAGGAGACACATAGCCACCTCTCCTTCCGGCCACTGGCACAGGATGGAAGCTCGCCGGCAGCCGCTCAGCAGATAGCGTTTCTCCCACCAGGCATCGCGGGGAAGCATGATGATGTCAGGCTGCAGATGGTTAGCGAGCCGCAGCAAGAGGTGCAACCCTTTGCGCCGACGCATGCGCATAGACAGGGGCAACCTGCGGTCGAGCTCCCTGTAGGCATAGAAGGGGTGCCGTTCGTAGATGACATCTGTGATGAAGTGGAAGGCGAAAGGACTGTGCACGCCATAGCCGCAACGGTGGCGGAAACGCTTCACCCAGACGAGGGGATTGGTCAGTTTTTTCATGTTGCGTCCACAAAGTTAGCTCTTTTTCTGCAAACTTCAAACAGTGAGCCACAAATAATTCACGATTATCCGCCCATTATCCTTAATCTCAAATGCAAACCATACATAATACAATGTTCGCGCGAGTGCGAATCGTTTTTTTACGAATTAAACAGAAAATTCTTTGTTTCCTCTTGGCGATGTCGGAGAAACTGCGTAACTTTGCCGCACGAAAAAAAGAAGAACACGTTTAACCAAACAATCAAAAACAAAACAATGAAAAAGATTTTTGCATTTGCAGCTATTGCAGCCGCAATGAGTCTGACCGCATGCAGCGGCAGCACAGGAAAAGGAACAGCCGAGGAAGACAGCCTCACAGTGGAGAACATCATCGAAGAAGGCGCTGAGCCCGCAGCCGTTGTTAGCGCAGTGGCTGAGAAGGTACAGGCAGGCGACGCCACAGCAGCTCAGGACGCAGTGGAAGCCCTCCAGGAAGAGCTGAAGGAGATTGTTGAGAGCGGCGACGCTGAGAAGGCTGCTGCCTATGCAAGCCAGGTTAAGGCTTTCGTTGAGGAGAACGCACAGAAGCTGGGTGAGCTGAATATCAGCACCCTCACTCTGAACGACCTCATCAACGCAGCCAAGGCACTGCCCACCACCGCTGCCGAGACTGCCGAAGCTGCTGCCGATGCCGTGAAGGCTGACGCTGAAGCTGCCAAGGACGCAGCCGTTGAAGCTGCTCAGGCTCAGGCTAATGCTGCTGCCGAGGAAGCTCAGGCAAAGGCTAACGCTGCTGCTGAGGAAGCTAAGGCAAAGGCCAACGCTGCCGTTGAGGACGCAGCTAACAAGGCTAACGACGCCATCAACAAGGCTGCCGGCAAGCTGAAGCTCTAAACTTCAAGACCACAGAAAAAGAAAGGCCCGAGTCCTGCGCAATGCAAGGCTCGGGTCTTTTTCTTTTTTATGCTACGAGCTAACCACGTGTCGTTGGCAAATTAACCATGTGTCGTTGGCAAACTAACCATGTGTCGTTGGCAAACTAACCATGTGTCGTTGGCAAACTAACCACGCGTCGTTGGCAAACTTAGCATACGTCATTCCATCGTGAGCTGACCGTCTTTGGCATCGACCTTGATGGGGCGGTTGCGGTCGAGCTGGCCGGCAAGGAGTGCCTTCGAGAGGTCGTCGAGCAAGAGGCGCTGGATGGCCCGCTTGACGGGACGCGCTCCGAATTCCGGTTCGTAGCCTTCGTTGGCCAGCAGGTCGATTGCTTCATCGGTGACATCCAAGGTGATGCCGTTCTCGCGGAGCATCTTCCGGACATTCTCCACCTGCAGGCGGACTATCTGCTTCACTTCGCCCCAATTGAGGGGATGGAACACGATGATTTCGTCGATACGGTTCAGGAACTCGGGACGGATGCCGCGCTGGATGAGCAGATTGCGTACATCCTCTGTCCCCTTGGAGAGGTCGGCTCCGGTGAGCAGATTGCTCGTCATGATGATGATGGTGTTCTTGAAGTTGACGGTGCGGCCCTTCGAGTCGGTCAGACGTCCATCGTCGAGCACCTGCAGCAGGGTGTTGAACACGTCGGGGTGAGCCTTCTCTATCTCATCGAAGAGTACGACCTGATAGGGTTTGCGCCGAACGGCTTCGGTGAGCTGACCGCCTTCGTCGTAGCCGACGTATCCTGGAGGGGCGCCGATGAGTCGGGTCACGCTGAACTTCTCCTGATACTCGCTCATATCGATACGTGTCATCATCGTCTCATCGTCGAAGAGGTACTCTGCCAACGCTTTGGCGAGCTCCGTCTTGCCCACACCAGTGGAGCCGAGGAAGATGAAGGAGCCGATGGGTCGCTTCGGGTCTTGCAAGCCAGCACGGCTGCGGCGAACGGCGTTGCTGACGGCAGCGATGGCCTCCTCCTGACCGATGACACGCTTGTGCAGTTCCTCTTCCAGATGGAGCAGCTTCTCTGTCTCGCTGGTCTGCATCTTGCTGACTGGGATGCCAGTCCAACGGCTTACCACGTCGGCTATGTCGTCGGCTGTGACTTCGTCCCTTAACAACTTATTGCTGACGGAAGCGCTCTCTTTAAGTTGCTTCTCGAGTTCAGGCAGTTTGGAGTAGCGAATCTCAGCCACGCGGGCATAGTCGCCGTCGCGCTCTGCCTGCTCAGCTTCTCTGCGGAGCTGTTGCATGCGGTCCTTCAGGGTCTGAATCTGGTCGGCCTGCCTTTTTTCTGCCTCCCATTGTCCTCGCATTTCCTGCTCTTGCTTTCGCAGGTCGGCTATTTCCTTCTCGATGTTGGACAACTTTGTATCCTCTCCCTTTAAGGGAGAGTTAGAGAGGGTCTTTTCCCTACGGATGGCCTCGCGTTCAATCTCGAGTTGAGCAAGCCGACGACTGATTTCATCAAGTTCTTCGG
>CADCCR010000110.1 GCA_902799985.1 uncultured Bacteroidales bacterium | reverse complement strand
TTCCTGCTCGCTTACATTATATATATATGCTATTTTGCGAAGCACTTCGACGATGTAGGCGCTCTCGTTTCGCTTGCCTCGATAAGGCATCGGGGCGAGGTAGGGCGCATCGGTTTCGAGTACAATCCGCTCCAGGGGCACGTTGGTCAGGACTTCTGGCAGGGTGCTCTTCTTGTATGTCACGACACCGCCTATGCCGAGCATGAAGTTGGGGAACTGCAGCAGTTCGAGTGCCTCGTCTGTTGTGCCGCCGAAGCAGTGGAAGACGCCGGAGATGGTTTCGTCCCTGTACTCCGTTATGGCAGCTATCAGCTGGCGATGGGCAGAGCGTGAGTGTATCATGAGGGGCAGTTGGTGCTCGATGCTCCATTCTATTTGCCTGCGGAATGCTTCTTCCTGTTTTCGGGCATGGCTTTTGTCCCAGTAGAAGTCAAGTCCCACTTCACCGATGGCGATGTAGGGATGTTCGGGATCTGCCAGCTGAGTCTCCATGTCGGCAAGGACCTGAAGATAGGTGTCGGGCTTTACGTCTTCGGGGTGCAACCCGAGCATGGGATAGCAGTAGCCGGGGTGACGATGGCAAAGCTCCAGCATGGGGGCTATGCTGTCGGCGTTGATGTTGGGCAGCAGGATGCGCTCCACTCCGGCCTGGCGTGCTCGCTGTACGACGTCTTCGCGGTCGGCGTTGAACTCCGGTTCGTAGATATGGCTGTGTGTGTCTATCATGCGACTTTAGCTCTGACGTCCCATCAGTCCTTGTGCAAGGCTGCGGAGCATCTGCTTCCGTTCTTCGGGCAAGTGCACTTCGGAGAGGCAAGCTTCAGCTTCGGCGTAGTAGGCATCCATCCGTTCCTGTGCCATGCGGTCCACGCCTATCTTCGTGTAGAGTGCAGTGACAGCTTTTATCTTCGCTTCCGGGTCACAGTCTCTGTTGCCAATCCATCGTTGCAGTTCGGCACGGTCTTCGCTTGAGGCGTTGCGTAGCGCATTGATGAGCATGAAGGTCTTCTTGTCGCAGAGGATGTCGCCGCCAATCTTTTTGCCGAAGACAGCGGGGTCGCCGTAGACATCGAGGTAGTCGTCCTGGAGTTGGAAGGCAAGTCCGATGCGTTCGCCGAAGCGGTAGAGTGCGCGGGCATCCTGCTCGGGTGCACCGGCCAGTGTGGCGCCTATCTGCAGGGCGCAAGCCAGCAGGACGGATGTCTTGAGCCGAATCATCTCGATGTACTCGGCTTCGGTCACGTCGTCGCGCGTCTCGAATTCGATGTCGTACTGCTGTCCTTCGTCTATCTCTGTGGCTGTCTGGGAGAAGATGCGCATGACGGTGGGCATCTTCTTCTCGTCGCATTGCATCATGTAGCGGAAGGCGAGCACCAGCATGTTGTCGCCGCTGAGGATGGCTGTGTTCTCATCCCACTTCCGGTGTACGCAGGCTTTGCCTCGACGCACCTCTGCTTTGTCCATGAGGTCGTCGTGCAGGAGGGTGAAGTTGTGGAATGTCTCGAGTCCGATGGCAGGCATAAGGCAAGGCTGAACGTCTTCCTGGTAGAGATTGTAGGCTGCGAGCATGAGTACTGGGCGGATGCGCTTGCCTCCGAGCGAGAGGACGTAGCGTATGGGGGCATAGAGTCCTTTGGGTTCGCGTTCGAGGGGAAGGGCGGCGATGGCTTCGTTCACCATCTGGAGGAGTTGGTCGCTATTATACATTATTATATATATTATATAGGGCTAATGGGTCTTCTGGGAATAATAGGTCTTGTGGTGCATGTAGGTCTTCTGGGACTAATAGGTCTTATGGCTAGGCCTTATGGATTCATGGGCCTTGGCACAAGAGAGGCTGTCCGCCAGAAAAGCGAACAGCCTCCCAGCTGTGTTTGTGTTGTCTGTGCTATGTTTGTAGGAGCCCTTAGTTCAGACGGAACATGACGGGCAGGTTGAAGCGTGAACGCACGGTCTTGTTACCCTGACGTGCAGGCTTCCACTTAGGCATCATCTTTACGACGCGCTCTGCTTCCTTGGCGAGGTTGGGGTCGGGAGTGCGGAGGGTCTTGACATCGACGATGGAGCCGTCGCGGTTAACCACGAAGGCAACGATGACGCGTCCCTGTACGCCCTGCTCCTGGCAGATGCTGGGATACTTGATGTGTTCGCTCAGCCATTTGAAGCACTCTGCTTCGCCGCCGGGGAACTGTGCGTTCTCCTCTACCATCTCGTAGATGCGGTCATCGTCATCGGCCTCGACGACGGGACCAACCGGACCTGTCACGACAGCGCTGGGAGCACCGGTGCCCACCACGGTGGTGATAGCTTGGTTCATTTCCTCGCTGCTCTCTATCTCTTCCTCAGGAATCTCGGTGTCATCCTCGACCTCGTTGATGAACTCCATGACGGTGGGAGCCGCTGCTGGAGGAGGTGCCATCACTTCCTGTTGCTGTGTGATAGGAATCATGTCCTCTTCCATCTTGAAATCGTAAATCTTCTCTTCTTCGACTACCTTTACTTCGCGCTGCGTGTACTCGAAGGCAACGAACATGGCTGCCAGTGCCAGGACGTATCCGATGAGGATATTGGTCGACTTCTGACTCTGCAGCTCTTCGTTCACAGTTTTGTTAGCTTCCATTGTTGTATTTTGTTGTTTTTATTGCCTAAATACATTGTTAGTGCCACAAATTTACATCATTTTTTTCATTTGGCGTACATGAAAATCCCTTTTTTTTCCTTTTATAAGTGTTTTTGTGCTCTTGATGGCGGTAATTGACAAAAAAAGCCTTAACTTTGAAGCCGATTTATGAAGATAAAGACAAAAATACGACGTTACTTGCTTCTTCCTGTTTGCTTCGGGCTGATTCCTTCCGCGGCGGCACAGGAAAGCGGCAGTGTGTTCAATTTCCTGAACCTGCCCGTCTCGGCTCATTCCACTGCGCTTGGCGGCAAGAATATATCGCTGGTAGAGGACGATATCTCACTGGCTATCCAGAATCCGGCTCTGCTGACCGGCGTCAGCAACCATACGGTAGGCTTCTCGTTCATGACCTACATGCAGGGCTGCAACACCGGTGCTGCGGCCTATTCCCAACAGGTGGGCGAGCGCGGAGCGTGGGGAGCGAATGTGCAGTTCGTGGGCTACGGCTCGACGAAGGAGACGTTGCTCTCGGGCGAGATTGTCGGTGAGTTCAAGCCCCTCGACCTATGTTTTGCGGGCCAGTACAGTCACATCCTGAGCGAACGCTGGGCGGGCGGTGTCACTGCCAAGTTCATTTACTCCCACTACGGGCCATACACCTCTTGTGCCCTGGCCGCAGACTTGGGGCTCAACTACTACGACGAGGAGTCGGACTTCTCCATCTCGATGGCAGCACGCAACCTTGGCGGACAGGTGAAGAGCTTCGGCGAGAAGCGCGACCGCCTGCCGGCCGACCTGGAGATAGGCTTCACGAAGTCGCTGGGACATGCGCCTATCCGCATCTCTGTCACGATGGTCGACCTGACGCGCTGGACCTCGGACGACTACTTCACGACGGGCTCGAAGCTCAAGTCGGGCAGCATCTTCATCAACCACTTTGTGCTGGGAGCGGAGTTCCTGCCGTCCGATAAGTTCTACATCGGGCTGGGCTACAACTTCCGTCGCGGTTACGAGATGACGGCAGCGGGCTCTTCGCATGCAGCAGGACTGTCGTTCGGCGGCGGCGTCAACCTGAAGCGGCTGAAGCTGGGCATCGCCTATGCCAAATACCATGTCAGCGCGCCGACCTTGGCCTTCACGTTAGCTTATAACTTTGCCAAGACAAGAGACTAAGACAATAATATATAATAGGAATAGGAAAATGGCAGGCCTTCCTGCATATCCTGTTTTCAACATCTCTACACACCAAACATGAAACTCATAACGATAGCCATCGACGGCCATTCATCGTGCGGCAAGAGCACAATGGCCAAGGACCTTGCCAAGGAGATAGGATATATATATATTGACACGGGCGCGATGTACCGGTCCGTGACGCTCTTCGCCCTCCAGAACGGCATGATAACCGATGCCGGCATCAACGAGGAAGCGTTGCGCCAGCGTATGCAGGACGTCATGATAACCTTCCGCCTGAACGAAGAGACGGGCCGTCCCGATACCTACCTCAACGGCGTCTGCGTGGAGAAGGAGATACGCACGATGGAGGTGTCGAAGTACGTCAGCCCGATTGCCACGCTGGGCTTTGTGCGCGAGGCGATGGTAGACATGCAGCGCCTGATGGGCGAGGCAAAGGGCGTCATCATGGACGGGCGCGACATAGGGACCGTCGTCTTCCCCGATGCCGAACTGAAGGTCTTCGTCACAGCCAGTGCCGATGTCCGTGCCCAGCGCCGCTATGACGAACTCACAGCCAAGGGCGAAGCGTGCAGCTTCGACGAGATACGTGCCAACATCATCGAGCGCGACCGCATCGACTCCACCCGCGCCATCAGTCCGCTCCGCAAGGCCGACGATGCCATCGTGCTCGACAACAGCAACATGACCATCCCCGAGCAGAAGGCCTGGCTGCTTGAGCAGTATCACAGGGTTGCAGCGGAATGACCATTGAGATTGACCAAAGTTCGGGCTTCTGCTTCGGTGTGACGCGAGCCATCGGCAAGGCGGAAGAGGAGTTGGCAAAGGACGACCGTTTGTTTTGCCTGGGCGACATCGTACACAACGGCAAGGAGTGCGACCGCCTCGGACAGATGGGGTTGGTGACTATCAACCACGAACAGATGCGGCAGATGCACGATGTCAAGGTGCTGCTGCGCGCTCATGGCGAACCGCCCTCGACCTATGCGCTGGCCCGCGAACGCTCCATCAACCTGATAGATGCTACGTGCCCCGTGGTGCTGCACTTGCAGGAACGCATCAAGAGGGAGTATGATGCCGACCCCGAACACAAGAAGCAGATTGTCATCTTCGGCAAGAACGGTCATGCCGAAGTGCTTGGGCTGGTGGGACAGACGGAAGAAACAGCCATCATCATCGAGTCGGCCGACGAGGTGGTGAAGCTCGACTTCAACCGCGACATCTGTCTCTATTCCCAGACGACGAAGCCTCTCGACGAGTTCCGCAAGATAGTCAACTACGTCCAGCAGCACATCAGCCCCACGGCGACCTTCACCTACTACGACACCATTTGCCGTCAGGTGGCCAACCGCATGCCGAACATCCGCAGCTTTGCGCTCAGGCACGATGCCGTGCTCTTCGTCTGCGGCAAGAAGAGCAGCAACGGCCGAGTGCTCTTCAATGAGTGTCTCAGGGCCAATCCGCGTTCCTACATGATAGACACAGCCAGCGAGATAGATATCCGCTGGCTGCAAGGTTGTGAGTCGATAGGCATCTGCGGTGCCACGAGCACACCGAAATGGCTAATGGAGGAGTGCAAAGTAAGAGTCGAGCAACTGCTTGGCAGCGACGAATGAAGTGCGCTGGCCTTGCAGGACACTCTGCTCTGCGGCCTGAAGCATGTCCGAAATCGTCGGGTTGTGATAGAAGTTTCCCATCAATTGCTCGTTGATGCTCTCGTACATCCAGTATTTCGCCTGCTCGGCCCGACGGTAGTCGAAGTAGCCGTTCTTCTTGACGAAGTCGAGATAGCTGTAGACCATGTCCCATATCTCCTTGATGCCATAGCCGTAGAAGCCGCTGTAGGTGAGCACCTGGGGCGCCCATCCGCTTTCGGGCAGCGGGAAGAGATGGAGCGCGTTGCGGAAGTGTGTGGCTGCAAGCTGGCACTTGTCGACGTTGTTCCCGTCGCACTTGTTGATGATGATGCCGTCGGCCATCTCCATGATGCCACGCTTGATGCCCTGCAGCTCGTCGCCTGTGCCGGCCAGCTGAATGAGCAGGAAGAAGTCGACCATCGAGTGGCAGGCTGTTTCGCTCTGACCGACGCCGACCGTCTCGACGAAGATTTTGTCGAATCCTGCTGCTTCGCACAGGATGATGGTCTCGCGCGTCTTGCGGGCCACACCGCCCAGACTGCCTGCCGAGGGGCTGGGGCGGATGAACGAGTCGGGGTGCACGCTGAGTTTCTCCATGCGTGTCTTGTCGCCCAGGATGCTGCCCTTCGAGCGTTCGCTGCTGGGGTCGATGGCAAGCACGGCCAGTCGTCCGCCATATTCCTTCAGGACGTGTATGCCGAACTCGTCGATGCTGGTGCTCTTGCCTGCACCCGGTACGCCGCTGATGCCCACGCGGATACTGTTCCCTGAATGTGGCAGACACTTCTCAATGACCTCTTGTGCAATGACTTGGTGCTCGGGGATGGTGCTCTCGACGAGCGTTACAGCCTGTCCCAGGACGGTGATGTTGCCCTTCAGAATGCCTTCCACGTAGTCGGCAGCGGTGAGGCGATGGCGTGCGAAACGCTTGCGGTTGAGGTGAGGATTGACGGTAGAGACAGGGCCGACGCCGCTGTTCACGGTCAGTCCGGCATATTCGGGATTGTTCTCGGGGTGTTCCATGGAAAGTTGAAAAGTTTAAAAGTTGAAGAGGTAAATAGTTTAAAAGTTGAAAGGTTTAAATGGTGAAAAGGGTAAGGGTTAAAGTTTAGAGGTTATAGGCTTGACATTTTCAATTCTTCACCTTCTCACTTTTTCAACTATTCACCTCTACATTGATATATTGCTTTGCTTGCTTGGGAGCGTCGGTGACGAGGAGGACGCGCATGCGCCCCTTGCTCTTGCTGAGGTAGCTTGCTGTGACGCTTACCTTCAGGCGTGTGCTTTTGCCGGGACGTATGGTGCGGTCGGGGATGCTGACGCTGAGGGCTTTATTGAAGACCTGCACCTGTTGGATGTGTAGGTCGCGCTGTCCGGTGTTGGTGAGCGTGACGATGTGGCTGATGGCTTTCTTTCCGCTCTTAATCTCCATGTTGACAGTCGATTCGCTGATCGTCAGCTCCGGAGCATTGGCAAGTTCATCGTCGGTCATTTCGGTGAAGCTTGGCAGCAGGATGGCCGAGACGAGTATCTCGTTCTCGTCCCCGATTTTGTCGCCGAGGTAGCGCGAGAGGTAGATGCTGGTCTGGCTGAGTCCCAGCTGACTGAGCTTTTCGCTGTCGAGTGTGAGGCGGATGGTGCCGATTTTCCCTGCGGGTATGTCCTTTGGCTCGCATTCGGCGGTGAGGTAAGGTGGCAGGTGCATCAGCTCGGGCCGGTAGGCTGTGCGGTCGGTGTTGAGCACACGCAGTTCAGCCGTCGGCTTGTCTCCCAGGCTGACGTCCTCGAACTCGATGGTGTTTGTTTCCAGCCGTACGCCACCGAGGTCAAAGGGGAATTCGTCGCTGAAGTCCTGTATCTCGGTCACTACGGAGCCCTGGATGCCGATGTATTTCGGTTCGTCCGAGGCATTGGTCCGTACCTCAAGTTCTTTATAGAACGTCCCCAGCAGCTTGGCGTCGAAGGTCAACGTTATCTCGCCGCGTGCGCCGGCGGCGATGGGTGCTTGGGGGTACAATACGTCGAGGCAGCCGCACGATGCCTTCACTTCTTGGATGAGCAGGGGTTTGTCGCCCTTGTTTGTGAATCCGATGCTGAACTTACGCGGCATCTGGAATGCCACTTCGCCCACCTTCTTGATGTCTGTGTCGGGCACAAAGCGAGGCTGTGCCACTACGCCCAGGGCAGCAGAGGCAAGGAGTATGACGAGCGACAGGATACGTCTTGTGTCGTGTGCTAAAATTGTAAATTGTCTCATGGAAGTGCAAAGTTACCTTTTTTTTGCGAGAAAGACAAAGCAAAAGGCAAAAACTTCCCGTCTTGTTACACTTCCCTCTACCAGCGGCGTGCGCTTCCGAAATAAGCGGCGTGCGCTTCCAAAATAAGCATTAGGCGCTTCGGCGATAAGCGCAGGTCGCTTATTAAATAAGCGCAGGGCGCTTCCGGAATAAGCACGGGGTGCTTCCAGAATAAGCGCAGGGCGTTTGTTATTGTTTCTTGTTCCGCTTGAACTTTGTGAAGCGCAGGCGCATGACGCCGAAAAGCGCTTCGCTGAAGATGCCGCCCGACATCTTGCTTGTGCCCAGCTCGCGGTTGACGAAGACAACGGACACCTCCTTGATTCTGAAGCCCAGGCGCAAGGCTGTGTACTTCATCTCTATCTGGAAGGCATAGCCCTTGAATCGGATATCGTCCAGACATATCGTTTCCAGCACCTTCCGCGTCCAGCAGACGAAACCTGCTGTGGTGTCGCGGAGCGAAATGCCGAGTATCGTGCGGACGTAGGCTGAGGCGTAGTACGACATGAGGACGCGGCCGATGGGCCAGTTCACGACGTTCACGCCGGTGATGTAGCGACTGCCCACCGCGACATCGTAGCCCTCGTCGTGACAGGCTGCGTAGAGCCGTGGCAGGTCGCTCGGCGAGTGGCTGAAGTCGGCATCCATCTCGATGACATAGTCATAGCCATGCTCCAGCGCCCACTTGAAGCCGCAGATGTAGGCCGTGCCGAGCCCGAGCTTCCCGGAGCGTTCCACCAGATGGACACGCCCGGACAACTCTCCTTGCATGAGTTCCTTCACGATGTTGGCTGTCCCGTCGGGACTTCCATCGTCGATGACAAGGATGTCGAATGCCTTTTCCAGAGAGGTGACGGCCCGTATGATGGCCTCGATGTTCTCCTTTTCGTTGTAGGTTGGTATGATGACTATGCTGTCGCTTTTCATTTCGTTCTGTTGTGTAATGGTTTGCAATTGTCCTGGTGCTATGTGACTCTGTTGCCTGTGAGCTTCAATTATGGTTTTATTTCACCCCAGGCTGACCCTCTCGGCTGTGAGCGGCTCGCCCATGAAGGCCGTTGCCTTCTGCTGGAAAGCCTCGGCCTGCTCGGTGGTCAGGAAGCGGACCGTCCCGCCGCTGGTGATGCGCTGTGCCATCTCGGTGTGTCGGCCGAGATAGTCCTGCAAGCTTTGTGCCACATAGCTGCCTTGCTCTATGATGCAGACGCCCTGCGGCATGTAGCGGCGTATCTTGCCCATCAGCAGTGGATAGTGTGTGCAGCCCAGGATGACGCTGTCTATGTCAGGGTCGCGACGGAACAGGTTGTCGATGCGCTTGCTGACAAAGTAGTCGGCCCCAGGGCTGTCGTATTCGTCGTTCTCCACCAGCGGAACCCACATCGGACAAGCTTCGCCCGTCACCTTTATGTCGGGGTGCAGCTTGGCTATCTCCAGTTCGTAGGTTGTGCTGCGTATGGTGCCTGGCGTGGCCATGATGCCTACATGCCGGCTCTTCGATATGTCGCCCACTGCCTCCACCGTGGGGCGAATCACTCCAAGTACGCGCCGCTGCGGGTCCAGCTCCGGCAGGTCGTTCTGCTGGATGCTGCGCAAAGCCTTGGCCGAGGCGGTGTTGCAGGCCAGTATCACCAGGTGGCAACCTTGCCCGAAGAGGAATCGTACGGCCTGACGCGTGAATTCATAGACGACGTCGAACGAGCGGGTGCCGTAGGGGGCACGGGCGTTGTCGCCAAGGTAGACGTAGTCGTACTGCGGCATCGTGCGGCGTATCTGCCGCAAGATGGTCAGTCCGCCGTAGCCTGAGTCGAAGACACCGATGGGGCCTGGAGCTGTGGGAAAGACATTTGTCTGTGTCATGCAGGGGACGATGTTCACTCTCCCGACTGTGGTGCAGCCGGTTGCACGATGGTCTGCGGCGCGTTCTCCGGACCGGGAGCAACGGCCAGACCGAGCTTCTGGCGCACAAGTTCCGTCACGTCAACGCCGATGACGGGGTTGATGTACGGGCAACTGTTGCCGTCGGTGTTCAGGATATAGCCGTAGCCATACTCCACACCCACCTCGAGCAAGGCGCGGTTCAACCGCTTATGAGCCTCCTGCATGAGTTCTTCCTCTGCTTGCGCAATCAGTTCCTGCGACTTCTGGCGGAAGGCGATACCGTTGTCCATGAGCGACTGCAGCTCTGCCTGTCGCTTCTGCATGATGGCCTGCGGGAAGTCCTTCTGCCCTTGCAGGAAGTCGATGAACTTGCGCTGGAACTCCTCTTCGCTCCTCGTGGCCTCTCCCTCGTACTTGGCTTTCAGCGCAGCCAGGTCCTGCTTTGCCTGGGCATATTCGGGCAGCTCCTTCAAGAGCTGTTCATAGCTAACGTACCCGAACTGTATCTGTGCCTGACAGATGGCACAGAATATCAGTAGCGGGAGGATGAAAGACAAGCGTTTCATAGGCTTGGATTTAATGTGTTTACTGTATTCCCAGTTCCTTCTTCACCTGGTCGGTGATGTCGGTGCTCAGAGCAGAGTTGACAAAGGGGATGACACCGGCGCTTGTGTCGACGACATAGACGTAGCCGCCAGCCTCGCCCAGCTTCTTCACGACTTCCATCACCTTCTCGCTGATGGCACTCATCTTCTCGGCCTGAGCCTTCTGGAGTGCTGTCTGATTGTCCTGATAGGACTGCTGCAGACGGTTGTAGAGGTCCTGCAGCTCCTGCTCGCGGCGCTGGCGTACGTTTTCCAGCAGGTTGGCCTGTTCCTTCTGATACTCCTCGGTCTTCTTCTGCAGTTCGTCCTGCATGAGCTTCAGGTCATCCTCAAACTGCTTCTGCATGGTCTGCATCTCATCCATGGCAGTGGTGTATTCCTTCATGTTGGGGATGATGTCTGCTGTGTTGAAGTGTGCGAACTTCTGAGCAAAGATGCTCAGGGGAGCCATCAAAAGGATGGCAATCATGATTTTTTTCATAGTCTTTTGTATTGTTTTGTGTTTATTAGTGTTTTCTTTGTTGTGTTTCGGTTCGTTTAGTTATAGCCAAGCTTGGTGAGCACTTCGTTCGAGATGTCAATCTTCGGACTGGCAAAGATGATGCCTGCATCGCTGGCACGGTCCAGTACGAGGCAGTAGCCTTTCTGGTCGCAGATGTCCTTGACGGCGGTGTATATCTCCTCCTGGATGGGGGCCATCAGGCTTTCGCGCTTCTTGAAGAGTTCACCTTCCGGGCCGAAATACTTCTTCTTCAGCTCGGCGGCTTCCTTCTCTTTGGCCACGATTGCTTCCTCGCGCTTGGTCTTCTGCTCTTCGCTCAGGAAGACGGCTTCCGACTGATAGTTCTTGTAGAGTGTCTGTGCCTCGCTGGTCAGGGCATCCACCTCGGCCTGCCATTTCTTGCTGACCTGGTTGAGCTGCTCGCTGGCACGCTCGTAGGCGGGAATGTTCTTCAGTATGTAGTCCATGTCGACCAGTGCAAACTTCTGGGACCAGGCTGAAGTGCTGCCCAGCAGCATCAGCATTGCAAATAAAATCTTCTTCATAGCTTTATTCTTTTTTCCGTATATATTATATATAATGTGTAGTTTCAGGGTTAGAACTCTTGTCCGAGGATGAAGTGGAAATGGCTTCCGGAGTACGACTTGCTGCCGTAGACGCTATCGAAGCCGTAAGCCCAGTCGATACCGAGCAGGCCCACCATAGGCAGGAAGATGCGGACACCTGCGCCCAAGGAACGCTTCATGTCCAGGGGATTGAAGTCCTTGATGTTGTTCCATGCGTTGCCTCCCTCGGCGAAGATCATGCCGAAGATGTTGGTGCTGGCTCCCAACATGAAGGGATAGCGCAGCTCCACGGTGAAGCGGTCGTAGGCATAGCCGGCCGCACCTCTCGGCGTGAGCGAACCATTGTCGTAGCCACGCATGCCAATCGTCTCGGTGGCATAGTTCGTGCTGTAGCCGCTGGTGCCGTCGCCGCCCACGTAGAATGTCTCGGAGGGCGAGCGCAGGTCGCTGTTGTAGTGTCC
>CADCCR010000109.1:8067-11744 GCA_902799985.1 uncultured Bacteroidales bacterium | reverse complement strand
CGGAATACATGGTCGGCATTGCCCTGAAGGTGAAGAACGCAAGCTGGGCCACCTACGAGCAGGACTTCCGCATCCACGACTACAAGGCATACAGCGACGCCAGTTACTGGAACGAGAAGATGATGGCCACCGGCGGTTCGTACATGGGCAACCCGACAGGTATCTATGCCGAGAACGACGGCGACGAGCTCTATGTCTTCGTGGGCGACGATGTGCCCAGCGACGCGACGCTCTACTTTGCCGGCTGCGTCGAGAATCAACTCATCTACAACGCCAAGACGGGCACAAGGCTGGAGAAGGGTCTCAACGTCATCGACGGCGTGAAGAACGCGCTCTACTACATCGTCTATACGGCCGACACGAAGGCCATGAAGAAGACCCTCAGCGAGTGGCCTGCCATCAAGATTCATGTGGAAGGCGGCAAGGTGAACGGCTACTACGACATCAGTCGTCACAGCGATGCCCAGTACAAGGCACTTCGCAATGCATCGAAGCTGGGACGCTTCACCGTTCGCGGCGAGCACTCCCTCTTCCACCTGAAGACCAATAGCTACAAGACCGTCTTCCCCAACACCGTCGATAAGAGCATCTGCTGGTACGACAGCGTGGCCGTCTGGGAGAAGGACCTGATGGGCATGACCGAAGCTGTGGCAACAGGCAAGAAGGCCGGCTATCCCTGGTACCTGTCGGGCGGTGAAGCCATCTATCCCCTCTACTACAACAACCCGAACTTCGCTATCGAAGGTGAGCCTGAGGATGCCGGCTATGCCAACTCGACGGCTTACAGGGTTTCGTTCAACGGCATCGATTGCATCAGGAACTGTCTGAACGCCTTGAACTCCAACATGGACGACTGGTGCGCAGGTCACGAGTGCGGTCACAACAACCAGAGGGCCATCAATGTGGAAGGTTGCACCGAAGCTTCGAACAACGTCTTCTCGAACCTCGTGCGCTACCTCGACGGTCTCAACTCATCGGGCGGCTCCACACTGTCCACCGTTATGGATGAGTATGCCCGCCGCGAGCCCTTCTACTTCAGAGACGTCAACAGCCGCCTCCGCATGTACTGGAACTTGTACCTCTACTACCATCTGGGACAGAAGAATACATCGTTCTACCCCGAGCTCTTCAAGGCGCTGCGCAAGGACCCGCTGGTGCTCTATAACAGCTCCAACAACAACAACGGCGGCCTGAAGTTCGTCCGCAAGGTCTGCGAGGTGGCACAGGAAGACTTGACCGACTTCTTCGACATCTGGGGCTTCTTCGAGCCTATCAAGACGGGCACGAAGATAGAGGATTACGGCAGCCATCCCATCGCCGTGACGAGGGCCAACATTGCCAGCACGAAGGCCAACATCGCCAGGTATCCCGTGAAGAACCGCGAGATAATCTTCGTCGAGGACCGTGCCGACTACGTGCTCTCCACAGGCTTCCTCCAAGCAGCCGGCAAGAAGCGCAACGGCTCCGACCAGGTGGGCCAGTGTGGCGATCTTGGTCAGTTCACGTCCTATCTGGAGGGCGGTTGTGAGCCTTCGGAATATGTCTACTACCAGTCCGACAGTCTCTATGCCATGGAGGGTAAGGGCGGCCTCGGCTTCTTCATGCTCGATGCGGACAACAACATCAAGTATGCTTCCAACGCCTGGAACTTCTGCATCCCCACGAGCGTCGGTCGCGACTTCACCATCTATTCCTTCGATGCCGACGGGTCATTGCACAAGGTTCCCATGGCCGGCAGCGGCACCGTCTATGTCAAGCTTGCTGCTGCGGGCAGTCTGAGGCGCACGTTGGAGAACGACCAGGCCATCAAGTTGATTGTCAGCGGACCGATTAACGCCACGGACATCACCTACATGAAGCAGCTCATCACCAAGAACAACCTTCTGTGCATCGACCTGGAACAGGCAAAAGCAACCTCGTTGGCCAGTGCTGCTTTCCAGAACTACAAGAAGCTTCTTGCCATCAAGCTGCCGCTCACGCTTACCAGCATCGGCTCGGGTGCCTTCTCTGGCTCAGGTCTCAGCTTCATCGAAATCCCCGACAAGGTGACAAGTGTCGGCGGCGATGCCTTTGCCTATAGCGATAAGTTGACAGGCGTGATTATCGGCAAGAGCGTGAAGACGATGGACCAGGGCGTGTTCTATGGCTCGGGCAACATCACCAATGCCTACGTCAAGCCTCTGACACCTCCGACCCTCAATGGCGTCAGCGACTATCTCTTCTCTGGGAAGAAACGTATCATCCATGTCTATCCTAGCGCCGTGGATGCCTACAAGGCAGCCAATTGGGACAGATTCGGCACCATCGTTGGCGACCTCACCGAGGAGATGGTTGACGGCCTCACACCAACATTCTTCCAGGAAGACGCGGAAATGGTCAATGGTCAAAGTTCAATGGCCAATGAGACATACGACCTGATGGGTCGCCGCGTCACAGAGCTCAAGCCCGGAACCATCTACATCCGCGGCGGAAAGAAGTTCATGATTAAGTAGAATCACATGGTACGATTCCAGTCCCCCCACGGGAGGGCTGGAGTTTTCAAGCAAAATCATTAAAGGCAAAGACATGAAAAGAAGCAGAGTGAAGGATTTGTTCAAGGGAATCCTGGTGGGCATAGCCTGTCTGTGCCCGGCGAATGTGTGGTCGGCAGACACGGTATATGTTGAGAAGGCCGGTACATTGGCCTCGCTCTTGGAGACGCCGCAGCGACAGGTCAAGCTGACAGGCTCCATTAATGGCAGCGACGTCAAGTACCTTCGCGAGAAGATAGGAGCAGGAAAGATAACACAACTCGACCTGAAGGAGGTACGCATCGTCAGCGGCGGTGACGCTTACTTTGGAGCGCATAAGACGGCCAACGACGTCATCGGCGACTCCATGTTCTACAACCTGTCCAGGCTCACAGCCGTCACTCTGCCCGTCAGCGTCAAGGACATCCGCAAGTCGGCCTTCCAGCTGACAGGCATCACCAAGGTGGAAGTGCCCGATGGCGTCACTCGTCTGGGCGGAGCAGCCTTCGCCAATTGCAGCTCACTCAGGACCGTCGTCATCGGCAAGAAAGTGTCGCATCTCGACCAGGCGGTGTTCTACAACTCTTCCTCCATCACGCTGGTCTCCGTCAAACCCAAGACTCCGCCTTCGCTCGATGCCTACATCTTCACGGCAAACCCAACGGTTCGTGTCTATTCCAGCGTCTTGGATGAGTACAAGGCATCAGCTTGGAAGCAGTATGGCACCTTGGTGGGCAAGCTGGAGAACTACTTCCCGGAGGACGATGCCGACTTCGGAGCCATCATCGGCACCCTGGCAAGCGACCTTTTTGAGGATGCCGCTTGCACAGAGCTGAAGGCCGACTACAAGGCGATGAGCGATGAGGAACTGCTGGAAAGCATCAGGACGAAAGCCGCAAGTCTGAACGGCGGAACGATGGACGAAGCAACCTTCGACGAGCAGTTCTCTGTCTTCAACGCCATGACCCTCAAGCTCAAGAACGAGAGCTGGGCAAAGTTCGAGAAGGACTTCCGCATCCATTCCTATAATGCCTACAGCGACGCCGGCTACTGGAACAGCAAGCTCCGCACCACAGGCGGTTCCTTCATGGGCAACCCCACTGGCATCTACACCAAAGGCTTCGAGCCCCTCTATGTCTTCGTGGACAGCGACGTGCCCTCCGGCGC
>CADCCR010000109.1:0-8046 GCA_902799985.1 uncultured Bacteroidales bacterium | reverse complement strand
TCGTCGACGGGAAGGAGAATGCCCTCTTCTACATATTATATATAGCCGACACGAAGGCTATGACCAAGACACTCGCCGAGTGGCCCGACATCAAGATTCACATTGAGGGAGGCACCGTGAACGGCTACTACGACGTGAAGCGGCAGAGCGACAGCGACTACAAGGCTCTCCTCTCGGCTGCCACGAACGAACGCTTCACCGTCAAGGGCGGACAGTCGCTCTTCCACTTCAAGACAAGCACCTACCGCACCGTCTGGCCCAAGACCATCGACAAGAGCATCTGCTGGTTCGACAGCCTCACCGTCTGGGAGAAAGAGTTGGCTGGCATCAGCGAAAGCGTTGCCTCTGGCCGACGCGCCGGGGCGCCTTACTTCCTGACGGGCGGCGATGCCATCTTCCCCCTCTACTATAACAACCCGAACTTTGCTGTCGAAGGCGAGGAAAGCGACGGCGGCTTTGCCAACTCCGCATCCTTCCGGACGATGTACAACACGATGGGCTGTGTGCAAAGCTCGTTCGACGTGAGCCGCACGGCAGACTTCGACGACTGGTGCGCTGCCCACGAGTGCGGCCACAACAACCAGGGGCCCATCACCGTGGAGGGCGGCACAGAGGTCTCCAACAACCTCTTCTCCAACTATGTCCGCTTCCACACCGGACTCGTCACGTCCCGAGGCGCTTCCCTCTCCACCGTCATGGACGAGTACATGCGCCGCGAACCGTTCTTCACACGACCGCTCGAGAGCCAGATGCGCCTTTACTGGCAGCTCTACCTCTACTACCACCTGGCACAAAGGAACACGGCCTTCTATCCCACGCTCTTCAAGAAGCTTCGCGAAGACCCGCTGACACCTTACAACTCCAACAACGGCTGCCTGAAGTTCGTCCGCAAGGTGTGCGAGGTGGCAGGGGAGGACCTTACCGACTTCTTCCGCATCTGGGGCTTCTTCGAACCGCTAACGAACTACACCGTCAACGACTATGGTGCACATTCCATGACGGTCCGGCAGACCGACATTAACAGGACGCTGGCCGAGATAGCGAAGTATCCGACGAAGAACCGCGAGATAATCTTCATCGAGGACCGTGCCGACTATGTCCCCACAACAGGCTTCCTCACTACGGCTGGGCAGAAGCGACGCGACTCCAATCTAGTGGGACAATGCGGCAACGTCGGCCAGTTCACCGACTACTTGCCCGGCATCTGTCAGCCTTCGAGCTACACCTACCTGCAGGCCGACTCGCTCTATGCCCTCGATGGCGAAGGCGGCTTGGGCTTCATGGCGCTCGACGAGGACAACAACCTCCTGTTTGCCGCCAACGCGAAGAACTTCTGCATCCCCAACTCTCAACTCTCCACTCTCCACTCTCAACTGTATTCCCTCGACGCCGACGGCTCGCTGCATGAGATAGACATGGCTGGCACGGGCACGGATTATGTTGTCATGCCCAGGCCAGGCGTCCTGCAGGATTCCCTCTCGGCCAAGGCCATCAAGGCCGTCATCAGCGGCAACATCAACGGCAAGGACATAAAGTACATGCGTCAGCTCATCGGCGAAGGCAACCTCCAGTCGCTCGACCTGGCAAATGCCAAAGTGGTGACTTCCAACATAGCTTACTATCAGAGCTACACAACATCGCTCAATGTCGTGGGCCCCTACGCTTTCGACAGCTTCAAGAAACTCGTGTCGATACGTTTGCCGCTGACCCTGACCAAGATAGACGACCGGGCCTTCCGCTTCTCGGGCCTCAGGATGATAGACGTGCCCGACGTTGTCTCCACGATTGGCCTCGAGGCCTTTGGCGGTTGCGAAACGCTCGCGACGGTCATCCTCGGGAAGAAAGTCAGGACGATGAGCCAAGGTGTCTTCTACAATTCGCCCGTCAAGGATGTCTATGTCAAGGCCCTCACTCCGCCGACCCTCGCGGACTACATCTTCAACAGCAACCCCACCATCCATGTCTATGCCAGCGCCCTCGCCAAGTATCAGGCATCGAGCTGGGCAAAGTACGGCACCATCGTCGGCGACCTCACAGACGACATCATCGATGGCATCAGTGACCTGCCCGAAGAAGAAATGGCCAATGGTCAATGGTCAATGGTCAATGAAACATACGACCTCACCGGCCGTCGCGTCACCGACCTCAAGCCAGGCCACATCTACATCCGTGGCGGCAAGAAGTTCCTGATGAAGTAGGGGAGCAAAGATTAATTGCGGATACCTTTCTCAAAACACTATAATACCTTGGTCAAGGAATTAGTATTCATTGGCCAAGGTATTAGCATTCCTTTGGTAAGGTCTTACAGAGCTGTAAACGAAGTCTTGCGTTTTACTTCCAGAAGCGGGATGTGATGTCTGTGAGTTTTCCTTGCTCTACGCGGTAGAGGCGTTGGTTGGTGGTCTTGACGTTCAGCGGCCCGCGAGCCTCTTCGTAAGGTCCTGTCTTCAAGTAGTCGAAGTTGGATAACGTTATCTCCTGCGGCAATTCGTTCCGACCACTGTACCAGGCGGTCCGAACCTTCGAGTTCTGCTTCACCCAGCGTGCCAGTCTGTCAATTTCGGCTGGGTCTTGGTCGCCTCCCATCAGACAGATGCATGTGATTCCGATATGGTCTTGCAACATCGAAGCCAAAGCCTCGGTGGTCAGGGGGACGCCCACGTCGGCCCAGAGGTATTGGCTGTGGCAACCCGGGCAGTGAATGGGGCAGCCGCTGATGCTGATGGCCAGGGTTATCTCGTCGGGTATCTCTGCAAAGACCTCTTTAACATCGATGTATTTCATATGGCTATAGGTGCAAAAAAAGATGGGAGTTGACAAGCGGCTCGCTGCCACTCAAACTCCCATCTCGTTGTTGATATTTAATTACAAACCACTGCTGTAGGTTCGCTTGGCAGCTTCTATCTGTCGGTCCTTGCCGAAGGCTGGGATGGGGCGCAGGTAGCCGATGATGCGTGTGTACTGCGTGACGTTCGTGCTGCCGCAGCAGGGACAAACCTCGATGGGCTTCTTGATGATGTGGCCGCAGTCCTCGCACTTCGAGTTGGGGATGTTGAAGGTGTAGTAGGATGTGCCGTTCTCGATGGCGAAGTCGATGAGCTTGAGGTACTGCTCCTTCGAGAGGTGGTCCTGCAGGTTGCAGTGGAGTGCGCTGCCGCCGTCGGTGTACTGGTACGTCTGACGTCCGTGGAGGATGAACTTGTCGAGCACGCGTGTGTCGTCGTGTGCGTCGTAGAAGTAGGAGTTGTAGAGGTTCTCGTCGTCGGGCACCCAGTAGCCGTCCTCCTTGTCCCAGCGGTAGTTCTTGCCGCCGAGGCCTTCAGCGGGCACTACTTCGGAGTTGAAGAGGAAGGGCTTCTTCTTGTCGTGGATGCTGTGGCGCTTGTTCTCCTCCTTGATGGTGCCCAGGATGAGCTGCAGGAACTGTATGTACTCGGGGTTGTTGCCCACCTTCATTCCGAGGAAGCGTGCAGCCTCGTTGAGTCCATTGATGCCGATGGTGGAGTAAAGCTTGCTGATGTAGATGTAGCCGCCGTTGGATGCAGCGAACATGCCGCGGTCCTCCATTTCGTAGAGCATGGTCTTGTATGCGATGTGATACTTATAGACGCGCTCCAGGATGGTGGTCAGGTAAAGGCGCAGGAAAGCGTAGAAGTCGAAGTTGCCTTCTGCTGCTGCGACGGTGCGCTTGGCGTCCTGCACGATGCGGTTGATGTTCAGGGTGATGACGTTGCACGAGCCAGTCATTACGCCTGTCAGGCCAGATGTGGGGTTGAAGGTGTTCTCCGTCAGCTCGTTCTTCAGACGACAGCACGATGCGAGCGAGTCGGCGCTGTCCGAGATGTAGGTGAAGAAGGAGTGGCCTTCGGCGTACATCTCTGCGGTGAAGTCCTTGTAGTCCTTGTCGATGATGTCCTTCGTCTCGGGGTCATACACCATGGCCATCGTCTCGACGGGGAAGGTGAGTAGCTGCTTGAGGCGAAGCTTGTTGAACCACTTCATGAACATGCGCTGCAGGGTGTCGACTGCTTTCCATTCGGGCTTCGTGCCGTCGGGATAGCAGAAGTCGGCGAAGAGGCTTTCGAAGTAGGTGTGGTCGTAATAGGACACGTTGGTGAAGGGCGACTGGTAGGAACGGTTGCCTGCAGGCTGGTTGATGCCCCAGATGAACTGCTTGAAGGCTTTCAGGATGTGGTCGCGCACGGTGCGCTCCTGCAAGCAGATGTCGGTGGTGGTGGCCACTTCGTCCAGGTGGTCGTACCACTTCTGTCCGAACTCAGATATGATGTAATAGTTCAACACTATGAAGTATTCGCCGAAGGCAACTGCGCCCTTGCACTGGGAAGAGAGAAGGAAGGTGAGGTTTGTTATCTGCCCCGAGAACGACTGCAGGTCGTTTGGCGGGCCAGGTGTGACGCCGTCGATGTTGCCCACGCCTTCCGTCATGAGGGGGTAGAGGCTGACGGCCATGCAGTACTGCTTGAGCACGGGTGTGGAGGCTTCATCGTGCGTATATATAATATGGTGGTTGAGGTCGGCCTCGTACTGCTTCGACACTTCGGGGAACATCTGGTTCAGCTTGTCCTTCATGCGCTGGCGCTGGATGACGCGGTTGGTGGTCTTGTAGACTTCGCCCTCCAGGTTTGCCACGTTCTTCATCGTCACGTTGGCATTAGCATCGGTCTCCGATGCCGTAGCGGCGTTGTCGTCGCTGTGGCTGTACTCGTTCATGTAGTCGATGCGCTCCTTGATGAAGCGTGCCTCGGCGTGCTGCTGGCGATAGAGGATGTAGGCCTTCGCTTCGTCGTAGTAGCCGTTCTGCATCAAGGCCAGCTCCACGCGGTTCTGTATCTCCTCCACGGTGAAGCCGTCGCGCACGGAGATACTTTCGCTCAGGTCGGTGGCTACGGTCTTTATTTTCTCATCATCCAGCTTGTTCACCGACTGCAAGGCTCCGATGATGGCGTTTTTGATTTTGGCTCTGTTAAACTCTTCCTTCGAGCCGTCTCTTTTGATAACAATCATAGTGTTTTATCGTGTGTTAATATGTGTTAGCAATGGTTCATGCGGAAAACGACTACAAAGGTAGAAAACTTTCTCGACTTGACCAAAATAAAACAAGAAAAAAGTTCAAAAAAAATAAAAGTTTTCCAAAACGAAAAGTTAATTTGCTGGGCTAAAGACGTTTAACTATATAGAGCCAAACAGAAAGTTTCCCAAAAAGTATATTTCCCTCTGAGAGTATGTTGTTTCTGTTGGACAACTTTTCCCCTTTCCGTGACAGTCAGAAACGGGTCGTTTCGGGGCCTCCAAACCACTCTGTGAGCATCAAGGCAATGAAAAAGTGTACAAAGTGTTGCTTGTTTCCGTAAAAAGCTGTACCTTTGCAAACGAATTCAGGAAAACGCTAACTAAAAGTACAAAAGACATGGATAAATTGAGAATTGCAGTTGTCGGCTATGGCAACATCGGAAAGTACACCGTTCAGGCACTTCAAGCGGCTCCCGACATGGAGATTGTTGGCATCGTCCGCCGCAATGGTGCAGCAGACAAGCCTGCCGAGCTGGCTGACTATAAAGTTGTGAAGGACATCACCGAGCTAGGCAAGGTGGATGTAGCGATACTGGCCACTCCGACGCGTTCCGTCGAGGAACATGCGCTGAAGTGCTTGGCGCTGGGCATCAATACGGTGGACAGCTTCGACATCCACACGTCCATCCTCGACCTGCGTCGCTCGCTCTCGGCTGCCGCCAAGCAGCATGGGGCTGTCAGTATCATTTCCGCCGGATGGGATCCGGGCAGCGACAGCATCGTCCGCACCCTGATGGAGAGTCTTGCTCCCAAGGGCTTGACCTACACGAACTTCGGTCCTGGCCGCTCGATGGGCCACAGCGTCTGCGTCCGCAGCAAGGCGGGCGTGAAGGATGCGCTCTCGATGACGATTCCCGTAGGCGAAGGCATTCATCGTCGCATGGTGTATGTCGAGCTGGAAGAAGGTGCGAGCCTCGAGGAAGTGACGAAGGCCATCAAGGCCGACCCCTATTTCGCCAACGACGAGACGCACGTCTTCCAGGTGGAAAGCGTTGATGCTCTGAACGATGTCGGTCATGGCGTGAACCTCGTCCGCAAGGGCGTGAGCGGTCAGACGCACAACCAGCTCTTCGAGTTCAACATGAAGATCAACAACCCTGCCCTCACGGCTCAGGTGCTCGTCAACGCCGCCCGCGCCACGATGAAGCAGCAGCCCGGTGCCTACACGATGATTGAGATTCCCGTCATCGACTACCTCCCCGGCGACCGCGAGCAAATCATCGGGCACTTGGTGTAGTGGCCGCAGGTAGAACGACTATATTATATAATGTAGTCTGAAAGGTCGGCAACCACATAGCTTAGGATAGTCCGCCTGCGCTCGACCGCAAGGAAGAACGCCCTGGGTGTTGGGACGTTACATAATCTATCGCCCCGCTGAGGCAGAAGCTTTTGCCTTCGTGGGGCGTATTCTATGATTGTCTTCCTATCCAGGGCGATGTCTTGGGCTATGTGATGATGACATTCCTGGCCGGGACCCCCTCCAAACCTCCCCGAGGGGAGGCTTCCTTTGCCGGAAGCGCTGTTCGTGCGGATTTGGAATCCGCACGTCTGAATATAGGGATTTGTAATCCCGCAATGCTTTTTATCGCATTTCAAATGCTTATATTCAATGCTGTCGGATTTCAAATCCGACAGAACATTACATGAAAGGCCCTGCGCTTATTTTGGAAGCGCCTTGTGCTTATTCTGGAAGCGCCCTGTGCTTATTTTGGAAGCGCCTTGTGCTTATTTTGGAAGCGCCCTGCGCTTATTTTGGAAGCGCCTCGTGCTTATTTCGGAAGCGCCTTGTGCTTATTTTGGAAGCGCCTCGTGCTTATGGGTGCTGTGGCGTGGAGTAGGGTGGTTTTCTTCTCGGAAGTTTTCCTGTTTGGGCGTGCTTTTGCCTGTTTCCCGATGTTTTGTGCCAATCGGAAGGCTGCTTTTCACATTATTTAACCCCATAAACCGACGGAAAGAAACATTTTGTGTGCAAAAAATCGCTTTTCTCGCCAAAAAGCAGTATCTTTGCGGCGAAAATGGGGGAGTGTGCCCCATTATGTATATGAAGAAACTGCTGATAGAGACATACGGTTGCCAGATGAACGTGGCAGACAGCGAGGTTGTGGCCAGCGTGATGGGCATGGCCGGCTATGAGGTGACGGAGAATCTGGACGAGGCCGATGCCGTGTTCCTGAACACTTGCTCGGTGCGCGACAATGCGGAGCAGAAGATTATCTCCCGCCTGGAGTTCCTCCACAGTCTGCAGAGGAAGGGTCGCCGCCTCATCATCGGTGTGCTTGGCTGCATGGCCGAACGCGTCAGGGAAAAACTCATCGAGGAGCATCATGCCGACATCGTGGCCGGACCGGATGCCTATCTGTCCCTGCCCGACCTGATTAGTCAGGTGGAGTGCGGACAGAAAGCCATCAACGTTGAGCTTTCGACCACAGAGACTTACCGCGACATCGTGCCGCAACGCATCTGCGGTCCGCACATCTCGGGCTTCGTCAGCATCATGCGCGGCTGCAACAACTTCTGTCACTACTGCATCGTGCCCTACACCCGTGGCCGCGAGCGCAGCAGGGATGTGGAGAGCATCCTGCGCGAATGCCGTGACCTGCAGGAGCGCGGCTACAAGGAGGTCACGCTGCTCGGGCAGAATGTGAACTCATATAAAAGCCCCGGACCTATTGGAGAGGAGCAAGGAGCAAGGAGCAAGGAGCAAGAGAATAGCTTCTGTTCTGGTGGTTCCCCTGTCCCCTCAAATATCAATCCTCTTGCCCCTTGCCCCTTGCCCCTTGCCCCTTTAAAAGAGTGTTCTTTCCCCCAGCTGCTTCGCCTTGTGGCCCGCGAAGTGCCGCAGATGCGGGTGCGCTTCACGACGTCGCACCCCAAGGACATGAGCGACGAGACATTGCGCGTCATTGCCGAGGAGCCGAACATCTGCCACCACATCCATCTGCCTGTGCAGAGCGG
>CADCCR010000108.1:5339-13394 GCA_902799985.1 uncultured Bacteroidales bacterium | reverse complement strand
TGAACTACAACAATCACCCGTTCCCGGGCAGGGCAGGTGAACAGCACTTTGCCCTTGCCCACACGATAGCTGACAGGAACAGCCTCGCCGTCGGAGCGTGTATCGCCGACAATGGTGACCTTGCCCGCCTTGTCGCGCAAGATGGCAACAGGACAGAGGAAGTCTCTCCTTTTGCCAAAGCCCGACGGCTCTTCCTTATCAAAGAAAGGACAAATGACGAGCTTCATCTGATGCAGTTCGCCAAGGACTCTGTCCTGCTTCAACGGGCCGCCTTGTCCGCAGCTGTTGCCGCCCAGGCCGTTCACCTTGCAGTCGAGATGGAGATAGGTGCCGTCGCTCTGGGGGAGTTCGTGCGGATGCTGGGCAAGCGTCATCTGCAGTGCGCTCCAGGGCAGTGCAGAGGTACTCATCGTGCCGAGTTCGCTGGAGAATGCCAGGCCATTGCCTTCCTCGTCCTGCAAAGCGCACCACCGCACATCCTCGCGATTGCCCATGCTCTGGGGCTTCGGGAAGTTCACGAACTGCTCCTGCACCGTACTGTGGTAAAGCCCGACGAAAGAGCCGGTCTTGCGGTCGTTGTAGTTGTTCAAAGGCCCGCGTCCGTAGTAAGTATATTGGTCGAATCGGCTGGGGAGCTTCACCTCGTAGCCCAAACGGGGCAGCGGCAGGTCGGGATCGCTCGTGATAATGCTGCTCGTAAGCAGAACAACACCATCAGGATAGACATTGTAGAACTGTGTTGTCGTAAAGGAAACCGTTTCGCCGTCGCCCGTCGCGTCGGCAACACTCTCGTAGGGCTGACCTGCCTTGCCTGCACGATACTTCACGCCACCCTTGCCCTTGGCTTGGCTTACAACGGTATAGGCGATGAGCACCGTCTGGCCGTTCACATCGGTGATGACAGGCTTGCCCTGCACTTTATGCTTCAAGTCGTAAAGTCCTTGCTGGAACCATTGATTCCTTGCCCAGTTGTCGTTATCTACAGGAGCACGGAAGGCGGACAGCAGCAGCGGCGAGTCTTCGAGGATGGTCTTGCCTTCGAACTGTATCCCGCACAGGCTGCCGGTCTCGTTGTCAAAGGTGAATTTGAAGTCCTTGCCGCTCACGATTGTCTTGCCGCCACTGTCCGTCACATTCAAAGGACCTTTCTTCATTGAGTAAAGAGGCACCCAAGTGTTCCCGAGGAACAACTGCTCGGCCATCTGCACATAACCCTTCTTTGCCCAAGGCATGTCCTTCTTCAGCCTGAACTCGATGTTCAGGAAGTACTCGCCCTCATAGAACATGTTCACGGGGAAGGAGCATTGCAAGTCCATACGCGGCAGGATGTCCTCCTGCAAAGCAACGAGTTCCCCTCCTTCGTGTGTTATGTGTCCGTCATGGACGACGAACGCCACAATGTCGTAAGTGTCTTTGGTTATCGGCTCGAAGTAATTCTTATTGAAGATGGTGAAGTGTGCCACCGCATCATTCTCTTCGCCCGATATCGAGTCGAGCTTCACGCTGACGTTCTGATAGACCTTCTTCACCTCAAAGTACTGCGGTTTGGGCGTGAGGTCGGGCAGCATGATGCCGTTCATGCAGAACATACCGTCGTTGGGCCAGTCGCCGTGGTCGCCGCCATAGCCGAAGTACTTTGTGCCGTCCGGCGTGTAGGTGTCGATGGCTTGGTCCACCCAATCCCATATCGCGGCGCCGCAGAAGAAGTTGGTGCTCTCGATGGCTTCCCAGTAATCGACCAGGTTTCCCAGCGAATTGCCCATGGAGTGCGCATACTCGGAAATGTGGTAGGGATACTTGATGCCCTGTCCGTTGCCCTTCACTGCATAGCGCACCCAATCGACCGACGGGTACTGGTTCGAGCCCATGTCCACGATGTCGTTGTTACGCTCGTACTGTACGGGGCGACTCTGGTCGAAGGCCTTGATGGCATCGTACGCCGCCTTGAAGTTCTCGCCCGGCCCTGCCTCGTTGCCCAGGCTCCAGATGACGATGCTGGGGCTGTTCACGTGGGCACGAACGGCCTCCATGACACGTGCCACATGCGCGGCCCGCCACTCCTTCGGGTGCGAGAGGGATGCATCGCCGTAGTAGTATTCGTGGCTCTCGATGTTGGCTTCGTCCTCGAGGTACAGGCCGTACTTGTCGGAGAGGTAGTAGAAGTAGGGGTCGTTGCTGTAGTGCGAGAGGCGGACATGATTGATGTTGCCGCGCTTCATCAGCATCACTTCCTCCTCCATCTGCTGCCGTGTGATGGCATGGCCCGTGGTGGGATTGGTCTCGTGGCGGTTCACACCCTTCAGCTTCACAGGCTTGCCATTGACGTAGAAGTAACGTCCTGCCAGGCCGAACTCATCGTCGCTGGCTCCCGTATCGCGTATCTCAACGGTGCGCAGGCCGAAGTAAGTGGAGGTGCAGTCCAGCAGGCGGCCCTTCTTGTCCTTCAGCTCTGCCACGAGGACATAGCGGTGGGGCGCTTCGGCGCTCCAGGGAAGGGGCGACAAGATGTCCGTCAGGGTCTCCGAACGATAGGTTGTGTTCTTCTCTATCGGCCTCAAGGGCAGACCGTCGACGGTGAGCTCTCGCACACAATTGCCGGTTTCATCGGAGAAAAGCTTCACGGGATAGATGCTGTAAGTTACCTTCAAGCCCTTCTGAACCTTGTCCGTCAGGTTGCAGAGCTTGTGTACGATGCTGACAGAGGCCTGCCCCGCAGAGAGCTGCCTGGTGCGGACCTCGAGGTCGGTGAACTGCACCTTCGGCATGGCGGTGAGGTAGGTGCTACGGAAGATGCCGGGCAGGCGGAACATGTCCTGCGCTTCGAGGAACGAGCCGTCGCTGCTGCGATAGACCTCCACGGCAAGGATGTTCTCGCCCTTCTGCAGGTAGGGGGTGATGTCGAAGCGTGCCGTATTGCGGCTATTCTTGCTGAATCCGACGTAATGGCCATTGACCCACAGGTAGAAGAAGCTGTCCACGCCATCGAAATTGATGATGACCTGGCGGTCCTTCCACGTGGCGGGCACGGTGAAAGAGCGGCGGTAGGAGCCCACTTCGTTGCGGTACTTGTAGGTGGTATACCTTTGGTCCTTGGGTTCGCGCATCACACCTTCGCGCCAATCGTCCACCTTTACTTCGTGATAGAAAATGACGGGTTGGTTCACATAGATGGGCACGCCGTACTTCATCTCGCCGTGCTTGCCCAGTCCCTGCACGTTCCAGCAGCCCGGCACCTTGATGTCGTCCCAGGCCGAGACGTCGTAGGAAGCGTCGGCAAAGCCTTCGGCGCGCTGGTCCGGTGTGGGAGCCCAGTGGAACTTCCACGTGCCGTCCAGGCTCTGATAGTAGGCCGAGCCTTCCGGCAGGACGCGGCGTGCGGCCTCGGCATCCGCGAAGGGGAAGATGTAGGCATGTGGCAAGAGCTTGTTCAGCGAGAGCTTCTCGGGGCTCTGCCACTCGGTGCCGTCGGGTGCAGAGGCTTGTGCAAAGAGGTAGCCGTCAAGCTTGTCGTCGGCACAGACACTGAGGGCAAGTGCCAAGAGGAGGAGTGTTGTCAGGATGTGTCTCATGGTATTTGAGTGAAATAATAGTAGTGACGAATGAAGAATAAAGGTTGAAGGATGCAGGACAATGGGCTTTGTCAGACGTTGAACTTTGCGGCAACGGTCTGGGCGAACTCCCGTCCGATGTAATTCTCTGTGCTGCGGCAGGCCTCTCCGGCGAAGCTGCAAGCGATGTCGACGAGGCGTTGCCACCCGTTGCGGTCCAGTCCGAGCAGGTCGGCGGGCATGATGCCCAGCCAGATGAGCGCGCAGGAGAAGCCGGCATTGAAGTTGTCGCCGGCCCCCACGGTGCTCACCACGTCGTCGATGAGCGGTGCCTGGAAGTCGTAGCTGCCCGTCGGTGTGCAGACAGTAATCTGTCCTGCGCCTGCCGTGCAGATGAAGTAGGGGCAACAGGGACTGACGTACCTATTATATATATCGCGCGCGTCGCGCGAAGCATACATCACTTCGAAGTCGTCGGCACTGCCGCGTACGATGGTGCTCAGTCGGAAGTTGTCCAGGATGGCAGGCATGAGTGCGTCGAGCTCCGCGTGGTGGTTGCGCCTGAAGTTCAGGTCGTAGTAGACGATGGCACCGGCTCTGGCAGCCCGTTGCTGCAACTGTTCCACCATAGGGCGCATGCCGGGGCAGATGGCATAGTAGGAACCGTAGAGCAGCACGTCGCCGCTGTGCATCTCGGGCAACGTCCAAGTGGGCGCCACGTGCGGCGGCTGGTTGTAGAAGAGGTAGGAGGCGTCGCCGTCATCGGAGAGGAATGCCAGGCTGATGGCGCTTTTCTCTCCCTCGCGCATCAGGAAGTGTTCGGTGTCCACGCCGTTGTCGTGCATGAAGTCCATTACCTGCCGGCCTACGGTGTCGGCTCCGGTGTAGCCCACAAAGGCGCACGGCACTCCGGTGCGTCCCACGCTGATGATGCTGTTGAAGGTGCTGCCTCCGGGCACAGCCGCTACGGGTTGTCCGCCGCGGAACAGGATGTCCAGGATAGTTTCGCCCATGCCAACGATTTTTCTTGTGCTGTTCATCTGCTGTATCGTTTTAGTTTGCGCAAAGTTAGTAAAAAAGGATGAGAGGTGCAAGCCTCGGCGAGTTTTTCTGCACCTGTTTTGTTTTATAACATTCATGTTCGCACCTATTGTTTAAAAAAAGAGCTCTGTTTCTTGCAAGTTTCGTTGATTTGTTTTAACTTTGCAAACAGAAACAAAACAATAAGAGTATGACAGTAGAAGAAAAAATCAGTATTTTGGTGGAACGTTATTGCCGCAACCGTTCGCATCTGGCCGACATGATTGGCGTCTCGCCGCAGGCCGTCAACAATTGGGTTTACCGCGACCACATTCCGCACCGTGGCATAGAGGCCATCATGAACCGCTTTCCGCAGGTGGACCGCAGTTGGTTGCGCGGTGGCGACGCGTCGCTGCCTTCCGGACCGCTGCCGTTGCCTGCCGATGTGGACGACGAGGATGCGGACTTCGCAGCAGCCTTTGCCGCCGGACAGCCCGAGGCGGACTCGGAGACGGGCGGTGCGTCGGGCAAAGCCACCTCGTACCTCGTGACGGGCGTGCATCCCTCGCTGGGCGATGTGCCGCAGGTCGACGACGAGGAGCGGCTGGTGCCCGTGCAGATGCCGCGCCGCGATGTGAAGTACGTGTTCCGCTGTCATGGCGACAGCATGTTGCCGCGCATCCAGGACGGCGACTATGTGGGAGTGGGCGAGGCCTTGGGGCGCTATGAGGAGTTCCGCGCCGGAGAACCTTATCTGGTGCAGACCACCGACGGGCGCCTCATGGTGAAGATGGTGCACGACCCCGGACCTACCGTGCCTTACCTGCAGCTCTCCACGGAGAACCCCAGCTATCAGTTGGCCGACGGCGGCAGGCTTGCCAAGAACGAGTTCCGCGCTGCCTACCGCGTCATCATGGTGATGAGGGACCTGTAAGCCTCATTAGACCCTTCTGTCCTTCGGCCCATAAGTAAAGAAAGCCTTAATACAACCGCAAAATGGAGACCCTTATTCAGATAACCGGCGTGCAGTATGCATGCCAGGGGGCTGACATCCCTGCCGTGATGGCAGCGATGCAGCAGGAGAAGCCCGAGGTGCTGCTCGTCACGGAGCAGACCCACGACTTCGGAACGATTGTCCGTGCACTGGTGGGCACGCAGTATCGGGGCGTCGTGAGCCGCTTCGACCTGGAACATGTGCTTGGCGTGATGCAGCAGAACGGCGTGACGGTGCTCGTGGGGAAGGTGAAGGATACCGACTGCGAGGGGCGCTGCTACAGCATCAGCATCGGCGGCGACTACAATACGCAGGACTGTCCGGCTCCGTCCGCCACCGACCTCTG
Source organism: uncultured Bacteroidales bacterium (assembly GCA_902799985.1). Classification (GTDB taxonomy): domain Bacteria; phylum Bacteroidota; class Bacteroidia; order Bacteroidales; family Bacteroidaceae; genus Physcousia. The sequence goes on along the minus strand of CADCCR010000108.1, from coordinate 7,486 downwards.
GGCCGACTGGAGCTGGGCGGGAGCACCGTTGCTGGAAGGCTCGCCGGAGGGAAGTCGCCTCGAAGTCAGCCTCAAGGTCACGCTCTCCGAGCTGCGGCGCGGCAGCACTATGAGCAAGCGGACGATGCTGGAGCACTTCATGCTCGTGCTGCACCTGATGCAATGGGACGTCAGCCACGAGACACAGACGCTCCTCGGCCAGATACGCCAGCTGGTGCTGCATCATCCCGATGCCGACGTGCAGGCTCTGGCTCCGCAGTTGCGCCACGCCCTCGCCGCGCTGGGCAGCGACGAGCGCACCAGACTGTTCCGCGACGTCTACCTGCCTCACCTCTGTAGCGGCGCGGCGGCCGACCGCATGTACCGCCAGTGGTGTGCCATACATGCCGACGAACTGGGCAATCCCCATCTGCGCCGGTCTGCTATGGTAGGAGAGCTTCAGACCATCGAGGAGTGCCTGAAGCGTCTGCCCGCCGACCTCTACTACCAGACGAACCAGTTCGGAGCCCTCATGCATCGCCTCCTCTACCTGCATGTGCCGCGGCAGAAGCTTACCATGCTGCTCTCCGCCCTTGTGCTCCGACACTTGCTGCGCGAGCAGTTGGGGCTGGCCGATGAACATCAGGCGGCAGCCGTTGCCGAGGTGGACAGCTATCTGCTGTGGCAGATGACGCCCGTCTTCAACGGCAACACCGACGATGCCCGCGAGTTCCTCATGCTGGTCCGCGGACAGCTGCCTACCGAAATCACGCATCTCGTCTGCCTTTGGGTCAGGAATAAACGCATCTGCCGGACGCATTGCCACCGCAGGCTTTGGACCATCCTCCACGAGGCCGGCATCTACAAGCCTACGGAGTCGAACTGGAACATGCAGGTGAATGTGGGGAAAGCCCCACGCGCTTAATCCGGAAGCACGAGGCGCTTATTTTGGAAGCACGAGGCGCTTAATCCGGAAGCACGAGGCGCTTATTTCGGAAGCACGAGGCGCTTATTTTGGAAGCGCTAGGCGCTTATTTCGGAAGCACGAGGCGCTTATTTCGGAAGCACGAGGCGCTTATTTTGGAAGCGCAGGGAGGTTTGTGGAAAAAGCCGTGCCGCTGTTGTGGCTACGGCGCGATGTGCAGCAGCGAACCGTCGAGGACAATTTCTCCCGAGGCACGCATGCGGTCGATGGTCACTTCTATCTGTGCGGCAGTGAAGCCAGTGGTGTCGAGGTCAGTGGGGGCAACCGGTCCCTGTCGGAGCTGACCGATGATGTGGGCACGCAGAGCTTCACAGGCATCCTCCGAAGGATTTTGTTCGTGGCGGCGCTGGCAGACGTCGCACACGCCGCAGTCATGGGCGGCACGTTCCCCAAAGTAACTCAGCAACATACGGCTGCGGCAGCAGTCGGCATCGCAGTCGGCATACTGCAACATGGCGGCCATGCGCTGTGCATACCGCTCGCGACGGTCCTGATAAATCTGTGTCGAGAGGACGATTTCCTCCTTGTCCACACGGCGTTGCCGGAGGGTGACGTGCGGCAAGTGCTTGCGCGGAATGAAGGAGATGAGGTGGCGCTGGGCCAGACGCAGCAGTATCTGGTAGATGTCGTCGGCCGTGAGTCCCGTGTCGCGGCTCAGCCAGTCCTCGTCGATGTAGACGTAGTCCACGAAGATGCCGCCATAGTGTCGCAGCACGGAGAGCATGAGGCGTTCGCCATCGGGGTCGAGGGCGCGGAACAGCTCGGTGCGCGTGGTGTCGATGCGCAGGCGGCTGGACGTGTCGTCTTCGTCGCGATACTCGATGTAGCCGGCCTTGTCCAGCAGGTCGAGGGCACTGACGAGCGTCGTGGGGAAGTGTCCGAAGGTGCGGCAGAACTTGTCGAGGTCGAACTCGCGCGTCACGAGCATGCCGTCGCCGAGGGCGATGCCCAGGAAGCAGCAGAGCAGCTCGTAGACGTCGCGCACGTAGTCGGGTTGCGGAAACTGCTGAGTCAGACGCTGGGCACTGCGCAGACGTTCCTTGCCGTCGGTGATGAGGATGGCCCAGGCCGGCTGTCCGTCGCGGCCGGCACGGCCTGCCTCCTGGAAATAAGCCTCGATGGAATCGGGAATATCTGCATGCAGCACCAGCCGCACGTCCGGCTTGTCGATGCCCATGCCAAA
>CADCCR010000108.1:0-5328 GCA_902799985.1 uncultured Bacteroidales bacterium | reverse complement strand
ATTTCGCAGAGCTCTCCGGCCAGCTCGCGGCTCTTCCGGCGGCTGCGGGTGTAGATGATGCACGACCCGGGGATGGTCTCCAGAGCATGCACGATGCCGTCCAGCACAGTGTCCTCCCGCCGGACGATGTACGCCAGGTTCGGCCGCTCGAAGCTCATCCTCAGGACGTTCTTCTTGCGGAATAGAAGCTTCTTCTGAATGTCGTCCGCCACTTCGGGCGTCGCCGTGGCAGTGAGCGCCAGCAACGGGCATTGCGGCAGCACCTCGCGGATGCGGGCAATGTCAAGGTAGGATGGACGGAAATCATAACCCCACTGGCAGATGCAATGCGCTTCGTCCACCGTGATGAAGCATACCTCCATGCGTTGCAGCTTGGCCAGAAAGAACGGGCTGGACAGGCGCTCGGGGGAGACATAAAGGAATTTGTAGGCACCGAAGATGCTGTTGTCCAGGATGGTGAGCACCTCCTCGTGCTGCATGTAGCCGGTGATGTAGGCCGCCTTGATGCCGTGGCGCTTCAAGGCTTCCACCTGGTCCTTCATGAGCGAGATGAGCGGTGTGATGACGATGCAAAGGCCCTTCATGCAAAGAGCGGGCACTTGGAACGTGATGCTCTTGCCGCCGCCCGTGGGCATGAGGCCGAGCGTGTCGTGCCCGGCACCGATGCTCTCTATGACTTGCCGCTGTATGCCCCGGAAATCATCGTAGCCCCAGTACCGGCGAAGGACAGAACGATACTGCATGCTCCCCTCCCTTTCCTTATTCGCAGGGTTTGATGTCTTCTATCACAAGCTGCACCTCGCCGTGCTTGTGCGAGTTCTCCTCGATGTTGTAGACAATGTCGAAGGCCCGCTTTGTCTTGATGTAGCGTGCCTGCGAGCTTTGGCCGAAGGCAATGCCGTTCATCACGTTGCTGCTCTTCGAATCAACAAGTTCCAGCTTGATGTGCTCCTGGTCCCGGCCCACAACCTTGCTCGTGCCGTAGTCATAGACTTGGCGTGTACAGAAAAGAGGCTTTTGGTTGTCGGGTCCGTAAGGTGCGAAGCGTTTGATATCGGCAGCCATGCGGCGGTTGATGTCGCGGAAGTCCACTTCGGTATCGATGCGCAGAATGGCGTTGGTCTGCTCGGGCTGTATGTGTTGCTCCACGTACTCTTCGAACCGACGGCGGAAGGCGGGCACATTCTCCACCGGCATGCTCAGACCTGCAGCGTACGTGTGTCCGCCGAAATTGGTGAGCAGGTCGGCACAACTCTCAATGGCCTTGTGTACGTCGAAGCCCGGCACACTGCGTGCTGAGCCTGTTGCCATGCCGTCGTCGCCCTCGGTAAGTACCACGCTCGGCTTGTAGAACACTTCGGTCAGGCGCGAGGCCACGATGCCGATGATGCCGCGGTGCCACTCCTCGTTGAACAGGACGATGGACTTATGTTCGTGCCGGTGTTCCAGGGTCATGACGATGCGGTTGGCCTCCTCCGTCATGGTCTTGTCCAGGTCCTTGCGCTGCTCGTTGTATTCATTGATGCGCTCTGCATGCTCGCGGGCTGCGTGGTAGTCCTTCTCGATGAGCAGAGCCACGGCCTCTCCTCCGGTCTGCATGCGTCCGGAGGCATTGATGCGCGGCCCTATCTTGAAGATGATGTCGCCCAGAGATATCTCCTTCCCCTTCAGTCCGCACACTTCCATGAGTGCCTTGACGCCCACGCTGGGCGAACTGTTCAGCTGCCTCAGGCCATGATAGGCCAGGATGCGGTTCTCGCCCAGGATGGGCACGATGTCTGCCGCAATGCTGATGGCGCAGAGGTCGAGCAGGGGGATGAGCTGCGAGAACTCTATGCCGTTGCTGATGGCGAAGGCCTGCATCAGCTTGAAGCCCACGCCGCAGCCGCACAGGTGCTCGTAGGGATAGGTGTTGTCGGCACGCTTTGCATTGAGGATGGCCACGGCGGGTGGCAGCTCGTCGCCCGGCACATGGTGGTCGCAGATGATGAAGTCGATGCCTTTCTCCTTGGCGTAGGCTATCTCGTCGGTGGCCTTGATGCCGCAGTCGAGCACGATGATGAGGCCGACACCCGTCTCGCAGGCATAGTCCACGCCCTTGCGCGAGACGCCGTACCCGTCTTCGTTACGGTCGGGGATGTAGTAGTCGATGTTGCTATAGAACTGCTGCAGGAAGCGGTACACCAGTGCCACTGCGGTGCAGCCGTCCACGTCGTAGTCGCCATAGACGAGGATGCGTTCCTTGCGGCCCAGTGCTTCGTTGAGTCTGCTCACGGCCTTTTGCATGTCCTGGAAGAGGAACGGGTCGTGGAGGTCAGTGAGTTGTGGGCGGAAGAACTTATGGGCTTCCTGTGTGTCCTTAATGCCACGACGTATCAGGACATGAGCAAGTGCAGGGCTGATTTTCAGCTCTGCGGCCATCTCCACTGCGAGCTGTTGCTCTGCTTCGGAGGGTGGAATATAGCTCCATTCGTAGTTCATGGCACGTAAAGGTACAACAATTTGAACAAATGCGGAAAGAACAGGGACAATTATTGCATTTTTTTAACAATAACGCCCCTGTTTTCGCTTTGTTGTTTCCCGGAGCCTTTTACATGGAAGGGCAGGCCGGGAGGTATGGTTCTACTTGATGTATTCGGCGAAGTCGGTCAGGTGCATGTCTCCCTTGCGCAGGAATGTGTCGTGCATGGCAAAGGCGGCCGACAGCTCGTGGTGTGTGTGTCCGCCGCGCTTCTCGGCATACTTCAGGTAGTCCTGCAGCATGGGTCGGTAGTCGGGATGTGCCACCTTGATGAGTTCCTCAGCCTTCTGCATGTCGCTCTTGTGGCGCAGGTCGGCCACGCCGTACTCGGTGATGACGGCATCGACGTAGTGGTTCGTGTGGTCGATGTGGCTGGCGAAGGGCACGATGCTGGAGATGGCGCCGCCCTTGGTGGTGGAGCCACAGGTGAAGATAGTGAGGTAGGCGTTGGCAGCGAAGTCGGCCGAGCCGCCGATGCCGTTCATCATCTTCGTGCCGCATATCTTCGTGCTGTTCACATGGCCGTAGAGGTCGCACTCGATGGCTGTGTTGAGGGCGCAGACACCCAAGCGGGCGATGACCTCCGGGCAGTTGCTTATCTCGGAGGGACGCAGCACGAGTTTGTCCTTGAAGAAGTCGATGTTGTCGTAGATGTCGAGCAGGCACTCGTTGGTGACGGTCAGTGAGCAGGCCGAAGCCGAGAGCACACGGCCTTGTTTCATCAGGCCGACGGGTGCATCCTGCAGCACCTCGGTGTAGATGTTGAAGTTGGGCACTTCGGGGCACTGTCCGAGGGCACCGAGCACGGCATTGGCGCCGCTGCCCACACCGCTCTGCAGGTTGAGGAATGTCTTCGGGATGAGGCCCTGCTTGAGGTTGAGCAGCAGGAAGTCAGCCACGTTCTGTCCGATCTGTGTCGTGATGGGGTCGGGGTCCTTGAAGCTGCGTGCTTCGTCGGGCACGTTGCACTCCACGACGCCCACGATGCGGTCGGCATCCACCTCGACGTAGGGCTTGCCGATGCGGTCGCTGGCCTTCGTAATCATGATGGGGGTGCGGAAGGGGTGGTCCTCTATCTCATATACGTCGTGAATGCCCTTGCTGTTGGGGCTGTGGAAAGCGTTGAGCTCCACGATGATGCCCTCCGTGGCGAGTCGGCATACGGTGGGGCTGATGCCGCCGGCTGCGGTGAGGTAGATGCGAGCCTTAGAGCCTACCTTCTCGAGGGCACAGGCTTCGATGATGGCCCAGTTGACCTGTCCCAGATAGCCCTGGCGTATCTGCGTGGCCATGTTGGAGAGGTTCAGGTCGGAGTAGTGGAGGGTGTTCTTATTGACGTTCTTGCGGAAGTCGGGATTGGTGGTGTAGGGAGCACGGAAGTCGATGGCGAGGGCGTTCGAGAGGTCGCCGTCGCAGCTCTGACCGGTGCTTGCTCCGGTGAAGATGCTAATCTTGAAGGGCCGTCCGGCAGCATGTTCTGCCTCTGCTTTCTTTGCGATTTCTGCTGGTGTACATTTGGCCACGCCTGCGGGCGTGAAGCCGCTCAGACCAATTGTCTGTCCGTTCTGGATAAGGGCTGCAGCCTCAGCAGCCGTAATCTTGTTGAATTCCATAATTCTATCTGCTTATTTTGTTAATATTTTCGTGCAAAAGTACAAAATTATCCGTTTTTAGCCAAGTTAGGAAACAACTTATTTGCATTTTCCCATATTTTCTTTCTTAATGCAACTTCTGAGATTCCCTTTATCTGCGCCACCTCTTTATACAGAGGCTCTATGGGCGCAGCTATGTCATCCGTCTCAAGAAACATCATTTCCAGGGGACACAGCACCAGACTTTCTTTATTATAGTGTAATCCAAAGGATACATATATCCCCGCAGAGAGGAGCGACTGCAACTGCTGTGGCTTGCCTCTGAAACCATGCATTATCCAGGGCTGACGAGGCTGCATCTCCTTACGTACCCGCAGGATTTCCTCCAGCGTCTTTACGCAATGTATCACCAAGGGCTTACCTGCCTGTTCACTTTCTGACACATGACAACGGAAAGCGGCTTCCTGTTCTGCCAACGGAACCTCCCATCTGCGGTCCATGCCGTGCTCCTCACAGCCCAAGGACACTTCGTTCTCATAGACTGGATGATGTGTATGAAAGTTGATATAGGGAATTGTCATGGCACTGGGTCGTATCCGTGTCCTCCCCAAGGATGACAACGCAGGATTCTTCTGATAGCAAGGTATGTTCCTTTGAAAGGACCGTGTTTACGCAATGCCTCTATGGCATACTGACTGCAAGTAGGTGTAAACCTGCAGGATGGCGGGGTAAGCGGGGAGATAAACTTCTGATAGAACCGAATGGGAAGTATCAGCATCCCTGCCAGAAGTTCAGACAGAGGGCGAAGATGCTGCAAGGGATTCATTGATTTTAGTTAGAAGGTTCTGCATTTTCTCCATTACCTTTTTTGTAGGGAAGAGCTCGTTGCTGATCCAAAGAAAGGCAATATTAACACCTCCGGTTGTTGGCGAAAGGAGATGCTTGTTTAAGCGATAGGCCTCGCGTAACTGACGCTTTATCCTATTGCGCTTAACAGCACGCTTAAAAAAGCGCTTAGAGACAGAAACCATTATACGGGTTCCTGTCTCTTCTGTCTTCTGGTACACTACCCTTATGGGGTAGGCCATTATAGATTTGTTGCTTCCCTCGAAGAGCTCCTCCAAAGCCTTTCGGCTACACAGACGTTCTTCTTTGGATAGCGTAAAACGTTCTTTAATCGATTCCATTTACCTTCTTCACATACGCAGCGATGGC
>CADCCR010000107.1:3879-14218 GCA_902799985.1 uncultured Bacteroidales bacterium | reverse complement strand
CGCAAGCATGGCTTCCGTGCTCTCCTGCATGAAAAGCCCTTCGCAGGCATCAACGGCTCGGGCAAGCACAACAACTGGAGCCTCTCGACCGATACTGGCGTGCTGCTCCACGCTCCCGGCAAGACGGCAGAACAGAACCTGCGCTTCGCCACCTTCATCGTCGAGACGCTGATGGGTGTCTATAAGCACAACGGACTGCTGAAGGCCAGCATCATGTCGGCCACCAACGCCCATCGTCTCGGCGCAAACGAGGCACCGCCAGCTATCATCAGCTCCTTCCTCGGAAAGCAGCTCTCCGAACTGCTCGACCACATCGAGAAGGCCGACAAGGAAGACCTCTTCTCCATGGACGGTAAGCAAGGCATGAAGCTCGACATTCCTGAGATTCCTGAACTGCTCATCGACAATACCGACCGCAACCGCACCAGTCCGTTTGCCTTCACAGGAAACCGCTTCGAGTTCCGAGCTGTGGGCAGCGAAGCGAACTGCGCCAGCGCGATGATTACGCTCAATAGTGCCGTCGCCGAGGCTCTTGCAAGCTTCAAGAAGAGGGTGGATCAGAGAATCTCTGAGATCTCCGAGAACTCCGAGTTCTCCGAGGGCAAGCACAACGCCACCTACCACGCCATCATCGACGTGCTTCGCGAGGACATCAAGACTTGCAAGCCCATTCGCTTCGACGGCAACGGCTATAGCGACGAGTGGAAGGCAGAAGCCGCCCGTCGTGGCCTCGACACAGAGACCTCCTGCCCCGTCATCTTCGAGCGTTATCTCGACAAGGAAAGCATCCAGATGTTCGAGAGCCTTGGCGTGATGACCAAGAAGGAACTGGAGGCGCGCAACGAAGTGAAGTGGGAGACCTACACGAAGAAGATTCAGATTGAAGCCCGCGTACTTGGCGACCTCTCCATGAACCACATCATCCCCGTCGCTACCAGCTACCAGAGTCAGCTTCTGAGGAATGTCGAGCGCATGTCGGGCGTGTTCTCCACGGAGAAGGCCAACCAGCTGAACGCCCGCAACCTCAAGCTCATCGAGGAGATTGCAGAACGCACAGCCACCATCGAAACGCTGGTAGATGAACTCGTCCAGGCTCGCAAGGTTGCTAACAAGATTGCTGACGAGCACCAGAAGGCCATCGCCTACCACGACACCATCGCTCCGATGTTCGACAAGATTCGCTATCAGATTGACAAGCTCGAACTCATCGTGGACGACAGTCTCTGGCCCCTGCCCAAGTACCGCGAACTGCTGTTCATACGATAGAAGTTCTATTCCTAAGCCACATCAAGGGGAGTCAAGCAAAACTTGGCTCCCTTTTCTTCTATAAAAGCGAAGGCATGCAAACAGCTGTCGTTTTTATAGGCATGCCACTAGTTCCTATCATTAAATGCATTGTTTCAACAAGGAAACAAAATCTTGATGGTATTGAAGCATGAGAGTCCTTAAATTCCCATATTGACAGTTCTCTTGAAAAATTGAAAAAGAACCAAAAGTCTATAAATGAAAGTGCCTTGTATAGAATACTTGGGACATATCATTACAGAAAAACCGCATTTAAGATACCAGAATGGATATATAATCGTATGCGAAATAGGCAAGAAGAAAAACTCATACGATGGTTAGTCAACTTTCGCATTAAAGATATAAAAAAGAAAACACCCAACTTTACATTTTGGCGTGCAAAATTGAGTGTAAATCTCGTAAAATCACAGATAATCAAGTGATATTGCGGAGAGAGAGGGATTCGAACCCCCGGTGCCTCTCGGCACGCCGGTTTTCAAGACCGGTGTAATCGACCACTCTACCATCTCTCCAAAGAGGGTTATTTCTCTTTCCAAAGAAAGTTATTTCTCTTTTCCAAGAGGAATATTTCTCTTTCTAAAGAGGGTCATTTCTCTTTTTGCGCTGCAAAGGTACAACAAAAACTGAAAAGAGAGAAACGAAAAACGAAAAATTATTGGTTTCCTGTCTGTTTTTGACGATTTCCACCCCCAGAGAAGGCCTCCAAGTTGCCATTTCCTTACTTTTCCGGCACAACAGACCTATTTTATGAGGTTCGCAGACATAACTCTCACACGCTGTGAACTCAAACACTTCATTACACAGCAACTGGTTCTTTATCCAGCGGCATCAAATCCATACCCTCACAGCATCAAACGGCTATCCCAGCGGCATCAAATCCATACCCTCACAGCATCAAACGGCTATCCCAGCGGCATCAAATCCATATCCTCACAGCATCAAAAGTCAGCGGAAAAGAGGTTCATGAAGACCGGCTGAGGAGTTCATGAAGACCGGCTGAGGAGTTCATGAAGACCGGCTGAGAAGTTCATGAAGACCGGCTGAGAAGTTTACAGCCAACGGAAATGAAGTTCATGAAGACCGGATGAGAAATTTACAGCCGGTGGAAAAGGAATTGGGGCTGTGGACTAAAGGCTTTTGATGAGGTAGAAGATGACGGGAACCAGGAGGCTCGGCAGGAGGTTGACCGTTTTGCAGTCCTTGATGCCGAGGATGCTGAGGCCGGAGCTAAGGATGAGTACGCCGCCTACGATGCTGAGTTCCACCCGCATAGGCTCGGGCATGCCGTCGCCACAATAATAGCCGATGGCATAGAACAGCCCTTGCCAGCAGAACAGTATCGGTGCGGCAAGGAGCATAATCCAACCGTAGGAGGCTGCGAGGACGGCAGAGGAGACGAGGTCGAGGGTGGCGTTGGTGTAGAGAAAGGTGTTGGCCGGTTCGCCCCACGACCAGCCTGCCGTGGGAGAAAGCGCGGAGAGCACGGGTCCAACGATGGAGAAAGTGCCGATGCAATAGAGCAGGCAACCGGTGACGAGGCCCTGGAAGCCCCCCTCCAAACCATTCCCCGAGGCGGAAGGTTTCCTTTGCGACTGCCCTCCACTACCCTTTGAGGAATAGGAGCTAACGCGTCCGGCCAGGTCAAGCTTCGTGCCGATGAGTCCGCCGATGGCAAGGCTGAGGATGAAGAGGACGGGGAATTCGCTCTTGGTCATATTGGGCAGCGAGGCGTTCATGCCAAGCACGAGGCAGCAGAGGCCGAGCCCGTCGAAGAGGACCTTCTTGTACTTCTCCCCGATGCCGGTGCGAACCATTGCCCCGAAGGCGCTGCCTGCAAGGATGGCGCAAGTGTTGATGATTGTTCCTAACACCGAACGATTTACGATTTAGCTATTTACGATTTACGATTTGACTTCCCTTAGAGGAGTCCTTCGGCTGGTGCATCAGGCGCAGGCGATGGGGAAATTTTCCGCCCCAGCCACTCCGTGAGCTCTCCCTCGCTGGTCATGACAAAGCGGAAGGTCTGCGAGCGGCTCTGGTTGTACTGCTGCTCGATGTAACGAAGGGAATCGTCGGTCTGGCCTTCGCGCAGACGTTGCAGGGACGCATCGCTGATGACGAGCACATCAGTTGTGTCGTCGATATAGGCATTGGCATAGATGCCACGATTGCCGAGCTTCTGATAGAGGTCAGCCGACACATCGGGAGCCAGGTAGAGCTCCTCCATGTAGAGCGGGTTCATGCTGCTCTCGTAGTTCAGGCGACCGTTGAGGTAATGCTGGAGCGTCAGATGCAAGTCCTTGACCGTCTGGGCAGGGACGACATAAGGACTGTAGTGTCCGGCCAGGATGTCATCGAGGTCGGTCTCGTTCAGCACTCGCGGACGGTAGCCATGATAGGCCAGCACCTGCAGGCGCTCCCTGGCATCGGCGGGCACATCCTTGCCCAGCACGACAAAATGGAGGCCGCGGCTGGGACCTTGCTTGACGTCCGCTCCAAGCTCCTGAAGCTTCTTCTGCAAGGTGCGCGATGCCGTGCGAAATGTTCCGAGCAGACAGACGGAGCGCTGGGCAAAAGGCGTCTCCTGCCGGAAGTCTGCGTCGCTGAAGAGTTCGTACTGCATAATGGTTGGCGAAGCTATTCCTTCTTCTTGGCGGGAAGCTGACGGATGGTGATGCGGTCGGACACCTCGCCGCTGGTGAGCTGCAGGGTTGCCTTGCGCTCGTTCTCCGTATCGGTGTTCGGCGTCAAGGTGAGGTCCACGCGATGTGAGCCGCGATGGCCGGACACTTTGCTGAGCACAAGCCAGTCGGGAGCTGTGTCGTCGACGAACTTCAGCTCCCAGTCGTTGTGTACGGTGAAGCTGATGGAGTCCGTCTCCCATGCGGCGCTGTCGACCAGGACATGTGTGGCGACGTCGGGCAGCAAAGCGGCCTCGTTGAGGTAGGACTCGACGGTGTAGGCCGGACGCGACACATCGAGCATGCCGAACTGATAGAAAGGCACGGAATAGGAAAAGTCGTAGGAGTTGACAAGCACCAGTCCTTCGCGCGTATGTCCGGTGGTGTTCGGCAGCATCGACACATCGACGCGGCAGAGATACCGCTTCGCGTAATCATAATTAATATTTCCTTGCGAATCGCCCTCTATGCGAATCCAGTCCGACTGCGACTTCACCGACCAACTGTCGAAGGTATAGAAGAGGATGGAATCTGCCGTCTGATCGGCAAAGAGGATGCAGGCACCGGTCACAGGAGTAAGCTGATGCCTCTCGGGGTCGCCGGCACAGGAGGTGAAGAACAAGAATAGGCTGCAAAGAAGCAGCAAAGGCTGTGTTTTATGCTTCATTTTCGTTTGATATTTCCTTTTCTAAGGGCAAAGTTAGGCAAAAAGCCACATTCTGCAAAATCTTTTGAATGAAGATTTCATTTATCCGAAGAAAATGCGTAAATTTGCAGGGTGAAGAACATATCGAATATGAAACAATACTTTTTTGCAGCAGACCTGGGAGCAACGAGCGGACGCACCATCGTGGGCTCTGTGGACAATGGTAAGTTGGAACTGGAGGAGCTCACCCGCTTCGACAACAACCTTATCGAGACGGGCGGACACGTCTATTGGGACATCTACGCCATTTACAACGAAATCATTCGCGGCCTGAAGCTGGCAGCCACGCGTCGGCTCAGCATCACAAGCATCGGCATCGACACCTGGGGCGTCGACTTCGTATGCATCGGTCAGGACGGAGCCTTATTGCGCAACCCGCTGGCCTATCGCGACCCGCACACCGTGGGCCGCATGGAGGAATACCTCGACCGTGTGCTCTCCCGCAAGGAGGTCTATGACATCACGGGCATTCAGTTCATGAACTTCAACTCCCTCTTCCAGCTCTATGCCATGCGGCAGGCCGACAACAGCGCCTTGCAGCACGCCAGGAAGATTCTTTTCATGCCCGATGCCTTGAACTGGATGCTCACGGGGCAGGCTGCGTGCGAATACACCATTGCCTCCACCTCGCAGCTCCTCGACCCACGAACGGGCGACCTCGACCCGCGCCTTTTGCAAAGCGTCGGCCTCGGCCGCGACATGTTCGGCCCCATGGTGCAGCCAGGCACACAGATTGGTGTGCTCACCCCAGAGGTGCAACGGCTGACGGGACTGGGAGCGGTACCCGTAGTCGCTGTGGCCGGTCACGACACCGGCAGCGCTGTGGCAGCCGTTCCTGCTGCGAGCGAGCACTTCGCCTACCTCTCCAGCGGCACATGGAGCCTGATGGGCATCGAGAGCAAAGAGCCCATCATCAATGCCCAAAGCTACGAGCGCAACTTCACGAACGAGGGCGGCATAGAGGGCACTACACGCTTCCTGAAGAACATCTGCGGCATGTGGATTTACGAACGTTGCCGCGCGGAATGGAAGGAAACAGCCGACGGCACGACCGACCTCGCTCACCTCGCCCTGCAGAAGGCCGCCATTCAGTCGCAGCCCTTCCGCAGCATCATCAATCCCGACGATGCGGCCTTTGCCAACCCTGCCTCCATGCTGCAAGCCATCACGGACTATTGCCGACGCACCGGTCAGCCTGTCCCCGACACTCCGGCTCAGGTGTGCCGCTGCATCTTCGACTCGCTGGCTCTCCGCTACCGACAAGTGTTCGGCTGGCTCAAGGAGTTTGCCTCGTTCCCCATCGAGGTGCTCCACATCATCGGCGGCGGCTCGCAGAACAGCTACCTCAACCAGTTCACAGCCGACGCTCTGGGCATCAAGGTGCTGGCCGGCCCGCAGGAATGCACCGCCATTGGCAACATCATGCTGCAGGCCAAGGCCGTCGGCACCGTCAGCGACATCTGGGAGATGCGACGCATCATTGCCCACAGCATCGACCTTGCGGCATACGAGCCGGGCGACAAGGCCGAGTGGGACAAAGCCTACGAACGGTTCATTGCATTGGACAACAGACAATGAACACAGACAAGCAGCAATGACGAGAAACGCCGCACAAGAAATGAAAGACAAGAAAAGCTAACCCCGAACAATAACCTAATACATTATATATATATGAAACAGGAATTAATAGAGAAAGCCTACGCGGTAGCTAAGGAACGCTACGCCGCCATCGGAGTTGACACAGACCAAGCCATTGCCGACCTGGAGAAGCAGCAAATCTCGCTCCACTGCTGGCAGACCGACGATGTGGTGGGTTTCGAGAGGAACGAAGCGCTCTCGGGCGGTATACAGACAACAGGCAACTATCCCGGCCGCGCCCGCAACATCGACGAGGTGCGCCAGGACATCGAGTTCGTCAAGACATTGCTTGCAGGACAGCATCGCCTGAACCTGCACGAGATATACGGCGACTTCGGAGGCAAGTTCGTGGACCGCGACCAGGTCGAGGTGAAGCACTTCGAGAGCTGGATTCAGTGGGCCAAGGAGACAGGCATGAAGCTCGACTTCAACTCCACCTCCTTCTCGCACCCCAAGAGCGGAAACCTCACGCTCTCCAACCCCGACAAGGGCATCCGCGACTTCTGGATAGAGCACACCAAACGCTGCCGCCACATTGCCGACGCAATGGGTAAGGCACAGGGCGACCCCTGCATCATGAACATCTGGGTGCACGACGGCAGCAAGGACGTGCCCGTACAGCGCAAGAAGTATCGCGAACTGCTGGCTGCCTCGCTCGACGAAATCATGGAGGAGAAGCTCGACGGTGTGAAGAACTGCTTCGAGGCAAAGCTCTTCGGCATCGGCTTGGAGAGCTACACCGTGGGCTCGCACGACTTCTACACCGCCTACTGCGCCACACGTAAGCAGATTTACACCCTCGACACAGGCCACTACGAACCGACGGAGAACGTCTCCGACTTCGTTTCGACCTTGCTGATGTTCGTGCCCGAACTGATGCTCCACGTCAGCCGCCCCGTCCGCTGGGACAGCGACCACGTCACCATCATGAACGACCAGACGCTTGACCTCTTCAAGGAACTTGTCCGCTCGGATGCCCTCCACCGCGCTCACGTCGGGCTCGACTACTTCGATGCCTCCATCAACCGCATCGGTGCCTACATCATCGGCACACGTGCCACACAGAAGTGCATCCTGCAGGCTCTGCTCGAACCGAAGCAGACGTTGCGCCAGTACGAGGACAACGACCAACTGTTCGAGCGCCTCGCCCTGATGGAGGAAGCCAAGTCGATGCCTTTTGGTGCCGTCTTCGACTACTTCAACCTGAAGAACGGCGTGCCCGTAGGCGAGGAATACATCCCCTGCATCCAGCAGTATGAACGCGACGTGACAAGCAAACGCTAAGGAGACAACACAATGGAAATCGTTATCGGACTCATCATCATCGCCATCGGCGCGTTCTGCCAGTCGAGCTGCTACGTGCCCATCAACAAGGTCAAGGACTGGTCGTGGGAGACATATTGGCTGGTGCAAGGCGTGTTCGCTTGGCTGGTGCTGCCGCTGCTGGGAGCATTGCTGGCCGTGCCTGCCGGCGAATCGTTGCTCGGACTGCTGGCCGGAGCACCGTCGTTCAACCTGTGGATGACCATTCTGTTCGGCGTGCTATGGGGCATCGGCGGACTGACGTTCGGCCTGTCCATGCGCTACCTCGGTGTAGCCCTTGGGCAGTCGATAGCCCTCGGCACTTGTGCTGGCCTGGGCACCATCATGGGGCCCGTCCTGCTCAACATCTTCTTCCCTGAACTGAATGCCTTGCAGTCGCTCACCTTTGCCGTCCTGCTTGGCGTAGGCGTCACGCTTGTCGGCATTGCCATCATCGGTGTGGCCGGTTCGATGAAGGCTGCATCGCTCTCCGAGGAAGAGAAGAAGGCTGCCGTCCGCGACTTCAATTTCCCCAAAGGCCTTGCCATCGCTCTGCTGGCAGGCTTTATGAGCGGCTGCTTCAACGTGGGACTGGAGTTCGGCAAGGACATCAACTTCGGCGACCTGACCGACCCGATGTTCCGCACGCTGCCCGCCACGCTGCTCGTCACCTTGGGCGGCTTCCTGACCAACGCCATCTATTGCCTCAGTCAGAACCAGCGGAACCACACCTGGAGCGACTATGGCAAGACGGCCGTCTGGGGGAACAACCTGCTGTTCTGCCTGCTGGCCGGTGCGCTGTGGTACAGCCAGTTCTTCGGACTGTCACTCGGGCGTTCGTTCTTCCAGGCAGGCAGCGCAATGGACACGCTCTCCTTCTGCATCCTCATGGCGCTCAACGTGGTCTTTTCCAACGTGTGGGGCATCATCCTCAAGGAATGGAAAGGCTGTTCAGCAAAGACCATCGCCGTGCTCATCTGCGGCATCATCGTGCTGATAGTGTCCAGCTTCTTGCCACAACTGATATAAACCTACAACAAAGATGAAGAGTATCTTAGATAATCGTCCGGCGCTGAGAGCCGAGGTGGAACAGATTGCCGAGGTGGCTGGCTACCTGTGGCAGAACGGTTGGGCCGAGCGCAATGGCGGCAACATCACGGTCAACGTGACCGACATCATTGACGATGAGGTGCGCAACCTGCCGCCCATCAGCGAAGTGAAACAGATAGGCATCACGCTGCCCGCGCTGAAGGGCTGCTACTTCTACTGCAAGGGAACAGGCAAACGGATGCGCGACCTTGCCCGCCGTCCCATGCAGAACGGCTCCATCATCCGCATCCTCGACGACTGCGCTTCCTACGTCATCATAGCCGACGAGCCGGTGATGCCAACCAGCGAACTGCCGTCGCACCTTGCCGTACACGCACGCCTCGTCGGCAGCGGCTCGCCCTATAAGGCAACCGTCCACACCCACCCCATCGAACTCGTAGCGATGAGCCACAACAGAGCCTTCCTGGGGAAGGACGTGCTGACGAACATCCTCTGGTCCATGATACCGGAGACGAAAGCCTTCTGCCCGCTGGGACTCGGCGTAGTGCCCTACACCCTGCCCGGCTCCAACGAGCTGGCCGATGCCACGCTCCGCGAGCTGGAGGACTACGACGTCGTCCTTTGGGAGAAACATGGCGTCTTCGCCAAGGGGCTGGACGTGATGGATGCCTTCGACCAGATTGACGTCCTGTCGAAGAGTGCCAAGATATATGTCAACGCCAAAGCGATGGGCTTCGAGCCCGAAGGCATGAGTCAGGCACAGATGAAGGAGATGACGGCTGCCTTCAACCTGCCGAGATAAAGGAAACATGAAGAATATCTACCATAGCGACATCGTTGAGATACTGCTTGACTGCGGTAGCAACGGCATGCGCGTCAAGAACATCGCACGCCGCATCTACAACCGTCATGCCGACCTCTTTGCTTCGGATATCGACTACGATGAGATACAACGCAGCACGGGTCGCTATCTGTGGGAACAGGCACAACGGCGCGAGTCGCCTTTCTGCCACACCCGATGGGGCACGTACGCCATCAAGACCGACTTCGCCATCCAGCTCGACTTCCTCCAGGACCTCGACTTCTTGCCACATCAGGAAGTACACCGAGAGCCGGCTGCACCTGCTCCTCCTCTCGGACCAAAGCACATCCAGCTGGAACTCTTCTGAGAATAATACAAGAAACGCCCTGCACTTATTGTCGAAGCGCAGGGCGCTTATTTTAGAAGCGCCTCGCGCTTATCTCGGAAGCGCCTCGTGCTTATTTCCGAAGCGCCTCGTGCTTATTTCCGAAGCGCAGGGAGCTTATTTTGGAAGCGCGGGGAGTTTTGGGACGACCCGAACAGACTTCCGGGGCATCCGACGCTCTCCTGCTCCTATCAGTTCTGCTTGAAATAGTAGATGAACGTAGCCAGACCCTCAAGCGCCTTCTTGCCCGTCTCCTGGATTTCGATGGTGAACTTGATGGTCGTCTTGATGGCACCACGCAGGTTGGCCAGCTCCTCCAGCTTGGTCTTCATGCGGATGTGCTGACCGCTCAGCACAGGCATGGCGAACTTCATGCGGTCCATGCCGTAGTTCATCATGCGCTCCAGGTTGTGCACCTCGATGATTTGGTCCCACAGATAAGGCAACATGCTCAGGGTCAGATAGCCGTG
>CADCCR010000107.1:0-3806 GCA_902799985.1 uncultured Bacteroidales bacterium | reverse complement strand
CTCCCCTCTCCTCGGAAAGGGATTAGGGGTGAGGCTTTTCTCCCCTTTGGGAAAGTTAGAGAGAGGCTAACCATATATTAGTGCGGAGCCTCATTCTTCATTCTACAGGTGCAAAGTTACAAAATAATCCTGAATCTTTAATCTTTAATCCATATTTTCTTCGTATCTTTGCCTCCATGAATAGTAAAAAGTACTGCATTCTCGCTTTTGCTCTGCTGAATTGTCTGCTTGCTTTGTGCGAAGACTCTGCCGAGCGCACCAAGCGCGACTTCCAGCGTTTGGGGCTGAGGCAATACGAAGCAACCGACGTGCGCATCCTGCCCACAGGCGAGATAAAGTTCCGCGACCTCTTCCAGGAAGTGGAGCAAGCCGAGAAGTACATCCTCCTGGACTACTTCAAGTTCCAGCAGGACAGCATTTGCGGCGAGCTCCTGAAGATACTGAAGAGAAAGGTACAGCAAGGCGTGGAGGTCAGAATCATCTTCGACAGCTTCGGCAACAAGAGCAGCGACCTGCCGCTCTCCGACACCCTGCAGACACAGATACGACAGTCCGGCATACAGATAGCCGCCTTCGACCCCATGCGTTTCCCTTGGATCAACCACCTCATGCACCGCAACCATCACAAGATAGCCATCATCGACGGCAAGACGGTCTACACGGGCGGCATGAACGTGGCCGACTATTACCTGCACGGCAAGCCGAAGGTAGGCCGCTGGCGCGACATGCACATCCGCATGAGCGGCCCCATCGTAGAGCCGTACGAGGAGCTGTTCTGGAAGATGTGGGAAGCCTCACCCCCTGCCCCTCTCCGAGGAGAGGGGAGTTCTTTGCAGCGGTCCCACCCTCCTTTGGAGGGGACGGGGGAGGTTCTCCCCTCTCCTCGGAGAGGGGCAGGGGGTGAGGCTTTCTTCGCTTCCCGCTGGCCCAAGGAGTCGCCGCGCATCATGCGGCAGACCTACTGCACCTGCATCGACAATGCCGACCGCCTCGTGCAGATAGTCAACCCCTATGCCATGCTCTTCGGCGAGGTGCGGGCTGCGCTACGACGTGCCCTGGAGCGAGGCGTACGCGTGCAGTTCATGGTCTCCACCAAGAGCGACGGCAAGGCGAACGACGATGTCATCGGACTGGAGATGCGCAAGCTCATGAAGCGCGGAGCAGAGGTCTATTACTACAACGACGGCTTCCACCACAGCAAGGTGATGATGATCGACAGCCTCTTCTGCACGGTCGGCACCACGAACCTCGATGCACGTTCCCTCTGCTTCGACTACGAGGTGAACGCCTTCATCTTCGACCCTGCCACGACACACCAGCTGCAACGCATCTTTGCCGACGACGTCCGGCACAGCACCCTGCTCACCCCCGAGGTCTTCAAGCAGCGGTTTCCCGTCCGTCGCCGCATCCGCTCACGCATCTTCGCCATTGCCAAACGATTCATGTAACCCTCTTCTATATCATGAGACATACACTTCTCCTCTCTGTTCTGCTCGTGCTGGCAACCTCAGCCGCAGGACAAAACAAGAACGCACCCGTCAACTACGACGAGAGCAAAGTGCCAAACTTCGAAGTCCCCGACGTGCTGACGTGCGCCGACGGCAGCCGCATCGAGACGCGCAAGCAATGGGAACGCAAGCGAAGGCCCGAACTGCTGAGGATGTTCTGCGAGCAAGAGTACGGTTTCACACCGCAGCACACAGGCATCAAGGTCAGGTATGAGACCATCGCCACGAACCCCGAGGCACTGGGCGGACTGGCCACACAGAAACAGGTGCGCTTCCTCTTCACAGGAAAGAACGGCCAGACGCACGAAGCCTTGCTGCTGCTCTACCTCCCGAACCAAGCGACGAAACGCGTACCGGTGGTCGTAAGCTACAACTTCCACGGCAACCAGACGACAACCATGCAGGACGATGTGCTGTTCTCTCCGTCGAAAGACCTGATGCAAAAAGCAGGCTCGGATGACTGGGTGCGCGGCGAACAACAGAGACGATGGAGCTACGAGACGGCCCTGCGGCGCGGCTATGCGGTGGCAACGATGTGCTATCACGACATCTGCCCCGACTCGCCCGGCCTCCTCTCCCAGGGCGTTCTGCCACTTTTCCCGAGCTACGACGACGGTCCGCGCACGTCGGACGAATGGGGAACGATAGGCGTGTGGGCCTGGGGCTACAGCCGCATCGCCGACTACTTGCTGAAGAAGGAACCCAAGATAGACGGGAAGCGCATGATAGTGCTGGGGCATTCGCGTCTGGGCAAAACGGCTCTGTGGGCCGGAGTGCAGGACGAACGCTTCCGAGTGGTTATCTCCAACAACTCGGGCTGCGGCGGTGCTGCCCTCTCGAAGCGTGTGTTTGGCGAGAACATCGCACGCATCACGGCAAGCTTCCCCCATTGGTTCTGTCCCGCCTTCAACGCCTATTCCGAGAACGAAGCCGCCCTGCCCTTCGACCAGCACGAGCTGCTGGCACTCATCGCCCCGCGCTATGTCTACGTTGCCAGCGCCGAAAACGACCAATGGGCCGACCCGAAAGGAGAGTATCTGAGTGCCTGCTATGCCGGAGCCGCCTATCAGCTCTATGAAACCTCATCCCCAAGCGAAGCTCAACTGCAGGGAGTGAAGCTTCACCACAACGTTGGCTATCACATCCGTCCAGGCGGGCACGACGTCACGGAGTACGACTGGCAATGTTTCCTCGACTTCTGCGACAAGGCCTTCAACAGGTAATCATCTCCTTAGACGAAGAATCAGACGACAGACACTCTAACCACAAACGATATGAACCGCAAATCCCTCCTCCTCCTTTTGCTCTTTGTCGCATGCCCCATGCTTCCGGCTTCGGCACAGAAGACAACGTTCCAGACCGCTGGGCCGTGGAAGCCGACAACCGACATCCGCTCGGATGCTGTGATGGTCTATGGTGTGAACGACAACCGGCGCCACTCCTTTGCCGAGCGCGTGCAGTCGTGGCGCGAACACAACTACACGACGCACTTCATGACGGGCATCGCCTGGGGGCAGTATCAGGACTACTTCACGGGCCAATGGGACGGCCAATGGCACATGGACGAGGGGCAGAAGACGCAGCAAGGCGACACCATCATGCACGGACACCTCGTGCCCTACATCGTGCCGACGCGCAACTATCTGGCTTACTTCAAAGAGAAGCACATCCGTCCCGTCATAGACCAGGGCATCGAAGCCATCTTCCTGGAGGAGCCTGAGTTCTGGGCAAGAGCCGGCTACAGCGAGGCCTTCAAGCGCGAGTGGCAGGAGTATTACGGTTTCCCGTGGCGGCCTCAGCACGAATCGGCCGAGAACACCTACCTCTCGAACAAGCTGAAGTACCACCTCTACTACCGTGCCTTGGACGAGGCCTTCACTTATGCCAAGGCCTACGGACGAGAGAAGGGGATGGACGTGAAGTGCTACGTGCCGACGCACTCGCTGCTCAACTACTCGCAATGGCAGATTGTATCGCCCGAAGCCTCGCTTGCCTCGATGGAGAGTTGCGACGGCTACATCGCGCAAGTCTGGACGGGCACGTCGCGCGAACCTAATTATTATAATGGTATCGCGCGCGAGCGTGTCTTCGAGACGGCTTTCCTGGAATACGGATGCATGGAGTCGATGACCCGCCCCACCGGCCGGAAGATGTTCTTCCTGACCGACCCCAGCGAGGACCGCACCAAGGATTGGGAGGACTACCGCCGCAACTATCAGGCCACGTTCACGGCCCAGCTGCTCTATCCTCAGATTGCCAACTACGAGGTGATGCCTTGGCCCGACCGCATCTACGAGG
>CADCCR010000106.1:13857-15134 GCA_902799985.1 uncultured Bacteroidales bacterium | reverse complement strand
CGTCGTTCCTTCTCGCGCTCCTTCTTCCGGGCCTTCTCCCTCTGCTGCTGAGCTTCGTAGTCGGTGAAGAGGTCGAGCTGAAGTGCTTCGTCTCCAGAGGCTTGCCCGTCGGTTGCCATTACCTGCTCTTCGGGGACGACATGGTTGATGCAGATGTTCAGGCGGCGTATCAGCAGGTCGCGGTTGACGATGTTGTCGTAGAGCTTCGTCACGGCATCGATGATCTCGCGGCTCGATGAGGACGGCCCGTCGAGGTTGATTGTGCCGTGAGCACCCTTGGGCACTTGCCGACCGTAGTAGTCTGTTACGACTTCGCCATTGTAGCGTGCGGCTATCTCCGGGCGGGTGAGGCATTCACGGTCGTAGTTGACGTTGAGCACAAGCTGGTCTGTCGTAAGCCGCTTCTCAACGAGCTTCAGGCTGATGGAAACGACGTTTCTCGCTTGCACGAAGGTGTAAGGTTGTGTCAGCACCTGCCCGCTGCTCATCGAGTTGACTTTCGGGCGGTAAGCCTTCACGTCGGCAATGGTGCAAGGCTCCCATCCCCATGCATGGTCTATCAGAAGCTCTGCATTCACCCCGAACAGACGGTAGAGCAAATCCTCGTTCTCCACGGAGCAACGGGCTATCTTGCCCATCGTGTCGATGCCGTAGCGTGCAAGCTTCTCGGCCAGACCATGCCCAACGCGCCAGAAGGCCGTGAGCGGATGGTAGTTCCACAAAGTGCTGCGATACGTCATCTCGTCCAGTTCGGCGATGCGCACACCATCCTTGTCGGCAGGTATGTGCTTGGCCACGATGTCCATCGCCACCTTGCAGAGATACATGTTTGTGCCGATGCCGGCGGTCGCTGTGATGCCTGTCGTCTTCAGCACATCGCGTATCATCGTGATTGCCAGCTCGTGAGCTGTCTTCTTGTAGGTGCCCAGATAGTCGGTGACGTCCATGAAGACCTCGTCGATGCTGTACACGTGGATGTCCTCGGGTGCGATGTATTTCAGGTAGACCTGGTAGATGCGCGTGCTGTATTCGATGTAGAAAGCCATGCGCGGAACGGCTCGTATGAAGTCCAGCTCCAGGTCGGAATGCTGCTTTATCTCCGTGTCGTTCGTCGACTTGCCCCTGAAACCGTAGCCGTGCAACAGCTTCCGGCGCTCGTTGTTCACTTCCCTGACACGCTGCACGGCCTCGAACAGCCGGGCCCGACCCGAGATGCCGTATGCCTTCAGTGACGGCGAAACGGCCAGACAAATTGTTTTCTCCGTCCGGCTCTCGTC
>CADCCR010000106.1:0-13835 GCA_902799985.1 uncultured Bacteroidales bacterium | reverse complement strand
GTTGGTGGTCAGCGGGTCGAGGCCTCGCTCCACGCATTCTACGCTGGCATAGAACGACTTGAGGTCGATGGCGATGTATGTGCGGTTGCCGCCAGTCACAGGGATATGCTACAGAACGAGGGTGTGTCCGATTGGTACGGCACACCCTCGCCATTGTCGATTGGTTTGTTACTCAGCGGAGAACTGGTCCTTGCCCACGCTGCACATTGGGCACTCGAAGTCCTCGGGCACATCTTCCCAAGGTGTTCCGGGTGCTATACCTGCTTCGGGTACTCCTACTTCGGGGTCATACTCCCAGCCGCATACGTCGCATACATACTTTGTCATAGTGGTTCGTGTTAATAGGGTTAATAAATAATGTGTACTCTCAGTTCGTGCCTGCAAATTTACGACATATAATTCTATTATACAAATTTCTTCTCGAAAACCTTCGAAAACTTTTTCTCGACTCTGATAAAACTCTCTTCCGTCTCGTCTGATTTCATCTTCCGATTCGCCTGAATTAGTCTTCTGATTCGCCTGGATTCATCTTCCGATTCGCCTGGATATATCTTCCGATTCGCCTGGATTCATCTTCTGATTCGCCAGGATTCATCTTCCGATTCGCCTGAAACTTTCTATCGGCTCGGACAGAATTTTTTCTCAGTTCGCATACAACTTTCACGAGGCACGCAACAAAACTTTTTTAATGGCTTGGAAATTTATTTCAAAGCCTTGGAAATATATTTTAGTGACTTTGAAATATATTTCCAAGCCACTGAAATTGTTTTATGGCACGCTTCGGTAAACTTCTTCCCGTGGATAATCGGAAAAGCAGCCGTGTTGACTTCGAAAAGTAGCCGTGTTGACTTTGGAAATTAGCCATGTTGACATTGGAAAGTAGCCGTGTTGACTTAGAAAAGCATCTGTGCCGATGATGAAACTTCCTCGTGCAGAAAAGGAAGTACCCTTGTGCAGAAAAGGGAATACCCACGTGGAGATATGGAAAAAGCCTCCCTCCCGATGACTTCGGGGGAGAGGCTTTTCCTGTTTGCGTCGCAGGGACGGAGAGGTTGGCTTAGCAGAGCTTGCGGGAGCCGTCGCCAATGACTACGTCGATGACGATGGGCTTCTTGCCATACTTCTTCTCGAACTTCTCTACGACAACCTTCTTGAAGTTGGGAGCCAACTCGTTGGCAACAAGGTTGATGGTGCAGCCGCCAAAGCCGCCGCCCATGATGCGAGAGCCGGTCACGCCCTCTTCCTTGGCAACTTCATTGAGGAAGTCAAGCTCTTCGCAGCTTACCTCGTACTCCTTCGAAAGGCCGTAGTGGGTCTCGTACATCATCTTGCCGACGGTCTCGTAGTCGTCCTTCTTGAGGGCATCGCAGACAGTCAGCACGCGAACTACCTCGCCGATGACGTAGCGGGCACGCTTGTACTCGTCCTCTGTAATCTGGCTCTTCACCTCCTCGAGCATGTCGTAGTTGGCATCGCGCAGGCTCTTCACCTCGGGATGTGTCTTGCCGATGACCTCTGCCACGTGCTCGCATTGGAGGCGGCGCTCGTTGTAGGGAGAGCCCTTCAGCTCGTGCTTCACGCAGCTGTTGACGAGGATGAGCTGGTAGCCCTTCGGGTTCCAGGGGAAGTACTCGTACTCACCGCTGCGGCAGTCGAGGCGCAGCAGACTGCCCTTCTTGCCGAGACAGCTGATGGCCTGATCCATGATGCCGCAGTTCACGCCAACGTACTTGTGCTCGGTGCGCTGACCTACCTTGGCAAGTTCCATGCGGTCGATCTTCCCTTCGCCCCAGAGGTCGTTGATGCCGAAAGCGTATGTGCTCTCGAGAGCGGCACTTGAGCTCATGCCTGCGCCGAGGGGTACGTCGCCAGCAAAAGCGGTGTTGAAGCCTTCTACGGGAACACCCAGCGCCATCATCTCGCGGCAAACGCCGTAGATGTAGCGAGCCCATGTGGCGGAGGGACCCTTCTCGTCGTCGAGAGAGAACTGTACGCGGTCCTTCAGGTCGATGCTGTAAGCGTCAACGTTGCGTGTGCCGTTGGGCTTAATCTCAGCAATGATGCCTTGTTCTACGGCTCCGGGGAATACGAAGCCGTTGTTGTAGTCTGTGTGTTCGCCAATGAGGTTGATGCGGCCGGGAGAGGCATAAACGTTGCCTGTGGTGCCGTCGAAGTGCTTGATGAAACGACTTCTTACGTCGTCGATAGTTAGTCTCATGATGATTTCGTTATTACGTTATTTCGTTATGACGTTATATATTATTTATTATTCTGCTCTCTTGCTTACGCGGCTGCCGATGAGTGCATAGAAGAGGATGTAAGCGGCGCAACCGAATACTACCCAGAAGCTGGTGATCCAGTCGGTGAGGTCGGCTACCCAGCCCTGCAGAGGCATCATCACTGCGCAACCGAACACCATCGTCATGAAGATGCCGGAAGCAACAGCGGTGTACTTGCCGAGGCCTTCCACTGCCATGTTGAAGATGGCGCCCCACATCACACTTGTGCAAAGGCCTACGAGCAGGAAGGCAAAGATGCCAAGGGGAATGGGCTGCCAAATGAGTTCGAGCTTGCCCCAGTCAACGCCCGGGAAGTTCACGAGGACATCCGTAGGAGCATACATGCCGAAGAGCACGAGGACGAGAGTGATGGTGGCAACGGTTGTCACCATGGCACGGCTGCTGACCTTGCTACCGATGGCAGCACCAGTGAAACGGCCAATCAGCATCATAAACCAGTAAACGGCTACAATCATGCCAACGGTTGCAGAGGGGATGTGCAGTGGGTTGTCAGGCTCGTTGAGGTACTGCTGAACAGCATTAGGTGTACCTACCTCGACACCCATATACAGGAAGATGGCCAGTGCACCGAGGGCAAAGTGGCGGTACTTCAGAGCACCCTTGACGAGGCTGAAGTCAACGGGAGCCTGTTCGGGTTCGTCAATCTTGGTGAAGAAAATAACCACGAAAGCGATAGCAAAGATAGCGAGGGCAATCCACAGAGCGGGAGTAGCATCTGCTATCTTGGCTTTCGAAGCATCGGCAATGAGCGCACCCATCAGAATGTAGCAGGCAACAGCAGCAGAGCTGTTGAACACACCACCAACCTGAATGAGCTGGTTGCCCTTGTTGCCGCCACCGCCGAGAAGGTTCAGCATGGGGTTGACAACGCAGTTCAGGATACACATTGTCAGACCAGCGATGAAAGCACCGAGCAGGTAAACGCCGAATACGACGCCGATGTTGGAGCCGTCGCCTGCATCGATGAGACCGCTGCACCACTGAATCAGGATGCCTACGATACCGATAGCAAGACCGATGAGAGCGGTCTTCTTGTAGCCGAACTTGGAAATCAGCATACCAGCGGGAATACCCATCACGAGGTAAGCGATGAAGTTGCCGATGTTGCCAATCTGGGCAAGTGCATTACTGATTTCGCCTTGGTTCTTGATGATTGTTGCCATCGGAGTACAGAGGTTCGTCACGAAGGCAATCATTGCGAAGAGTGCAATCATCACGATAATTGCACCCCATTGTTTTGATTTTTGTGCCATTTGTTTAAGTTTAGTTATTGTTTATTGTTTATTGGTTATTGTCAGTTTATTCCACCCCGAATTTGTAGATTGTCTTTTGACGGTATATTTCGCCAGCCTTGAGAATGCAGCTGGGGAAGTAGGGACGGTTGGGGGAGTCGGGGAAGTGCTGTGCCTCGAAGCAAAGAGCAGAGTACTTCGGATAGGTAGCTCCCTGATTGCCCGTGAAGCCGCTGTGCCAGTTGCTCGAATAGAACTGAACACCGGGTTCCGTGGTCCACATCTCCATCTTGCGGCCGCTGACAGGTTCAACACACTTCACGGCATACGACAATTCGCCGGGCTCCCGCTTGTTCAGCACATAGCAATGGTCGTAGCCTGTGCCGTTGACGATTTGCTGGCAGCTGGTGTCGCCGATGCGTTCGCCCACAGCATGAGGCTCGCGGAAGTCGAAGGGTGTGCCTTCCACCTTGAGGATTTCACCCGTCGGAATGCTTGTCTCGTCGATGGGAATAAAGAAATCGGCATTGATGGTAAGGATGTTGTTGAGAGCTTCGGGAGTCGGATTGGCAATGCCGGCCAGGGAGAAGAAGCCGTGGCTCGTCATGTTGACCACTGTCTTCTTGTTTGTTGTGCCGCGATAGTCGATGATGAGCTCGTTGTCTTCCGTGAGACTGTACTTCACGTTCATGTGAAGCTCGCCTGGGAAGCCCTCTTCATAATAAGCAGAGATGTAGCGAAGCACGAGTTCATGCTCGTTGATTTGCTCTGCATCCCAAACGCGTGCATGGAATCCGGTGGGACCGCCGTGCAGGTGGTTGGGACCATTGTTGACGGCCAGGCTGTAGTCCTTGCCGTTCATCACAAAATGCCCCTTGGCGATGCGGTTGCCGTAGCGACCTACCAAGGTGCTGAGGAAGGGTTCGGGGCTGTCGATGACATGCTGGATGCTGTCGTGCCCTTGAATAACATTGGCCATCTTGCCTTCCCTGTCGGGAACCATGATGGCCATTATAGCACCGCCGTAGTTGGTGATGCTCACTTCCATTCCGTCGCTATTAGTCAAGGTGTAGAGGTCTGTCTCCTTTCCCTGTACAACTGCTTGGAAATTCTCTCTCTTTAATCCGGAAATAAGTTGCTTGTCCATTGGCATAAGGTTTTATCATTTTGATATTTTCTCATGCAAATCTACAACTTTTTTTACACAACTCAAAAAGAAAGAGCGGAAATCTTATCTGCAAACGTAAGAAAAGAAGTTAAAGTATGCTTTTCAACATATCTGCGACGACAAATGTGCTGCCTCCTATATAAATAATGTCATCGGCGGAAGCATTTTTCTTTGCCGCTGCATAAGCTGAGACAACATCGCCGAAAGCTGTGCCGCTTAAGCCATGGGACGAGGCTCTTCGGCATACTTCTTCGGCAGGCATGGCGCGCTGGACAGAAGCTTGTGTGAAGTAGATGGAGTAGGGACTGGGGATTAGGGACTGAAGCAGCGTCAGCACACCATCCACATCCTTGTCGCCGACCATGCCAAAAACGAGATGCAGGCGACGGTGGGGCAGGGCAGCAAGATGTCGGAAGATGTAGCTGAGCCCGCCTTTGTTGTGAGCTGTGTCGCAAATGGTGAGCGGTTCGCGGCTGAGAATCTGCCAGCGTCCCATGAGTCCCGTCATGGTGGTGACTTCCGCCATTCCTCTCTTTACGGCTTCATCGCTGATTGTGATGCCACGTTTGCGAAGGAGAAGGACCGAGGTGAGAATCGTGGCTGTGTTCTTCTCTTGGCAGAGTCCTGCAAGTACTCCGCTGAGCGAGCCGAAGTGTCGTGTCTCGTAGCTGATTGAACAATTGTTCATCGTGCAACGAAGGACTTCGCCCTCGTCTTCTGCAAATGTGATGGGAGCTCCAACTTCGTGTGCTTTGTCAGCAAAGACAGCCTTAACCTCCGGGCTGACATTCTCGCCGATGCAGACAGGGATGCCGGGTTTGATGATGCCGGCTTTCTCCGAAGCAATCTTGGGCAATGTGTCGCCAAGGAACTGAACATGGTCGAAGCTGATGTTTGTGATGACGGATAGTTCGGGGCGGATGATGTTAGTACAGTCAAGCCTGCCGCCCAAGCCGACTTCAATAACGGCGAAGTCCACTTTCTGCTCTGCAAAGTACTGGAAGGCCAGCGCTGTGGCTAGTTCGAAGAAGGAGAAAGACAGACCCTCTAAATCTCCCTTAAAGGGAGACTTCTTGTTCTCCCCCTTTAAGGGGAAGTTAGAGAGGGTCTCTTCTACGAACTCGATGACTCTCTTCTTGCTTATCATCTTGCCGTTCACACGAATCCTCTCGCGGAAGTCAACGAGATGCGGACTTGTGTAAAGGCCGACGCGATAGCCTTGTGCCTGAAGAATGGCAGCGAGAGTGTGGCTGACAGACCCTTTGCCGTTGGTGCCGCCTACGTGAATCGTTCGGTAGTTGCGGTGGGGATGGGAGAAGTATGCATCGAGGGCAAGCGTGTTGTCGAGTCCCTCCTTATATGCCGCTGCCCCTATGTTCTGGAACAAAGGGGCAGAGTCGAACAGATATTGAACTGCTTGGGAATAATTCATGTTACTCAAACATCTTTTTGAATTTGCTGAAGAAGTTGCTCTTGGCTGTTGCGCCAGGTTTCATGTTGTCGCTTGAACGGAGTTTCTCGAACATGTCCTTCTCTTCGCGTGAAAGGTTTTCGGGGATGTAGACGCCAATCTGCACGATGAGGTCGCCAGTGCCATAGCCGTAGCCTTGAACGACAGGCAGACCCTTGCCACGCAGTCGCATCGTCTTGCCAGGTTGTGTCCCTGGGTCAATCTTTATCTTCACCTTGCCGTCGATGGTGGGAACCTCGGCACTGCCTCCAAGTATGGCTGTAGGAACATCGAGGAGCAGATGGTACTGCAGGTTTTGTCCGTCGCGCAGCAGTTCGGGATGCGGCTCTTCTTCGATGTAAACGTGGATGTCGCCAGGCACACCGTTCCATCTTGCAGCATTGCCCTTGCCCTTTTCGTTGACGACCATGCCTTCCTGCACACCGGCGGGAATCTTTATCTCCACCACTTCTTCGCCTTTGACTATGCCTTGTCCGCCGCAGGCCTTGCACTTGTTGCGGATGATGGAACCTGTGCCGCCACAGGCATCGCATTGTGTCTGTGTCTGCATGCGTCCGAACATGGTGTTCATGGTGCGATAGGTAGTACCCGAGCCGTTGCACTTGCTGCAGGTTTCCTTCTTGCCATCCTCGCTGCCGGAGCCGTGGCAATGGGGGCAGGTGACGTATTTGTTTATCTTGAACTTCTTGGTGACACCGCTTGCCACTTCTTTCAGGTTAACGCGTACCTTCAGGCGCAGGTCGGCACCCTTCTCAACGTGTCTGCCTCCACCTCCGCCTCCACCGAAGCCACCGAATCCGCTGAAGCCTCCGAACGATGCTCCACCGCCAAAGAGGTCGCTGAAGACATCGCCGAACATGTTGAAGATGTCGTCGGTCGACATGTTCTGGTAGTTGCCTCCGGCAGCACCTCCCACGCCAGCAAAGCCGAATTGGTCATAACGTTGACGTTTCTCAGGGTCGTGCAGTACATCGTATGCCTCGGCTGCCTCTTTGAACTTCTCTTCGGCCTCCTTCTTCTCAGCATCGCTCTTGCCGGCCTGACGGTCGGGATGATACTTGATGGCGCACTTCTTGTATGCACTCTTTATTTCGGCATCGCTTGCAGTCTTGCTGACGCCAAGCACTTCGTAGTAATCTCTCTTTTCTGCCATATCTTGTCATTGTGTACGCACCGAGCGCACACACCTCCTATATAATATAATAATGTGTAATATTAAAGTCCTACGACCACTTGAGCATGGCGGATGACTTTCTCGTTGAGTTTGTAGCCGGTCAGGGTGCAGTCCATTATCTTACCCTTGAGCTCGGGCGTTGGAGCCGGAACCTGAGCGATAGCTTCGTGGAGGTCCACATCGAAATCGGCTTCCTTTGTGTCAATGACGCTGACACCCTGCTTTGCCAGAATGTCCATGAACTTCTTGTAGATGAGTTCCACGCCCTCTACCACAGCGCTGACATCTTCGGCATTCTGCATGTTCTTCAAGGCGCGTTCCATGTCGTCGATGACCGGTAGGATGGTGGTAATGGTCTTCTCTCCACCGTTCAGGATGAGGTCCGTCTTCTCCTTGATGGTGCGTTTGCGATAGTTGTCGAACTCTGCAATCTTGCGCAGTAGCTGGTCTTTCAGGCTGGCAATCTCTTGGTTGGCAGCCTCGAGCTGCTCTTCTATGGTCTGTTCCTCGGTGACAGGCTCCGACGCATCTGCATTCTTCTCCTGGGCGGCTTCGTTCGTTTCGTTCTGTTCCGTCTGGGATGAAGTCTGCTGAGCGTCTTGCTGTGTCTCGTTCAATTCTTCTTCTTTCAGTTCCTCTTTCATTATAATAGGTTTTTGTGTTCTATATGTTTCACAACAAGAAGTGTGCCAATCGCGGTCGTGTCAGTTGTTTGTGCCATACATCCTGTCTTTTCTGCTGATGTACTCGTCGTAGTCCATGAGCTTGTCGATAGTGCCGTTTGGTGTGAGCTCGATGATGCGTGTGGCAACGGTTTGGATGAATTCGTGGTCGTGGCTCGAGAAGAGGATGTTGCCCTTGAAGAGTTTGAGGTTGTTGTTGAAGGCTTGGATGCTCTCGAGGTCGAGGTGGTTGGTCGGTGTGTCGAGGATGAGGCAGTTGGCGTTCTTGAGCTGCATGCGTGCTATCATGCAACGCATCTTCTCGCCGCCGCTGAGGACGTTGACTTTCTTCAGCACTTCTTCGCCGCTGAAGAGCATGCGACCGAGGAATGCCTTGAAGTAGACCTCGTTGCCTTCGCCGAACTGACTGAGCCAGTCCACCAGATTCAGTTCGCTCTGGAAGAAGGCGGTGTTGTCGAGTGGCAGGTAGGCTGTTGTGATGGTGATGCCCCACGAGAACTTGCCTGCCTGGGCCTCACGGTTACCGTTGATGATTTCGAAGAGTGCAGTCATGGCCCTTGGGTCACGGCTGAGGAATACCACTTTGTCGCCCTTCTCAACGGTGAAGCTGACATTGTCGAAGAGTACGACACCATCGTCGCTGACAGCCTTCAGTCCTTCTACTTCGAGGATTTGGTTGCCAGGCTCGCGCTCCATTTGGAAGATGATACCCGGGTACTTGCGGGTGGAAGGTCTGATTTCTTCGATGTTGAGCTTCTCGAGCATCTTCTTGCGACTGGTTGTCTGCTTGCTCTTTGCCACGTTGGCAGAGAATCGGCGGATGAATTCCTCCAGCTCCTTCTTCTTCTCCTCGGCCTTGGCCTTTTGGTTCTGAGCCTGGCGAAGAGCAAGCTGCGAGCTTTGGTACCAGAAGCTGTAGTTGCCGGCAAACATCGTCACCTTGCCGAAGTCGATGTCGATGGTGTGGGTGCAGACACAGTCGAGGAAGTGACGGTCGTGACTGACAACCAGCACGGTATGCTCGAATTCGCTCAAGTATTGCTCGAGCCACTGCACTGTTTCGAGGTCGAGGTCGTTGGTAGGCTCGTCGAGCAGCAGGTTGTCGGGGTTGCCGAAGAGGGCTTTAGCCAGCATGACGCGCACCTTCTCGTTGCCAGAGAGCTCGCCCATGAGCTGGTTGTGCTTGGCTTCCTTGATGCCCAGGCCGGAGAGCAGGGCAGCAGCATCGCTTTCTGCCTCGTAGCCTCCCATCTCGGCAAACTTGTCCTCGAGCTCAGCCACGCGGATGCCATCTTCGTCGGAGAAGTCGGCCTTCGAGTAGAGTGCCTCGCGTTCCTTCATGATGTCCCACATGGTGGTGTGTCCCATCAGAACCGTGTTGAGCACCGTCTCCTGGTCGTATTGGAAGTGGTCCTGGCTGAGTACGCTGAGGCGCTCGCCTGGGCCAAGCTCTACGGTGCCTTTGGTGGGCTCCAGCTCTCCGCTGATAGCTTTCAGCAGAGTGGACTTGCCGGCACCATTGGCTCCGATGACTCCGTAGATGTTTCCATTGGTGAACTTGAGATTAACGTCCTTGTAGAGGACACGCTTGCCGAACTGAACGGCGATATTCGAAAGGGTTATCATCTTAATTATTTACTATTTAGCCATTTACCATTTACCATTTACTATTTTATTCCTCCCCATAGGGGGGAGTTAGAGGGGTTCTTTTATCTTATTCGTAGTATCTCTCCTACTTGCACGGCTTGCGGTTCGTCCCAGCCGTTCAGTTTGCAGAGCGATTCCAGTCGGATGCCATAGAGCTGAGCGATGTCGAAGAGGCTCTGGTTGACCTCGACGATATGGATGGGGTTCTTGCGGAAGTCGCGCGAGGCACACTTGCGTTTCTTTTGCAGGTAGATGATGTCGCCGGCTGTCGGGGCATAGCTTCGTGGCAGGTCGTTGTACTTGTAGAGCTTGCGCAAGCTGACACCTGTGTTGCGACTGATGGTTGCCATGTCGTCGCCCACCTCCACGATGATGAAGTAGTTCTTGTTGCCCTTGTAGACAATGTGGCGGTCGAAGAAGTCATTGCCGGCTGCTTTGGTTGCCGTGTTCTTCTGCGAGCGGTACTTGCCAGTGTCGAACTGGTATAGGTTGTACATCTCGATGAGTCGGATGAGAGCTTCGGCATAAGTCGGACTGGTGGCATAGCCGGCAGCTTTCAGTCCGCGAGCCCATGCGCGATAGTCTGTCTTGCCCAGGCGGTAGAGGCCCTGGTATCGTTTGCCTTGCAGGAATTTCGAGTGGTCGATGTAACTGTCCCTCGCACTCTTGTATTTGCGGAATCTGTCGTTGGGACGGTCGTCGCTTTGGACAATGTAAGGCCCCGTCCACGAGCCTCCCACCTTGATGCCGAAGTGGTTGTTGGCCTGCGTTGCCAGTCTGCTCCGACCCGCATTGCTTTCCAGCAGGCCTTGCGCCAAGGTGATGCTGGCGGGGATGTGGTAGAGTTGCATCTGTTCGATGGCCCAGTCCTTGTATTTGTCTATGTACGACCAATAGGCCTGATTGGTGCTTTGTGCCAAGCAGAAAAGGGTCGCAAAGAAGAATAAAAGGCTGATTGAATGTCGTCTCAAGGTCATTATTGCTCAAATTTCGGTGCAAAATTAGCTAAAAAAAGCCATTTTACGAAAAAAAGCGCTAACTTTGTGTCACAAAAAGGCATTTCTTATGAGAGAGTATAAGATTGAGTCGACCTTGTGCATCTATGAGATGGCAGAATTGAGCAAAGCAGACCGCGAACTTGTGGAGGCGGCCAAGCAAGCCACGAAGAGCAGTTATTCGCCCTACAGTAAGTTCCGTGTGGGAGCGGCTGTGCGGTTGCAGAATGGCGTTGTCATCACGGGGGCCAACCAGGAGAATGCAGCTTTCCCGTCGGGTCTGTGTGCCGAGCGAACGGCACTCTTTGCTGCCAATGCTCAGTACCCCGACCAGCCCGTCCTGGCCTTAGCTGTTGCAGCGCGTAAGGGCCGTCGCTTCCTTGTCCAGCCCATCCCCCCTTGCGGTTCTTGCCGCCAAGTGATTTCAGGTGTGGAGGACCGCTTTGCCACTCCCATTCGCATCCTGCTCTATGGCTCGGATGGCGTACTTGTCTCGGAAGGTATCAGTCCCTTGCTGCCCCTTCGTTTTGCCGATGGGGACATGCGTTAGGCTGACTGTCAGACAGATGGTCGGTCAGCTTCCTGTGTGGGGATGCCGTTTCAGAGGTCGTGGTGCAGGAGTCGGTACTGAGCCATCTCCTCGTACTTCGTGCCAGGCCTGCCGTAGTTGGCGAAAGGATAGATGCTGATGCCTCCTCGTGGCACGAAGATGCCTGTCACCTCGATGTACTTCGGGTCCATGAGGCGGATGAGGTCCTTCATGATGACGTTGACACAGTCCTCGTGGAAGCTGCCGTGATTGCGGAAGCTGAAGAGGTAGAGTTTCAGGCTCTTGCTCTCCACCATTCGTTTGTCGGGCAGGTAGCTGATGCGTATCTCGGCGAAGTCAGGTTGTCCGGTGATGGGGCAGAGTGCCGTGAACTCAGGGCAGTTGAAGCGCACCCAATAGTCGTTCTCGGGGTGTTTGTTCTCGAAAGCCTCCAGCACTTCGGGAGCGTAGTCCTGTGGAATCTCAGCTTTCTTGCCAAGGGATTTCAAGCCCTCTTCTTTTCTGTCGGTCATAGTAGTCTTAGTCCTTATGTTTAGAGGTTAGTGGTTAGTGGCGACCCCCTCTAAATCTCCCCGAGGGGAGACTTGCTGCCGCGAAAAACTCTCCCCCTTTTAAGGGGCAAGGGGCAGGGGGCATGGGGCGAGAGGATTGCTTGGGCAGGATGTATTCTCTTGCTCCTTGCACCTTGCCCCATTTTACGGGGGTTAGGGGGTCTTTCTCCCCATAGAGGGGGAGTTAGAGGGGGTCTGTTCAAGGTATTTCTCCAGTCCTTCTCGGCGCAGTTTGCAGGAGGGGCAGTGTCCGCAGCCGTCGCCCACGATGCCATTGTAGCAGGTGAGGGTGCGGTAGCGAATGGTGTCGAGCACTCCCAGTTCGTCGGCCAGGGCCCATGTCTGTTGTTTGTCGAGCCACATGAGTGGAGTGTGCAGGCGGAACTGTTCGTCCATGGCCAGGTTGAGGGTCGTGTTGAGGCTCTTGATGAAGCCGTCCCTGCAGTCGGGGTAGCCGCTGAAGTCAGCCTGTCCCACACCCGTGATGACATCGTAGATGCCGTGGTTGCGCGCGTAGATGGCAGCCACGGAGATGAAGAAGAGGTTGCGCCCGGGCACGAAGGTTGTGGGGTAGGGGTCGCCCTCCCTCTTCTCTGCTTCGATGTCGAGGCTGGGGTTGGTGAGGCTGCACGAGGGGCTGAGCTGACTGATGAAGCTGATGTCCATGCATTCCCAGGGGACGCCAGCCTCTTCGCACAGTTGCCGGGCAATCTCCACCTCCTTGACGTGCCTCTGTCCGTATCGGAAGCTCAGGGCCCGCACCTCGTCGAAGTGCTTGAGCGCCCAGTAGAGGCATGTGGTGGAATCCTGTCCGCCCGAAAGAACTACAAGAGATTTTGACATCTTATTTATTTACTATTTGACAATCCTAAATAATTTACGATTTGACGATTTACAATTTACAATTTATGTACTATTTAGTAATTTAGCCATTTACAGCCCCCCCTCTCCGCCTGCGCCTGAGGCGACAGCCGTAGAACCCCTTTAGGGGGAACAACTCCCTCTCTCACGGGAGAGGGTTGGGGAGAGGCTTTTTTTAGTCTCCCACAGCCTTCATGTACTCCTGCCAGAGCGCATCGGTGGTGTTCTCGGGTTTGTCGCCGAGGATGTGCTTCATGGCCTTGTCCCACGACCATGGCTTGAGCTCCACGGCCGAGCGGTTGAACTTGCGGATGAAGTCCTTGTCCTTGTTCAGCTGCAGCCAGTAGATGAAGTAGCCAGTCACGCGATAGCCCTTGCGCCAAGAGTCGCCGCGAGTGCGGTCCTTGCTGCTGAAGTCCTGGTCGAAGCATCCGCATGCCACACGGACAGCATCTGCCAGACCCTCGATGAAGAGCCAGTACTCACTCTTGCCGTCGTACTGTCCGCAACCCTCGGGCGAGAGCTGGTAGGCATGGGTCAGCTCGTGGTAGAGCACACCGCGTGTCTCATAGTCGAGGCGCAGGGTATCATTGCCTGCAAAGCAGCGTTCAATCCAGTTTGTAGAGTAGCGGATGCCCACATAGTCGCCGCTGCCATATTTCTCGCTGATGCCGTTGTAGTCCTTGATGGTGTAGACGATGCGCTTGAGGCGAGGCACGTTGGGGTCTTTCGGGCCGTAGTAGAGCGTCTGGAGCACGCGGAGGGCATTCTCCTGAATGTAAGGCGCGGGATTGGGGATGATGTTGTGGTAGATTCTGGAGCCTTCGCTTTCGGGAGCCTCGTCGTGGAACTCCACATCGCCTGGGTTGTAGCCCTTCCATTTCTTCTCCACCTTGATGGGAGCGTGATACTTTGTGGCCTTGTAGATGGCCTGTGCCTGAATGCCGACGGCGAAAGCTGCGGCCATGATGCATGCAAGTGTACGTTTCATATCTCTGTTTTTTTTTGTGTGTTGTTGATGCTGTTTTGTCGGTGAAACCTTGTCTTTTCAATTCATTTCGGCTGCAAAGGTACGAATTAGCGAGCAAACTTCAAAGCATTTTCCGTACTTTATTTGTTTGCTCGCTTGATTAGGTCCTTGATGTAGATTTTCACGCCGAAGATGCTGCCAGCATAGACGAGGATTTGGGCGAAGAGCATCAG
>CADCCR010000105.1 GCA_902799985.1 uncultured Bacteroidales bacterium | reverse complement strand
AGCAATGCCCGCAGCCTCAAGTACCACGACATCAGCCATTCGTTCATGTTTGGCTTCGTGAGAAGGTTTCAGCTGATGAAAAGCCCCTCTCCCAACCTCCCCCAAAGGGGAGGAGAATAAGGTGAAGATAAGATAATATAATAAGGAATGAGAATAGGAAAGCTTCTGACGTTTTTGCTTGTGTGCATGTCGGCATTCGTAATGTCCTGCCAGCAGAGCGAGTATGAGTACGACGATACGCCGCAGGGCAACCTCGATGCGCTTTGGACACTCATCGACCAGCGCTATTGCTTCCTCTCGTACAAGGAGGAGCAGCTTGGCATCAGCTGGGCAGACATACGCACGAAGTACGAGAGCAAGCTGGGGCAGAAGATGTCGCGCATACAGCTCTTCGAAGTGCTCTGCCAGATGCTTTCCGAACTGAAGGACGGTCATGTGAACATCACCACGAGCCTCGACCTGGGCCGCAACTGGTCGTGGAAGGAAGACTATCCGCTGAACCTCGACACAGACCTTCGCCAGCAATACCTCGGCACAGACTATCACATAGGCAGCGGCCTGAAGTACACGATATTGCCCGACAACATTGCCTATGTGGTGTACGAGAGTTTCTCCAGTGGCATTGGCGACGGCAACCTCGAGGACATGCTCCAGTTCCTGCGCCTGTGCAATGGCATGATACTGGACATCCGCGGCAATGGCGGTGGAGAAATCACCAATGCCGAACAGCTTGCACGTCGCTTCACGAACGAGAAAAGGCTGGTGGGCTATGTTCGCCACAAGACAGGAACCGGTCACGACGACTTCTCCGACCCGCGAGCTGAATACATCGAGCCGGCCAAGGGTGTCAGGTGGCAGAAGCCTGTTGTGCTGCTCGTCAACCGTTCGTGCTATAGTGCAGCCAACACATTCGTGAGGAACATGAAGGAGATGCCTCTCGTCACCGTGCTTGGCGACCAGACAGGCGGCGGTTCGGGCATGCCACTATCCAGCGAACTGCCCATTGGATGGAGCGTCCGCTTCAGCGCCAGTCCCTCGTTCGATGCCAAGATGCAGCACATCGAGTTCGGCATAGAGCCCGACAAATACGCTGCCCTCGACGAGTGTCTTGCTGCCCAGGGCATCGACTCCATGATAGAAGAAGCCCGACAAATGCTCTCCGGCAACACTATGAAACCCGAATAGAGAAACACACATAACCCACATAAAACCATGAAAGCATTACGCACTATCCTCGTGCTTGCCCTGTTCTGCCTCGTCCAAGACATGATGGTTGCAAACACGAAACAATCCGTATCGAAGGTTGCCTCGCTGGTAACTCTGACGAAAAATGTAGACTTCAGCATCACCGGACCTGAGCCTTTCACCGAGGAAGGTGTGGTGAACATCGCCAACACCGAGCATGCTGTGCTCATCCTGTCGCAGGTGAAGCCGTCCGTCGCTATCGCCCAATGGCTTGGGCATGTGCTGATTGACAGCGTTCCAGCCGTGAATGGCAACAACTGTCAGGTGAAGCTCTACAACCGCGGCTGCATCATCCTGCCTTACGAGAAAGGTATCCGGCCGCTGACCGTCTTCGATGAACAACGCTATCAGGGCGAGTCGTGCAATGAGTTCGGACTGGAGAACTCGGGCGGCTACATGAATACCCTTTCCGAGAAGAAGCTGAACAATCGCATCCGTTCCTTCAAGCTCAAGCGCGGCTACATGGTCACCTTCTCGACAAGAGCAGCCGGCAGGGGCTACAGCCGATGCTTCATCGCAGCCAATGCCGACCTGGAAGTACCTACGCTGCCTGCTGTGCTAGACCGCAAGATAACCTCCTATCGCATCTTCCGCTGGTACGATACGGGCAAGCCTCAGCTGGCTGCAGCAGGTGGCGACAAGAATGCCTGTGCCGCTCTGAACGTCACCAGCACCTACACTTGGGGCACTACAAGCGACATGTCGCCCGACATCGAAAACGTGCCTCACCACATCTACGAGAACTATCCTTCGCCCTCGAGCCTGGGAGCCTGCACCACCTCGCCGCACATGAAGACCAACAACGAGCCGATGAACACAGCCGACGACCCCAAGGGACAGACAGAAGATGTGGATGCCGTGCTTGCCAACTGGGAGGACCTCATGGCAACAGGCATGCGTCTGTGCTCACCTTCATCGTGGGACGGCAGCGACTACACCAATGGTACGGGCTACATCAAACGCTTCATCGACAGCATCGATGCCCGTGGATGGCGCTGCGACATCATCGACCTGCATTGCTATTGGCCCGAAGGTAACTTCGGCTCCATCAAGAACTGGACGAATGCCACCGGTCGTCCCGTCTGGATATCTGAATGGGTGTGGGGCGCTTCGTGGAACAGCAACGGCGCTTTCGCCAGTGGTGTCAGCGAGAGTCGGAATGCCGAGGCGCTGAAACGTATCTGTCCCGTCATGAACAACAACGACTGCATCGAACGCTATTACTATTGGAACTTCGAACGCGACCCGTCGAAGCTCTACAAGAACGGCAGCCTCACAGCAGCCGGACAGTACTATGCAAGCATCAATTCAGGCTTGGGCTACAATGGCAAGTACGACTTCGTGCCCACCACACCGCCACAACACGGTCCCTCGAAATTCACGAGGAAACTCCTCTCGACGGGCAAGACCCGGTTGAGCTGGTACGATGCCAACGGCGAATTCAACCAGCTCATGGAGGTGCAGATGAAGGACGAGCTGGGGAGATGGGTCGTACTCGACACAATAAAGCAGAAGGAGGCACCGTCCAACTACGCCTACGAGATTGATAATGACGACGAAAGTGTACTCTACCGCCTGCACCTCATTGACCTGTTCGGCAAGGAATACTTCACCTCCAACGAAATGAGCTTGGGCGATGCCTTCGAGGTGGACGGACAGCTCTACTTTGCCGGCGGCAATATGTTGGCTAACGGAGAGTTCGATTTGGGCTTTACCGACTGGACTGACGGAAGAGGCCAAATGCTCGCAGAGCCTGCTTTCCAGATTGTGGGCGACGGCGGCTACTGCGGCGGACCATACTTGCAATCGCACCTTCATGGTGGCATGAACACCGCAAATGCCGTCAAGAAAGTGGTGGACCTCGCTGTCGGAGAGAATTATGTGTTCCGCATCGTTACCCGCAACAGCGGCAGATACACGCGCCTCTGCCTCTCGGAAGACGGCACGACGATGAAGAAAGAGGTGGCTAAGGCTACCGACGGCACCGACTGGAATGCCGAGACCTTCGTCTTCAACACCGAGACTTTCCCCAAGGGCGTCCTCTCGTTCTATGGCTTGGCAGCTAAGGCTCAGATAGATGCCGTACAGCTGAGGCAGCTCTTTCCCACTCGCGAAGAAGCCATAGCCGACGGCGTGGAAAAGGCAAAGCTCAGAGCCGAAGCGCAAATAGCCTACAATACGCAATACGCTTTCCTCAACGAAGACCTGCGGACACGCATGGCAGCCATCACCGGAACCGACTGGGATGCTGTGGCACAAGCCGAGGAAGCTCTTGCCGACCACCTTGCCGCGATGAAGAAGATGGCGGAGGTCGGTGTCATGTCCGCCACTCTGAAAGCCGTTGAGCAGAATCCTTGTCCCGAATACGAGGAGATGCTTGCCTTGCGGGATGGCATCGTAGGTGCGCAGTCGGCCCGCGAAGTATTGGAGGGTGCAGCCCAGCTCAAGACGCTCATGGACAGCAATCTGGCATTTGCCCGATACAAGAAACAGCCCAGGAGCCCGATGTTCCTCTCCGAGAAGTCCGATGGCTGGCAGGTGAAAGCAGGCACCTACAAGGACGGCGACCAGCGCACAGCCACAAAGTTCGGCAAGACTTGCTGGAATGCTTGGTGGAGCACGCTCAACCAAAATGCCACGATGGAAATCTGTCAGACGCTGACGGACTTGGAGGAAGGCTATTACATCATGGAATGCAAAGCCACCACCGAGCACTTCTGCATCTCGGACCAGCATGGCTATTTGAAGAGCGGCGGAGCGGAAGTCGTAACGCCAACGCTGAGCAAAGACTACTTCGACCTGCCCGTTCCCGATGTATGGGACACGCTTACCACCACTCCCATTTATGTCGAGCCCAACGGTTCGCTGACACTTGGCTTCGTCAGCTCAAAGCATGGAGCCGTCACAGGCAAGTGGCATTCGTTCGGCAATGCCAATGCCACCAGCGACAATCGCGAGGGATGGTGGTGTGCTACCGGCTTTGTGATAAAGTATCATGCCATCGACGATGCAACAGGAATCAACCTCAACGAAGTGGCCGACGAGCAGACGGGACTCTATTCGTTGGACGGACGCCAATTGCATCCGCATGCTCCACTGCAGCGCGGCATATATATAAGGAATGGTAGGAAGGTGCTGATAAAGTGATGAACCGACTATAAGTCAACGCTTAATTCCTCGACACGAACTTCCGACTCTCGTCCTTCTTCCTTTGGATGTAGATGCCGGAAGTTTGTCTTTCGCTTGCAACCTTTTTGCCGGAGAGGTCGTAGATGTCCTCTTTCAGCATGGCATCATCGTTCTCCGAAGGGGATTGGATGCTTGTGGGGGTGTCGAACCTCACCTCCAGATAGACGGGGCGATGGTCGGATGCCACAGGTTCGTTGATAACCTTGCGGTTCCTTACCGACCGATAGACACGGCCATAGCTGGCTATGTAGTCGATGGTGCTGGTCGGTTTCCCCGCAGGAAAGGTGTAGGAGGTGCTGGTGTCGGTGATAGCGTTCATGAAGCTGAAGTCCTTCTTCATGTTTGTGATGAGCTTCGAGATTGGTTTGTCGTTCCAATCGCCGCAGATGAAGAAGGGTTTGTCGTGGCGCGAAGCCTCTTCGATGATGATAGGCAGCGAGGCAAGACGATTCTCCTCCTCAAGGTCGAGGTGAGTTGTGGCAAACACATAATTCTGGAATTCACAGACCAGTAGCGTTCGGGGTTCCTTTCCGGGCAAGGGGATGTTGCGCACCGACAAGGGGCGTTCCTTGCTGAGAATGGCAACGCCGTATTTGCCTCCGCTGAGAGGAATGGCAGGACCATACGAGCCATACATGCCGAGTGCATTCGCCAGGTATGCCGTTTCGTCGACTCTTCCCGAACGTGGCACGATGCTGTCAACCTCCTGCAGTCCAACCACATCGGGCTGAGCATCCCGGATAATCTTTGCTTGTCGGTCGAGGTCGACCACTTCGTCCAGGCCTGCACCGTGACGAATGTTGTAGGTCATTACATGCAGTGTGATGACTTCCGATTGTGCGCAAACTGCCATGCAAGCGGAAAGAAGGCAGCAAATGAAGAATGAAAACCGGTATTTCATGGCTTATTTTATTATATAATGATGCAAAGTTAGTGTTTTCTTTCTTTTGCGCAAAGGATTTATTTGTTTTTTCGCTTGCTTATTTATAACTTTGCACAGAAAAACGGAAAACAAGCAAGAATGGCTAATCGGGTAGATAATCCATCTTATGCTCACGAAACGCTGGAGTTCGTCACGGTGGCAGCCGAATATTGTGCGCTGCTGGAGAAGAGCGAAGAGCGAGGAGCGACGGAGTTTGTCGACACTTTGCTCAAGCTGTTGCCCCTTGTCTACATGAAGGCGCAGCTCTTGCCGGCAGTGGAGACGGATGGTGCCTTTGTGCCGGACGGACAGGTGACGGAGGACGACTACAACTATGTTCGTTCGGGTGCCTACAGTCTGCTGCACAGGCACGACGAGTACGAGATGCTGGTGTGGGACGAGGACATGCAGACCGAGGAGAGCCGTTGGTGCTCCGTCAGCGAAGGGCTTGCCGATGTCTATCAGGCTTTGCGCAACTTTGTGGCGGTCTATCAGCAGCGGTTGGAGCCATGCATGCCCGATGCCCTCTGGCAGTTGCACGACAGCTTCGAACTCTATTGGGGTCAGACACTCCTCGACACGCTCCGGCAGCTGCATCGCATCCGTTACAGCTTATTAAGAAATGGCGAAGACAATGAAGAGAATAGTTGACCGATACGACAAGCGTCTCATCGCAGACTTGCCCCGCGCTGTCTTCTCCGGACACATCGAGGTGGTCACCAGTGTGCGCGATGCGGAGCGAGCTGTCAGCTACCTCGTGAAACAACCTGTTCTTGGCTTCGACACAGAGACGCGTCCGTCCTTCACCCGAGGCCACCAGCATTCCGTTGCACTCCTGCAGGTTTGCAGCAACGATGTCTGCTTCCTCTTCCGGCTCAATCAGATAGGTTTCCCAAAGTGTCTCGTGGACTTGCTGACGGATGATTCGATGATTAAGGTCGGTCTCTCGTGGCACGATGACATGCACATGCTGAGTCATCTGAAGTCCTTTCAGCCCGGCACCTTCATCGAGTTGCAGAATATGGCGAAGCAGCTCGGCATCGAGGACATGAGTTTGCAGAAGCTCTATGCCAACATCTTCGGCAAGAAGATAAGCAAGGGACAGCGCCTCAGCAACTGGGAGGCAGATAGCTTGAGCGAAGGGCAGCAGCAATATGCCGCCACCGATGCTTGGGCTTGCGTCCAGCTCTACAAGGCCATGAAGCAAATGCAGGAAGAAGGCTATGAACTTGTTGAGAATGAAGAAATGAAAGAATGAAAAATGAACTATGAACTATGAACTGAAAAAGATAATTCTCCGCAAAGGAAAAGAAGAGAGCCTTCGGCGTTATCACCCCTGGATATTCAGCGGTGCCATCCATCATACCGAAGGCCGTGACCCGCTGGAAGAAGGCGATGTAGTCGAGGTGATGTCCTCCGACGGGAAGTTCCTTGCCATTGGTCATTGGCAGATAGGCAGCATTGCTGTGCGTGTCCTTACATTCAAGCGTCAGCGCATCGACCTGGCTTTCTGGCAGAAACGCATTGCCGCAGCCTTCGAGGTGCGCCGCAGCATCGGCATCGTGGACAGGGAAGGGAACGATACCTACCGACTTGTCCATGGCGAAGGCGACAACCTGCCAGGGCTTGTCATCGACATCTATGGCCCGACGGCTGTCATGCAGGCACACAGCGTTGGCATGCATGTCTGCCGGCATGAGCTGGCAGAGGCGCTCAGGATGGTCTTCGGCGAGAAGCTGAAAGCCATTTACTACAAGAGCGAAACCACGTTGCCCTTCAAGGCTCAGCTGGGGCAGGAGAACGGCTTCCTGTGGGGAGAGAGCGGCAACGACATCGCTTACGAGAACGGACTGGCCTTCCACATCGACTGGTTCAAGGGGCAGAAGACAGGCTTCTTCATCGACCAGCGCGACAATCGTGCCCTGGTGGAACGCTATGCTCGCGGGCGCAAGGTGCTCAACATGTTCTGCTACACAGGTGGCTTCAGCGTCTATGCCATGCGGGGTGGGGCAGAGCTGGTGCATTCGGTGGACAGCAGCGCCAAGGCCATTGAGCTGGTGGATGCCAACATAGAGCTTAACTTCCCGGGCGACAAACGACATGAAGCCTTTGCCGAAGATGCCTTCAAGTTCATGGAAAAGGCTTTCTCCGACTCACCCTCGAATGCTGTTGAAATGTCAAATGGCAAATGGTCAAGTGAAGAAGAAATGGTAAATGGCAAATGGTCAAGTGAAGAAGAAATGGTAAATGGTAAATGGTCAAATGGTAAATGTCCTTACGACCTCATCATTCTCGACCCGCCTGCATTTGCCAAGCACAAGGATGCGTTGCACAATGCTCTGCGAGGCTATACGAAGCTCAACGCCAAGGCTTTCGAGATGATACAGCCCGGGGGCATCCTCTTCACCTTCAGCTGTTCGCAGGCAGTCGACAAGGACCATTTCCGCACGGCAGTCTTCACGGCAGCGGCAATGGCTCGCCGCAAGGTGCGCATCCTGCATCAGTTGCATCAGCCTGCCGACCATCCCGTCAACATCTATCATCCCGAAGGAGAGTACCTCAAGGGGCTCGTCCTTTATGTAGAGTAGATGAAGCCTTGGAAGAATCGGCTGCAGCCTATGATAACCATAAACTAACAGTCAAACATAACACGCTTAGTTGCGAAACATAACACGCTTAGTTGCGAAACATCACACGCTTAGTTGTCAAACATAACACGTCAAATAATAGATAAACATGTTTAACCTTAAATTTCGTCTAACACTTCTCAACTTCCTTGA
>CADCCR010000104.1 GCA_902799985.1 uncultured Bacteroidales bacterium | reverse complement strand
TAATTCTTAATTCTTCT
This sequence comes from uncultured Bacteroidales bacterium, assembly GCA_902799985.1. Lineage (GTDB taxonomy): Bacteria > Bacteroidota > Bacteroidia > Bacteroidales > Bacteroidaceae > Physcousia. Next base: position 9,809 of record CADCCR010000104.1, on the reverse strand, counting down.
TTCTTAATTCTTAATTATAGATTAGTCACGGCTTCGATGTTCGCTGGGAGAACGCTTCTCCTGTGCCTTGAAGAACTTGCAGAAGAGGGCCTGCGAGGAGAAGCCGAGGCGGTCGGCAACCTCCTGGATGCTGAGGCGGGTGGTGTCGAGGTAAGTCTTAGCTTCGCTCAGCAGGTAGTCGGCGATGATTTGCTTGGGCGACTTGCCGACAACTCGGTCTGTAATCTGCGAGAGATAGCGCGTTGTGATGCAGAGGCGGTCGGCATAGAACTTTACATCGTGGGCTTGGCGGTAGCTTTCGGCAACGAGCGAGACGAAGCGGTTGTAGATGTCGATGGCGCGGCCACCCGTCTCGTCTGGCTTTGCATAGACGACTTGCGCGTGGATGAAGTCGTGGGCGTTGCGGACAGCCGTTGGCACATCGTCGCCCATACCGAGCCTTGTAGTGATGGCAGCGGAAAGAGCAGCTGCCACACCATGCCGCTGCCAGCCGTCAACATTGTAGGAGGTGAAGAAAAGCCTCATCCCATCCCTCTCCGAAGGAGAGGGGGAAAAGTCTCCCTTTAAGGGAGATTTAGAGGGTCTGGAGGGGGAATGGGGACAGTAAAGCAGCGCCGTTATCCTTCCTTTCGTGTGCTGACCACCGCGAAGGAGCACCCACTGGGCTCCCATTTCATGAAAAAGTCGGGCAGCCTCCAGCATGTCTTCGTCGGTCTTGATGGAGATGTCGAGCATCTTCTCAGCGTCTCTGCAACGGAGCATCAGGAGCAGAGCTTCGGGAACGAGGTGGCGTGCGATGGCCTCGACGACATCGTTGCTGACCATCTGTTTGCCGTCCGCATCAAAGATGCCGGGTGCAACGACAAGCCGTCGGCAGGCAATGACTTCATCACGCAGCAGGCGAATCGTCTCGCTATCTGTCACCAGTCCGACCTTGATGGCTTTGGGATGAAGGAGGGAGATGCTTTGCTCAACCTGTTTCACCACAATATCAGGGGCAAGGGGCAGGAGGCAAAGAGCAGGAGAAATGCTGTGGATGTCAGTATCCTCTTGCCTCTTGCCCCTTGCCCCTTGCTCCATCTCGGTCGCATGAGTGCTGATACACGTTACCGCAGTAACAGCATAGCCACCTAAGGCGGCTATGGTTTGAATATCGGCTCCGATGCCTGACTGACCAGTGCTATCGGAGCCGTTGATGCTGAGTATGGGAATCCTCATTTAGCTTTGGGCTTGGGAGCAGCCTTCGCTTTCTTTGCTGCAGGCTTTGCCTTCGGCTCGGTCTCCTTTGCCGGAGCAGCGGCTTTCTTGGCTGGAGCAGCTTTCTTGGGAGCGGGCTTTGCCTTCGGCTCAGCTTTCTTTGCCGGAGCTTTCTTTGCCGGAGCCTTTGAGTCTGTGTCTTTAGGTGAGGGTTTAGGAGAGGCTTCCTCCTCCTCGGAGCCCAACTTCTTGAGGCGGGCACGCAGTCGGCTTATCTCGTTGTCCTTGATGCTGAGTTCCTCGCCCATGTTGGCAATCTGCGTGTAGAGGCTGTTCAGCTCGTCGTTCTCGACATTGTCGGGGAACATGTCCTTGACGCGTTTGAGGAAGTCGCCCAGGATGTTCATGTAGTTGGTGAAGGCATCGTATTCGCTGTCGTAGATGCCACGGCTGTTGCCGCCGATGCCATTGTTCTTGGTGGTCATGAAGCGGAAGTTGTCGGTGGCTTGCAGGCGGTCCCAGGCCGGCTGGGTGCGGCGGGCGCGTGGGGCAAGGATACGTCCCACGATGTTCTCATCGTAGAGTTTGTTGAAGGCTTCACGTTGCATGCCGTTGCCCAGCATGCTGCTGGTGTCGCGCTCCTCGTCGTTCCAGCTGACGGGGTAGGTCACCTCGAGCGGGCTGACGGGCTTGTTCTTGGCGAGCACTTCGGAAGGTGTGGCAAACTGTATGCCCATTCCCTTGGCAAGCTTTGGCAGGGCGCGGAAGAAGTCGAGGATATGGCTGCTAAGCGGCTGATACTTGCCTATTGCAGCGAGCTCCATCATGATGCCTACCACGTTTTCGCCTTCGGGCAACGCTGCAATCCAACCCAGGTACTTGTCGGCCATGAGGGGATATTCCGACCACGATGCATCGTTGAAGCGAAGGCTGATGTCGTCGCTGAGCTTGTAGTCGCGAAGCAGGAGCAAGAGGCGTGAGTCCTGAGCGCAGGAATAGATGTAGTGCGGGCTCTTCCATCCCAGGATGTGCTTTGCGCCCTCTGCTATGACACCCTTGAAGCCCATGTCGGCAACGGTAGCGCCAATCTCATCGTTGTAGATGAGGGAGCTGTTGCGGAAGACCTTCGGTGTTTGTCCGAAGAGTTGCTTTATCTTCTTGGCTTGCCGTTTGGTCTCTGCCACGAAGTTCTCTGTGTTGCCCAGTGAGGAGAGGCCGTGGCTGTATGGTTCGGCCAGGAACTCCACGCAGCCAGTTGCCGCCAGCCGTCCAAGGAGGTCGAGCATCTCGGGAGCATACTGTTCGATGAGTTCCAGGGAGACGCCGCTGATGCTGAAGGCCACCTTGAAGGCCTTCCCGTTTTCGGCAATCATGTCGAGCATAGTCTGCAGGGCAGGCTTGTAGCTCTTCTCGAACAGTTCGTTTATGACGCGCTCGTTCTCGTAGTCGTCGTAGTAGTAGTGGTCAGTTCCGATGTCGAAGAAACGATAGCGCTTGAGGTGTATGGGCTGATGTATCTCGAAGTATAAGCAAATAGTTTTCATCATTTTATTTACCATTTAATCATTTACCATTTACGATTTCCTTAATAATATAATAATGTGTAGGGTCTTTAGGGACTTTAAGGTCTTTAAGGACTTTAAGGTCTTTAGATGTTCTTTACTGCGTTGAGGTAGTCACCGTTGTCGAACCATCCGCGACTGGTGAGCTGGTTGTAGCACTCGCGGATGCGCAGGCCTACTTTCTCCCAGGTGATTTGGTCCACCTCCTTCATGCCTTCCTCGGCCAGATAGTCGTGCAGGGCATCGTACTGGCAGATGCTGTAGATGGCGTCGGCCATTGCGTCGATGTCCCAATAGTCCACCTTGATGACGTTCCGCAGTATCTCGCCGCATCCGCTTTGCTTCGAGATGATGGAGGGACAGCCGCATTGCATAGCTTCGAGTGGAGCGATGCCGAATGGTTCGCTGACGCTGGGCATCACGAAGACGTCGCTGTTCTTGTAGCACTCGTAGACCTGCTTTCCTCGCTGGAAGCCCGGGAAGTGGCAGCGGTCGGCAATGCCATAGCTGGCTGCCAGCTCTATCATGGCGTTCATCATGTCGCCGCTTCCGGCAAAGCAGAAGCGAATGTTGTGGCTGCGCTCGAGCACGCGCTTGGCGGCTTCGAGGAAGTATTCCGGTCCCTTCTGCATGGTGATGCGTCCCAGATAGGTCACCACCTTCTCGCCTTTCTTCTTGTTGGGCACAATGCTGCGGATGTCTTCGCTGAGGGGATAGACGGCATTGTGCATGGCCACACATTTGCGTGGGTCCTGATGATACTGATTGATGACGGTCTGCCTTGTCAGCTCGCTCACACACATGATGCAGTCGGCGTGGTCCATGCCGTTCTTCTCGATGCTGTAGACGGTGGGGTTCACCTTGCCTCGCGAGCGGTCGAAGTCAGTGGCATGAACATGAATGCAGAGAGGTTTGCCGCTCACCATCTTGGCATGGACACCGGCGGGATAGGTCAGCCAGTCGTGCGCATGGATGAGGTCGAACTGTTCGCTCCTTGCCAGCACACCGGCGATGATGGAGAAGTTGTTAATCTCTTCGTGCAGGTTGCCCGGGTAGCCACCGGCGAAGCCGATGCAGCCCATGTCGTCGAGCCCTTGCAGGTAGTTGAAGTCGGCATAGAGATGGTCGCGGAAGCGGTAGTAGTCCTCGGCCGTATGACCGACGAAGCGGTCCTTGATATTGTCGTACCAGACATCGCGCCAAACGACGGGCACCTGGCTCATGTTCACAATCTTGAGGAAGTTTTCCTCTTGTCCTGTGGGCTTGGGCATGCAGAAGGTGGTCTCGATGTCACCTTGCAGACTCAGTCCTTTGGTGATGCCGTAGGAGGCTACGGCAAGACCGCCGTATATCTTGGGAGGGAACTCCCATCCGAACATTAGAACTTTCATTGCTGATTCTTAATTAAGAGATAAGAATTAAGAGTTAAGAATTATGTTCATTCTTCTTTTTTAATTCTTAATTTTATTCCTCATTATACTTGTCAAGGAGTTTCACGATGCGCATGATGCCTGAGACGTTCATGGCGAAGCTGATGGCGCCTCGTCCGTGGAAGGGCGGGTTGCCGTCGAAGAGCTCGGGAATGGTGCCGATGCAATGGTAGAAGAGTTCCTCCTCGTAGCCCACCAGCAAGCGGTCCACATAACTCAGTTTGCTCATTCTGTATATCTTCAGGCACGCCTCCATGTAGAAGGCAGCGAGCCAAGGCCATGCAGTACCCTGGTGATAAGCATAGTCGCGCTGCACCTGCGGACCGACGTACATCGGGTTGTATCCGTGGCTCTTCGGCGAGAGCGAGCGCATGCCCTTCGGCGTGATGAGTTCCTTCGTACAATAGTCGAGTACGCTCTTTTGCTGTGCTCTGTCGAGGGGCGAGTAGTCGAGGGCGATGGCAAAGACCATGTTGGGGCGCACATCGTAGTCGCGATAGCCGTCCACGCAGTAGTCGCACAGGTAGCCGTACTCGTTGTAGAACATTGGTGCGAAGTTGTCGGCACAGAGCTTGGCAGCTGCTTCCAGTTCGCTGACGTATTTCTCGTCCTTCATGAAGCGGCACACATCGACAGAGAACATGAGTGCGTTGTACCAGAGCGCATTGATTTCCACAATGAAGCCAGTTCGCGGAACGATGGGCCGACCGCCAGCGGTGCTGTTCATCCAGGTGACAGCCTTGTCGCGTCCCTCGCAGCTGACGAGTCCGTTCTCCTTTATTTGGAAGTTGGGGTGCTTTCCAGCCCGGAGCCATTCCATGAAGTCCTTGAGCAGCTGGCCATACTTCTCGATGCACTTCTCCATCGATACGAAGTTGGCATACTGTTGTATGCACCACACGGCCCAGAGCAGGACATCGGGATGCTCCATTTCTGTGACGCTGACGGTGAGCGGCTTCTCCTCGATGAATTCGCGGATGGCTTTCTCGGCTGTATGCATCACGGCTTCGAACTTGTCCACCTCGTTGTTGGTGAGCGTCAGTCCTGGCAGCGAGACGAACATGTCGCGGGCACGGCACTTGAACCAGGGATAGCCGGCCAGCACATAGTCCTCGTGCTCGCGATGCACGATGAACTGGTGTGCGCTGTTGACGAGGGTGTTGTAAAAATTGTCGCGGGGAGTGCGGACACTCACCTCGAAGTCAGCCAGCTTGGCCAGCGTGTTGGTGTCAATCTCCTCCAGTCCGGCGGCAAAGACCACGCTTTCGCCCTTCTTGATGTTGAACTCGAAGTAGCCGGGCACGTAGAGGTCTTCGGTGCTGGCATAGCCGCGTTCCTGTTCCTTGGGGTACTCCAGGCCGCGATACCAGTCGGGGCGGAACACGAACTCGTTCTCCTTGTTGATTTGCATGTAGAGTGTGGGATAGCCCGGGTACATGCAGGTGGAGATGCCGTTCTGCACAAGGTTGTAGTTGCGGTTCACTCCGGCGTTCTCGTGTGTGAACTCTCGCACACTGCGGAAGGCGAGGAATGGTTGCAGGCGGAGAGTCGTCTCAGAGTGCGCATCCACCAGTGTGTAGCGGATGATGATGCGGTTCTCGAAGTGCTGGAACATCATCTCTCTCTTGAGGATGACGCCGCCCACGCGGTAGGTTGTTGTTGGCACCTGCAGGGAGTCGAACTCGCGGATGTACTTATGCCCTCGTGGGCTGAAGTTGTCTCCGCTATACTTGTGGAGACCCAGGTTGAACTCGGCGCCGTGCTGAATGACGGTTGCGTCGAGGGATGACAGCAGGACATGGTTCTCATCGTCCAATTCGGGCACAGGCACCACGAGCAGCCCGTGGTATTTGCGTGTGTTGCAGTCCACCAGCGTCGTACAGCTGTAGGCACCCGAACGGTTCGAGCGAAGCACCTCCTTCGGCAGGGATTCTGCCAGGTTCGTCATCAAAGTCTTGTCGAAACGTAAGTAGCTCATATATATTATTAAAATTCAAAATCCGAAGGTTATAAATTCAAATTGTATAGTCTAATGGCTTTCCTGCTTGTAAAATTACACTTTTTCCTGCAAACCCGAAAACTTTTGCACGCCTTTTTCCCCTCGAAATAGCAAATAATGCTGCAAAAGATGTTATTTAACACAAAAAAGTTTGTTGCGCGTCTTTAAATTCAGTAAATTTGCAAGTGGAACAATGGAACAAAGTACCAATAATGATAAAGAATGAAGAAGTGCTCGGGTTGTTGCCCGAGCTGGACCATGCGCTGATGCCGCAGGAGCGCAGCCAGGTGCTCGAAGTGATGCGGGTGCGGGCATACAGAAAGAACGAACCGATATATAAGGAAGGTGACAGTCCGACCGACATGTTATGCCTCGTCAGCGGCAAGGTGAAGATATATAAGGATGGAGTAGGTGGCAGGGCACAGATTGTGCGGGTGATAAATGCTGTGGAGTGTTTCGGCTACCGTGCCGCTTTCTCCGACGAGAACTATGTCACAGCAGCGGCTGCCTTCGAGCAGTCGGTCATTGCCAGCATCCCCATGAGCCTCATCTTCCAGCTCATCCGGCGCAATCCGCAGCTGGCATGCTTCTTCATCCGGCGGCTGGCTATTGCCCTGGGGCGTAGCGATGCACGAACCGTCAACCTGACACAGAAACACATCCGCGGACGTCTGGCCGAGAGCATCCTCTTCCTCAAGGAGAGCTATGGCACAGCCGAAGACGGTTGCACCCTGAACGCCTGTCTGAGCCGCGAGGACATGGCGAACCTGAGCAACATGACCACCAGCAACGCCATCCGCACCCTGAGTGTCTTTGCCCAGGAGAGACTTATCTCCATCGACGGCCGCAGGATAAAGATTCTCGACGAACCCGCATTGCAGAAAACGTCGAAGATGGGATGAGTACCATTGACTATTGACCATTGACTATTGACCATTGACTATTGACCATTGACCATTGACCATTGAAGATTGACCATTGAACATTGAAGATTGAAGACTGACCATTGAAGATTGAAGACATGAGACGATATGTATTCCTTGTGCTGGTTTGGGCGATAGGCCTTTGCAGCTTTGCTGAGAGACGCGAACTGATAGGAACCTTTGGCGACAGGACTGTTCGGGCCTATCGCATGAAGATACCGCAGCAGGCCGAGAGCTATTACCTGAAAGTCACTCCGACGGAGGTGGTTGTGGCTGGCAGGGACGAAAGCGGCACCTTCTATGGCGAACAGACACTGAGGGCTCTGCAAAAAGCCCTCTCAGAGACACCCATGAAGGGAGAGGATCTGTTCAACTATCTGAGGGCACAGTTCAAGGACGTTACCCCCTTGGGGGGAGGCTCCGAAGGGGCTGGCACCAAGTCCTTTGAGGTCCGCGATTGGCCGAGCGTAAGCCTTCGAGGCGTCATCGAGGGCTTCTACGGCAATCCCTGGAGCCACGAGGACCGGTTGCGGCAGTTCGAGTTCTATGGCAAGCACCGACTGAACATCTACGTCTATGGACCGAAGGACGACCCCTATCACCGTGCCCATTGGCGCGAGCCTTATCCCGAGGCTGAGGCTGCTCGGCTGCAAGAGCTCGTTGAGGCTGCGCATCGCAACCATGTGCAGTTCGTCTGGGCCATACATCCCGGAGGCGACATACAATGGAACAGGCAGGACAGCCTCGCCGTCGTGGGCAAGCTGAACCTGATGTACGACCTTGGCATCCGCACCTTTGCCGTCTTCTTCGACGACATCGGTGGCGAGGGTGCAAGAGCCGAGAAGCAGGCAGGCCTGATGAACTACCTCACCGATGCCTTCGTCCGCAAGCACAAGGATGTGGAGCCCCTCATCATCTGCCCGACACAATACAACAAGGCATGGAGCGGCGGCGACTATCTCTCCACGCTCGGCACGAAGATGTACCCCGAGGTGCGGGAGTGGATTAACGCGCAAATCAAGCGCAAGGCATTCATCTGGCTCAACTATCCCGTCAACGACTATTGTCAGAGCCGTCTGCTCATGGGCAAGACCTATGGCAACGGACTCGACATTGCCGACCTTGTGTCCGGCTTCTGCAGCAATCCGATGGAATATGCCGAAGCCTCCAAAGTGTCGCTCTACAGTATCGCCGATTATTGCTGGAACATGCCTGCCTACGATGCCGAGAAGTCATGGGAGAACGCCATTGCCGAACTGATGCCGACAAGCAAAGCTGCGTTCCGCCTCTTCTGCGACAACAACATCGACCTGGGCAAGACGGCTCACGGTCTGCGGCGCGAGGGCGAAAGTCCGTCCTTTGGCAAGGTGCCCAACGAACTCTACTTCAGTGCGCTCGTCACGGAGGCAGATGCTCTCCTTGCCGACAGCCTTTCCCAGCCCGAGATGCTGCGCGAGATAAAGCCCTGGGTGGAGACAATGCGTGTGCTTGGGCAACGGGGATTGCAGGTGACTTACATGCAGGAAGCATTGGAGCAGGACGATTCCATTGGCTTCATCGCTCATTATCGTGCCCTGCAACGCCTCGAAGAGAAGCAGAAAGGCATCATCAGCCGCAACTACGAAGGCTCCGTCGTCAAGGCAAAGCCCGTCGTGAGCGGCTCCGTGGTCACGCCTTGGGTGAACGAAACGGCACTGCAGCTCGTCAAGGACTATAAGAAGCAATTCGCCTATGGCCTTGAGTTCCTGCCTCAGCAAGCCATCGAGGACGGACTATATTATATAATGTATAACGGCAAGTACCTGACCGACGTCAATGCTTCGCCCGACCGCGACGGCGACTATCCCATCTTCCTGTCAGAGGCCGACACCATCAATCCGCAGCGGCAGCTCTGGAACATCGAGCTCGTGCCTGAAACAAACCGCTTCAAGATAACGAATGCACAGGACGGCCGCTACATCAACGAGATAGGAACCTTTTGGGCGAACAAGAACACCAAGCCCTACAACGCCGAGTGGAACACCTACATCTTCACCAAGACACCCGTTTCCCCAGCGCCCGATGGCCTTGCCTCCGGCTCCTGGTATGTCGAGGACGACCGCATCAAGAACGGCAACAAAGCTTCGACCTTCCAGATTAAGGCCCCATAAGATTCTTTAGTTCTGGCGGATTTGTAATCCGCCAGCCTTGAATATAAGCATTTGAAATGTGATTAAAAAAACATCATGGCCGCATTAACACGTGAACTATATTTCATCACCTCAACTGTGATTGACTGGATGGATGTGTTTACCCGCCCGCTGTACAAACATATTCTGGTTGACTCGCTGGGGTATTGCCAGGCAAATAAGGGGCTCGACATATATGCCTGGGTGTTGATGACCAACCATTTGCACATTCTTGCAGGTGTCAGGGACAATATATCTATTGGTGATGTATTACGTAATTTCAAGAAGTTTACAAGCAAGAAGATTATCAATGCAATCCAAGAAAATCCGCAAGAAAGCAGGAAAGAAGGACTCCTGAACAGATTTAATTTCCGGGCAGCTAATGACAAGAAGATAACAGGGTTTAAATTTTGGCAGGAAGACAATCACGTTGAGAAAATAAACACTTATGAATTCTTCAAGCAAAAATGTGATTATATACATCAAAATCCGGTAAAACAGGAAATCGTGGAGCGACCGGAGGATTATCT
>CADCCR010000103.1 GCA_902799985.1 uncultured Bacteroidales bacterium | reverse complement strand
GCATTCTTGCGCTCCTGTATACAGGTGCTCAGGCGGCAAAGCCGGAGTTCAAATGCTTATATTCAATGCTGTCGGATTACAAATCCGACAGAACATTACCGGAAGCGCCTCGCGCTTATTTCGGAAGCGCCCCGTGCTTATCTCGGAAGCGCCCCGTGCTTATTTCGGAAGCGCCTCGTGCTTATCTCTACCACTCCACTATCTGTGCGTCGCCGAAGCGGTCGTAACCGCTGATGAGGACGCGGTCGCCGGCACGAAGGCCGTCGAGGACCTCGTAGTGCTCCACGTTCTGTCGACCCAGACGGATGGGGACGCGGTGAGCCCGATGCCCCGACTTATCGACACGCATCACCCACTGTCCGCCCGTCTGAGCGTAGAAGTTGCCACGCGGAACGATGAGTCTGCGCTCGCTTTGCCCAAGCTCTATCTTCAGGCGAAGAGTGAGGCCGGGACGAAGCAAGGCCCCCTCCCGACCTCCCCCTTGGGGGAGGAGATTCTTGCCTCCCCATCCCTCCCGACCTCCCCCAATTCCAGTCAGCTCGACGGCAAAGGTATGATCCTGCACCTGCGGCGTGATGCGGCTGACTTGCAGGTCGTAGCATTGCCCCTTGTGGAGCGCCGTGGCAGGCTGTCCGCTCTGGATGCGGTCGATGTAGTATTCGTTCAGGCGTGCCGTGACCTTGTAGTCGGTCAGCACACCTATCTCGCCCACCAGTTCGCCGGCCGACACCTGTCCGCCCACGATGGCGCTGAGGCCGGCTATCTGTCCGTCGGTGGGCGCCACGACGACGAGGGCCGAGCGGCGGGCAAGGCTGTTCTCCAGCTTCTGTGCCTCCATCGACATCTGCTGCTCGATGAGCTGCCGGCCGATGACGTTGAGCACCGAGTCGTGGCGCAGGCTCTCGATGGTCAGCTGCGTGCGGCGGCAATTGTACTCGTATTCCCGCCGCGCCACCTCCAGCTGCGCCTGGCTCTTCACGCCCATGCGTGCCTCCTCCTGCTCCAGCTCGAAGCTGCCCGTCATCTTCTTCAGTTCGAAGTCCGCCTGCAGCGCCTGTTGCCTGAGCGTGATGCTCTTCTGCTGCATCTCGATGAGCTGTTTGCGGTGCTGCATCCGGCTGAGCTCGAAGTTACGGCGCTCGGCAGCAATCTCCTCCAGCACCTTCGGGTTGGAGAGCACCAGGATGGTGTCGCCGCGCAGCAGCAGGTCGCCGTTCTGGCAGCAGATACGCTCCACGGTGCCGCCCTCGGTGGCTGTCACGCGCATCGACGTGACGGGGCAGACCAGTCCGTTCACATCGACGTACTCCAGGAAGTCGCTGTCGCAGACCACGGCAATCTGGTCGGCATCGATGCTGACGCGCAACGTCTTCGGTTGCAGTTGCAAGGCGATGGCATAGCCTATCAGAGCGACAAGCACGATGCCGCCAAGCAGATACAAGCGGTACCTGACGTACCAGGGTTTCTTCGGTAGCTTAATATCCATAGTAATAGCCCCCTCTTTGCCTCCCCCAATGGGGAGGTACTTTGTTGCGGCGAAGGGGATTCCGCTGTTTATTGATTATTGTTTAGAATTGATGACGAGGCAGGAGTCCCTCCCCCTTGGAGAGGTTAGGAGGGAGCTATCATGCTTCTCAGCCCATAGTACAGGCTCCAGTACGTCTGCAGGGCACCGATGAAGGCACGCTGGGCGCTGTCCTTCTCGCTGATGCTCGTGTTCAGCTCCAGCAGACTGGTGCGCCCCTGCAGGTAGAGCCACCGCGCCACTTCGTAGCGCCGCAGGGCCGTCTCCTGCGTCCGGTAGGCTATCTTCACGCGATAGGCCTGCAGGTTGTACTGCCGCACCATCTTCAAGACGTTCAGCCGAAACTCCTGCATGGCCTGCTCGCTCTGCGTCTGCGTCAGCTCCAGCCGCGACTTCGCCACGCGCACCTGCCCCTTGCCCCTGCCCCAGTCGAGCAGAGGCAACGAGAGCGACAGGCTGACGTACTGCTGGTTGAGCGGACGTGTGTAGGCCTCGGCCATCGTCGTGCCCGTCTGCGAGAGGCCGAACTGCACATAGAGGTCTGCCTTCAGTCCGCGACTGGCCTTGGCTGCCGACAGCGCACTCCTGCTCTCCTCGATGTTGAGCAGCAGTCGCTCGGGGTCAGGATTGTTCCTGAGGGCCAGCTCCAGCACCTCGTCGGCATCCATCGTCTCGGCTTGGATCATCGTGTCCGGCACCACGGAGAGCGTTACTTCCTCCTTGATGCCGAGGTAGGAGCGCAGCATCAGCATCGCATCCTCCACCTCGGCCTCCGCGTTCAGGCGGTTCGTTTCCTCGCTCAGCTTGTTCACCTCCAGCTGCAACATCTCGTTCTCCGTGATGCTGCCGCGCTCGTAGCGATGGCGGGCATAGCTGTGGAGCGTGTCGCTGACGGCATAGTTCTGCCGCGCGATGTTGAGGTTCGTCTGCGCCACGGCCAACATAAAGAAATAGGTACTCGCGCGCGAGGCCACCAGCTCCATCGTCTCGGCATACTGCTTGCGGGCCACGCTGTGGCGCATCGGCTCGGTGCGGCGTGCCCATCGCAAGCTGTTGTGCCCCAGCAGACTCTGCTTGTATCCGATGGAAAAGGGCACGCTGCTGTAGCTGTGCGTCGCCCGCTCGAACTCGTCCTGGCGGTAGAGATTGCTGCGCACGAACAGCGTGCCGCCAGTGAGCCACACGTTCTGACTGATGTCTATCGCAAGGTCGGTGCTCAATTGGTTCTGCCGCACAAAAACATTGGTACCATCGGGCTGCGTTATCTTGCTCACCTGTCGGTTCAGCGTGGGCGAGCTGCTGAGCGACACCGACGGCAGGTAGTTGGCCTTGTGGTAGCGGAAGCTCCACTCAGTCGACTCCAGTGTGTGACGTGCCGCCAGTGCGTCGGCCGACTGTTCCTGTGCCATCCTCACCGCCTCGGCGAGCGACAGTTGCAAGGTGTCCGTCGGCATCGACCAGGCACGACCCGGCACGAAGAGTAAAAGGGTAAATAACAACTGCTTCATACCTTCATTATGACAAGATGCGTGCCAAACGCTTATCTCCTTGATAATACGGAAGAAACCCTTCTTCGGCATATTCCCCGATCCGTGCGCCTCCGCACAAATGTGTGCGATAACGCACAAAAACAGGTTCGTCGCGAAGAAAAGGGGCAGAAGGGTAGGGGAGAGTGAAAGAAAAAGCTTAACTTTGCAGAGAAATGAAAGACGAAAGAAAAGGAAAAGTGCTCGTCATTGACGACAACGAAGACATTCTCTTTGCGCTGAACCTGTTGCTCAAGCCGCAGGTGGAGGACATCCGCGTCACGACGCGACCCGAACAGATTGACAAGTTCCTCGACATGACGGAGCCCGACGTCGTGCTGCTCGACATGAACTTCGAGCGCGACACCATCAGCGGCGAAGAGGGCTTCGAGTGGCTCGAACACATCCTGCACCGCGACCCGCAGGCCGTGGTCATACTCATGACGGCCTACGCCGATGCCGACAAAGCGGTGCGGGCCCTGAAGAGCGGCGCCACGGACTTCATCACGAAGCCTTGGGACAACGCCAAGCTGCTGGCTACGCTCTCGGCAGGCATCAAACTCAGCCAGGAACGGCACAGGAGCCGCCTCCTGGAACAACGCATGGAGGTGGCGGCATCGCCCTTCGGAGCGACCGCTGCCCCGACCATCATCGGCGAGAGTCCCGTCATGCGACGCGTGCTGCAAACGGTGGCTCAGGTGGCCCCGACGGATGCCAACGTGCTCATCCTCGGCGAGAACGGCACGGGCAAGGACGTCATTGCACGCCGATTGTGCACCCTCTCCGGTCGCTCCGCGAAGCCTTTTGTCAGCATCGACCTGGGCAGCGTGCCTGAGCAGCTCTTCGAGAGCGAGCTCTTCGGCTACGAGAAGGGCGCCTTCACCGATGCCCGCAAGCCGAAAGCCGGACGCATGGAGGCAGCCAGCGGCGGCACGCTCTTCCTCGACGAGATAGGCAACCTGACGCTTCCCCTGCAGGCAAAGCTGCTGGCGGCACTGGAGCGACGCGAAATCTCGCGCCTCGGCAGCACACAGGTGACACCCATCGACGTCCGACTCCTCTGTGCCACGAACGCCGACATCCGCGGCGAGGTGGCCGAAGGTCGCTTCCGCGAGGACCTGCTCTACCGCATCAACACCATCGAAATCACCATCCCGCCGCTGCGTGAACGCGGCGAGGACATCATCCTGCTGGCGGAACACTTCCTGGCCCTCTACGCACATAAGTACAACAAGGCAAAGATGACGCTGAACCGCGACGCACGTCAGCGGCTGTTGCGACACACATGGCCGGGAAATGTGCGCGAGCTGATGCACGCCGTGGAGCGCGCTGTGCTCCTTAGCAAAGGACCGACGCTCTGCGCCCAGGACTTCATCCTGCAGGAGGCGACGCGCCGCAACGCCCAGATGCAGACGCTGAACCTGGAACGTCTGGAGCAGGAAGCCATCGAACGCGCCATGCAGATAGCGGGCGGCAACGTCACGCGGGCTGCCGAACTGCTCGGCATCACGCGATTTGCTCTCTATAGAAAGCTAAGCAAATGAAGACATACATATTATATATAGTGGGGCTTGTGGCCTTGATGGCGGCTTTGGCCCTCAGCATCAAAGCTCACCTGCTTTGGCCCTCCGTCGCGCTGGGCGTGGCGTTGCTGTGGCTGTGTGTCTCGCTCTACGGACGCATCGGCCGCCTGCGCTACGCCTACCGCGAGACGGAGAAGGAGAACGAGAAGCTGCACACGCGACTGGCCGAGGCAGAGCGACAGCTGCAGTACCTGCGGCAACTCACCGAGAACGTCGATACCGCACTCTTCGTCTGCTCCACGGACGGACGCATCGACTGGATGAACCATGCAGGAAAGGCCTCCCTCTTATCCCCCCAAGGGGGGGAGGACTTTTTGCCTCCCCATATCCTCTCGGCCATCGCCGAACACAAGGAGGTGGTGGATGGCTGTGCCCTCTCCACCGTCATGCTGCGCATCGACGGCCATCGGCGGCTTATCGTAGCACTGAAGGACGTCTCGATGCTGATGCAGCGGCAGGAGATGGAAGCCTGGCAACAACTCATCCGCGTGCTGACCCACGAGATTATGAACTCCCTGACGCCCATCATCTCCATCAGCGAGACCATGAGCAACCCCCTCCCGACCTCCCCGAGGGGAGGAGAGTCTTCCGCCTTTGAGGTCATCAACCGTCGCTGCCACTCCCTGCTCGACTTTGTGGAGAGCTACCGACAGCTGACGCGCATCAAGGCACCCGAGCGAACAACCTTCCCCATCGCTGACCTCTTCGCCCACCTAAAAGCCCTCTTCCCAAAACTTATCACCAATCTCCCCTCCCTCTCGGGGGAGGGGCAGGGGGAGAGGCTGCCTGCTCTTCTTTATGCCGACCGCGCCCAGCTGGAGCAAGTGCTTATCAATCTCATCAAGAATGCCTACGAGAGCGGCGCCACGGAGGTGGAGCTCACGGTACAGTTCTCCCCTCTCCTCGGAGAGGGGTCGGGGGTGAGGCTTTTTGTTCGCGACAACGGCTGCGGCATGTCGCCCGACGTTCTCGAGCATGCTTTTATTCCTTTCTTCACCACCAAACCCAGCGGCACCGGCATCGGCCTCAGTCTCTGCCGACAGATTATCTTGAAGCACGGCGGCAGCATCACCATCGACAGCCAGGAAGGCCGCGGCACCACCTTCACCATCAGGCTCTGACATCGTGCACTTCCGCACACCGACGTGCGGCCTCGCACACCGACGCCAAAGCACCGAGCTTTGCAACTTGCAGAGAATCTTTGTGTTCGCACTTTGGCACGGTTCTTGATATATAAAAAGGTGAAACAACTCGTCAACTAAAACAACATGAAACAAGCATTCCGACTTATCTCCCGCATGAAGGGCTACACAGCCCTCTCCCTGCTGGGCCTTATCATCTCCCTCAGCGGCACCGTCATCATCAGCCGCTACCTCTATCAGGAATGGACCATCGACCATTGGATGCCGGACCACGACAGGACTTACATCTTGTGCCAACGCCATGTCAATGGCATTTTGGGGGATGAGCCAACACCTGGTTTGGCTTGGAATCCCAACAAAACAGAGGGCTTCGTGTCGCCTACTTTGGGACAGAGCGACGTGGAGGCTTTCTCGGATGTTCATCTGCTGAAGAATGGCTCCTACATCATATTGGATAATGACGAGACCATAACAGCCCCTACTATCAGCGTTGACAGCAGTTTCGTTGATGTCTTTCCGCTGCAAGCTTTGGAGGGCACGCTGGTCCTGCGTACAGAAGGGCAGGCCATCGTGAGCGACGATTTCGCCCGTCGCCACTTCCCGGGCGAGAGTGCGGTAGGTAAGACCATGAAGATGGGCGACGAGAATATATTGCATACCATCGTGGGCGTGTTCCGTCGGCCATCGGGCAAGAGCACCGTCCACTTCGATGTTGCCAACTATGCACGCAGGGACTGGTGGGTTGGCAATGCCCTTAACTTTACGATGATAAAGCTGGCGAAGGGCGCAAGCATGGAGGCATATAACGAACGGCAGCCCAAGAATTCATGGGGAGACCATAATCCTGAGTTCCATTTCTTGCTTGTGCCCTATACGGGAAACCTGAGAAGGCTGATTGAGAGTTATGGACAGGAATTCCGAACCATTCCTTCGCTGAGTCCGTGTAGCAGTCCGCAGTACCTGTGGATGCTCTTCGCCGTAGCTGTCCTGCTCTTCCTCGTCGGCATCTTCAACTTCCTGAACTTGTATGCCGTGATGCGCAGCCACCGCCGCCACGAGTTGCAAGTGCGCCGCATCTTCGGCGCCTCGCGCTGGGACATCTTTTGCCAGCTCTATGCCGAGACGTTCCTGCTCGCTTTGCTCACGATGATAGGCGTATGGACCGTCGTGGAGCTTATGGAGCCGCTGCTCGCCACCTATTATAATATAGAGGTCTTGCCGCAGCGGACGTTCGATGTGGGGCTGACTGTAGGGATAGTCTTTGGCTTGCCCTTCATATCCAGCCTCACCCCCAACCCCTCTCCGAGGAGAGGGGAGTCTCTCGCGACAGGAAGCCCCTCTCCTCGGAGAGGGGTTGGGGTGAGGCTTGAGGGATTGGGGGTTGGCTTCCAATTCTTCATCTCCCTGACCCTCATTACCGTCAGCATCTACATGATGCGTCAGTTGCACCTGATGATGGAAGGCGACCCGGGCTTCAGGACAGAAGGTATCCTCCACATTGTCCCCAAGCCCAGGGAAGACTACAACCGCATTAGGAAGGATGACAACGGGAATATATATAACGTCGATAACAGTAGGGGAGAAAAGGCTATGGCTGTCTTGAAGAAGCTGAGGGAATGCCCCTACATCCAAAGCATCATCAAGGACCCCGACATGATAGATGCTGTTGAACTGATGGAAATAGAGGGGCAGAAACTGGCGTGCAAGGAAATGTGCCATAATACGATGGAGATGTTCGGACTGGAATTGCTGGAAGGAAGGGAGTTCAATGATACCTTGGACAACTACTCATACAACTGCCTGCTCAATGAAACAGCAGTTCGACACTTGGGACTGAAGGACTGGCGAAGCGAGACGGTGCAGCTCCCGGAACGATGGTGGTGGGCAAGCAGTCAGGATTGCTCAGGCAACCCGCCCTACAACGTGGTGGGCATCGTGAAGGACTTCCATCCCGGTCGCCTCTCAGAGCCACAGCCTCCCATCATCTTCTTCCCAACCCTGAACTGGGACAGCCAGACAATGGACTTCCTGCCCGATGACTTGCTACTTAGCATTGCTCCGGGCTGCGAGGAGGATGCAATAAAGTACCTGCGCCAGATGAACAAGGAAGTGTGGGGCACGGAAGACTTGGAATACCAATGGCTCTCCGACCAAAAGGATGAACTCTACCACGAGGACCGTCGCACAGCCCGTATCTTCTTCACCTTCTCGTTCCTGGCGATTGCCGTGACGTGCCTCGGCGTTCTTGGCCTGATGATGTTCGACGTGCGCCGTCGTTACCGCGAGATAGCGCTCCGCAAGGTCAATGGCGCCACGTTCCTCGACATCGCCTTGCTGCTCTCGCGCCGCTACCTTATTATATTGGCTGTTGCTGCTGCTGTCAGTATCCCTGTCTCGCTCATCGGCCTGCACCAGTTGATAACGCGCTACTATACCATCCACGCCAC
>CADCCR010000102.1 GCA_902799985.1 uncultured Bacteroidales bacterium | reverse complement strand
GGGCTGCATGTCATGGCAAAAAGGAAGGTACGATGTCATTGAACTGTTCAAACTATATCAACAACTGACTAAATAGTATGGAACCTAGTGAAGCACTAAAAATCATCGACACTACGTCTGGCATGCTTCAATTTCTCTTGTTCGAAGTTCAAGCTGGAGAACTCAAAGATAAATTTCTGCTAACACCAGTCCATAAATCCGTCGAGACATTCTATGACCCAGATATAAATTGTTATAAAACAGAGTGTAGGGAACATTATACCTATATGAGTAGTGGTGAGGAACGCAAAGCATACGTTGTTGACGTCTCCCCTGCCTGTGATTACCTGTTAAACGAATGGCCATCACCCACAGCCACGAGAATTCGTAAAGTTTTAGATGAGGTTTTTCATAATTGCATGGACGATTGGAAAAAAATTCTTGGAGACGATATTGGTCCTGCATTAGAAGAAGGATATGACTATGAACGTTTTTTTGTTGCTAGATAACAGATGAAGAACTCTTTGGTGAGGGAAGTGAAGAAGAAACGCCTTCAATTCCTAGCGAAAATGATGAAGAACTCTTCAAGTTCATTCATCCGTCTGTTCCTAGCGAACAGGAAAAACTTGTTCACGAAGAAGTTAAGCGGCTGGTAAGCCGTCATGGAATGCAGGAGATATGTCAGTATCTCTTGCAATTGAGAAAGCAGGATAAGATTCTGTTGCCTCAAAGCGCAGAAAAGGCGTATAACGAACTTGTACGGATGGGGATGCCAAACGGCAAAGGATATAACATCAAGACATTTATGAAATATTATATAAAAAAATAATATAACAATCCTCGTATTCGAGCAAGCATCAGAAGCAATTCTGGTGCTTTTTTTTTATGCCCTGAAACGAGCATTCCGAGAATAACAGAGAAAGTTAGAGAAAGTTAGAGAAAGTTTGAGAACGCCCTTTCGAAAACAATCCGTACCTCATAAAGTCGTCATATCTTTGCAGTGTCGAAAGAGCTCAGACGACACAAACAGAAGTAAAACCAATACATTATCTATTATTATGGCAACAAATAAATCTACTAAGCCCAAGCCTCGCAAGATGCGGGGAGTGGGGACGTACGAGGGCGACGATTTCACATTCCGCCCATGCGAACCGGGTGAACCCTTGCACAGTACTTGTACAACACTTGTACAACACTTGTACGACTTGTACAAATACTTGTATTTTTTGTGTTTCTTGTTCTAACAGAGCAATTTAGGTTACCTTTGCATTTGCGCAGTTCTTTCTGCGCAGACATAATGAATTATTAACCGCGAAGCCCGTTCGGAGCCGCACGTGCAAATTTGGAAGCTTCCACTTCTGCGAGCCGAGCATAACACTTCGAGGTTATGAAGAAGTTCGAGAAAGTCCCCATCGGGGGCATTGCTGCCAAAGACGTGCTGGCGCTTTGGAGGGAAGGGAAGCTGTATCAGGAAGTAAGCGAGGAAGATATTTCCGATGAGGAGCTGCAGGCAAGGTGCAGGCAGGAGGCTCTGAGGTATGTGGCGGCCATTGACGGGTTCGCCACGGAGAAGTGGCGGCCTCTTATTAGCGAGGTGTGGGAGCGTGTGCTCTCCGACAAGATGTTCTCGGCCATGCTGGTGATGAGAAACAAGCGCCAGCTGAACCGCTACTTCCTGACGAGCCTCGTCTTCAATCTGCAAGCCAGGGGCATTTATTATCCTGCCGGAAAGGTGAGCCAGCTCCGTTTGCATCTGACGCTGGAGGGCACGAACAAGAAGAACAGCATCTACAAGAATATCGTGAACTATCCAGTCCGCCTGGAGCAGAGAAGGCGTTTGACTGCCCTGATGGAAGATTTGCTGCCGAGTCTAAGATAGGAAGTTTAGCCCTAAGGGAATTGTCGGAACTTTGCCGGCAGAAACAGAAAGAAACAATGTCTAACTAAAAAAATGTACGAGAAATGAACAAACTCAATTTTACAAGTAACGCATTCGGCATTCATGTGAAGCCGTGCTGTGCGTCGTGTGCTCACAAGAGTCTGAACAGGACTGTGTCGCAGAGAGTCTGCAAGGAACATAATAAAGAGGTTCGTGCGTGGGAGTGTTGCAAGAGCTGGAAGATGAACAAGGCGCTGAAGTCGCTCTGCATGTCGCAGGGCAGCGTCAAGCGCAGGGAGTACCAGCTCTACCTGCTGAGCATCCGCCAGCACGAGGCAGAGAACAATGTGGAGGCTGAGATGGACATCGAGGACATCAGACGGGAGTTCGAAAGCCAGTTTGGCAGTATTTATGCTAACATATGATATAAGTTTCCCATCATAACTTCCCATCATAACAATTAACCCGAGTTGAAGTGAGGGACTTCACGTGAATAAGCTGGCCGGCAATTCCAAACTTCTCCTCACAAAATCAACTCAACATGAAAAAGATTATCATCAAGAACGAACAGGAGATTATGAACGTGCTCATGAGTGGGCGCATAGTGAAAGGCCGGTTGGGCTTGGTAACAAACGCCGACGGCAGCCTGACGATTGAG
The DNA here is from genome assembly GCA_902799985.1 of uncultured Bacteroidales bacterium. Classification (GTDB taxonomy): domain Bacteria; phylum Bacteroidota; class Bacteroidia; order Bacteroidales; family Bacteroidaceae; genus Physcousia. The sequence continues at coordinate 6,292 of CADCCR010000102.1, read as the reverse complement.
TTCGTGGCCTACAAGCGCCAGCCGAAGACTCGCCGCAAGGACCGTCTGGTCTGCTACCTGGAGCACGGCTGGGTGAAGGAGAGCCCGGAGCGCATCAAGGTCTTCGAGAGTCTGCCGAAGAGGCTGGGAGGCGTGAGGATGGCCCTCGCACTGGACCGCGAGGCGGAGACCGTGACCGACCTGCTCGGGGAGTTGTTTTAGTCATTAAATCCTTAAATCACTGAATATCACAATGTCAAGAATCGATATCGGACAAAGCATTACGAACCCCAAGGTCGTGCCTGCCACGGCCAAAGGGTTCTACAGAGCCGCTGACAGCGAGAAGACCGGACGCATCTGTGCTGAGCTGGAAGATGCCCTGGAACAGCACAGGCGCGGCGAACTGACCAAAGAAGAGTACAAGGACATCAAGACCGCGAAGAAGAAGGGCTGCAAGTTCTACACGCCTCACGCTCACTTCAAGAACGGCTACAAACGACGCGACGGCGGGCCACAGGATTCCGGCAAGGCTGTCATCGACCTGGACGGCTGCGAGCACTTCGAACAGCTCTACGAAGCGCATCTGAAGGGACATGAGAAAGAGCTGGGCATCAACATGGCGAACATCTCTGTCAGCCGGACTGGCGGACACATCCTGTTCGACATCCCGGAAGGCCTCACACGCCAGCAGGCTCAGGCCTGGATGGCCGCAGAAATCCTGGGCGGAGCGACCTACGACAAGGCTGTGCACGAACGCGAAAGAGCCGTCTATATCCCCTGCCGGAACTACATCCTCTACATCGACGAAGAGCTGATGTTCAGCGACCAGCTGCATCCTGCCAAGCTGAGCCGCGAAGTCATCGAAAAGTATAAGAATGGTGTTAAAGGGAAAGTTAAAGGGGGAGTTAAAGAAGTTAAAGAAGTTAAAGAGGGAGTTAAAGAGGGAGTTAAAGGGGACGATACACCTTCTGCTGAAGCCAACGACCGCATCCGCTTCATCGCCCGTGGCGTGATGAAGGAAAAGCAGTTGGAAGCGAGCGACTTCCTCCTTGAAGGCGGACGCCACACCACGGTGAAGATATTCCTGAGCGGCGCCACACAGCTCCTCACGAAAGCCGAGACGAACGCCATCCTCGCCGAACTGATGCCCCAGCACTGGCAGGACGAGAACATCCGGCAGCTCGTCGACGACTTCTACGAGAACTACACGAAGCCCTCCCAACGCCTGCTACGATACCAGGAGCAGCTCTTCACGCAGAGCCAAAGGATGGGAGAAAGCAGCACGACGGAGGAAACGCAGGAAGCGCCGCCAATGATGCCAGAGCAGCTGCCGGGACTCATCCGGCTGCTCACATCCAGAACGCCCGACGAATACAAGCCTGCTGTGGCACATGCCGTCTTCCCGCCACTTGCCACGCACCTCTGCAATGTGCAATTCCGCTACACAGACAACGTGGACCACGAGGCCACCCTGATGAACTGCCTCATGGCAAGCACAGGCGCAGGAAAAGGCTGCATCGACGAGCCTATCAGCCACATCATGGCCGACATCAAGCTGCGCGACAGAGAGAACGAGAAGCGCGAGGCCGAATGGAAGAAGGACTGCCAGAAGAAAGGCGCCAACAAGGACAAGCTGACAAGGCCGGAGGGACTGGTCATACAAATCATCGACCCCGACATGACCAAGCCTGCACTCGTCACCCGCATGGACGAGGCAGAAGGGCACTTCGTCTACGTGAAACTCAACGAGCTGGACCTCTTCGACCAACTGAAAGGCTCGACAGGCAAACAGCACTTCCAGCTGATGTGCCTCGCCTTCGACCCAGGGGCAGAGTACGGCCAGACGCGCGTAGGCACCCAAAGTGTCACGGCAAGGCCACGCTGCCGCTTCAACTGGAACGCCTGCACCACCATTCTTAAAGGCCGCCGATTCTTCCGGAATGTCCTCACAGACGGCCCCATCTCCCGCATCAACTTCTGCACCATACCCGAGACGGAGATAGGCGCAGAGCAACCCGTCTATGGGCACTACGATGCTGAGTTCGACGAGCAGCTGAGGACCTACATCGACAACCTCGTCTGCGCACGCGGACGGATAGACTGTCCGCAGGCATTCCACCTCGCAAAGCAGCTCCAGCAGGAGTGCGCCGAGTTCGCCCGACTCTCGCAGAACGAGACCTACTGGAACCTCTCGCACAGAGCATGTGTCATCGCCTGGCTCAAGGCTTGTGTCCTCTACGTGGCAAACGGAATGGAGTGGGAGCAGAGCATCGAAGATTTTGTCCGATGGAGCCTCCGCTACGACCTCTGGTGCAAGATGCAGTTCTTCGGCGAAGACATCGAGAAAGCCAACTATGGCGACGCCACACGCATCGGCACTCGCGGGCCACGAAACCTGCTCGAACTCCTTCCGGACGAATTCACTCTCGCGGACGTCAAGCGCATACGCAGCCAGCAAGGACTGAGCAACGACGGCTATAAGTGCAAACGCATGATGCGAAACTGGATGAACCGAGGCTATGTGATTCAGAATTCAGAATTCAGTTTTCAGAAGAGCATAAGCAAAAAGACGTAGTCTGTCTCCCCCTCTCTCAATGCGTTTTCTTCCTCATCTCATCGCAGGTGAGGAAGAAAAGCATGAAAAATTTTGGCTTTTTGCGCGCCTTTTCGTACCTTTGCACGCAAAATTCAGAAGAAACAGACAAAAATGAACCACTTCCTAAGGATAATGCTCTGTGCCGCCCTGCTTTGCACCACCTTCGCAGAGACAGCGCAGGCCAGGAACAACCGCGTCAGACAGCAGCGGACGTACATGATTGGCGTGGCCGTCTCGTTCGTCGACTCCACGGTCTTCATCACCGACATGCAGGCCGTTGACAGCGTCACCATCCAGCGACGCACACACTTCCTCATGGACCGCCAGGCATACAGCCGGCAGCTCCAGCACTACCTGGAAGCTCAGAAGAAGGGGCAGCACCTCGTCACATCCATCTGCTTCGGCAACAAAAAGAAGAAGATGGAGCGCCGCTACCTCGCCATCCACAAGCGCTACTCCAAGCGCAACGACTTGCGAATCACGCTGATTGACCAGTCGCAGTTCCGTTTCCACGCGGAGGAATACATCGAGCAGGCCACGGTGGAGACGGTGCAGAAGGCCATGAAGGCGAAGAAGAAAAAGAAGAAATGATGGAAGTGCGATGCTCTTACTACCGCGTAGGCGGGCACGCATTGGCTGTCCGCTACTACGATGAAGCGAACGACGAGCGCCTCATCCCCTCGTTTGTGCCATTCCGCCTGCAGGACGAGCCCACAGACCTGCTCTTCACGATGCATGTGGACGACAGCCTCGAATGGCAGCAGACAGCCGACGAGATAGGGGAGTTCGACTGCGGCGGCTGCATGCACGGCGTCTATCGCCTGCACGACGGCGGCTACCAGTACATCATACGCGACATCCACGGCGTCCTCTGCAGCCGGATGCGCAGCAACGCCGACTTCACCTGCTGCCAGGTGTCGCTCTACGGCGAGACGTGGCCACAGCGCAACTACGGCCTGAACAATGCCATGATGATGGCCTACGCCTTCGCCTCGGCTCAGAAGGGGACGATGCTCATGCACGCTTCCGTCATCCGCTGCGACGGCAAAGGCTACCTCATGACGGCTCCCAGCGGCACTGGCAAAAGCACACACACACGCCTCTGGTACGACAACATCCCTGGCTGCGACCTGATGAACGACGACAATCCCGTGGTGCGCGTCATCGACGGACAAGCCATCGTCTACGGCTCGCCCTGGAGCGGCAAGACGCCCTGCTACCGCAACATACAGGCCCCCATAGGCGGCATCGTGCGCATCCAGCAGCGTCCGGAGAACACCATACGCAAGCTTCGGCCAGTAGAGGCCTTCTGCAACCTGCTGCCCGCCATGAGCAACATGAAGTGGGACGAGCGCGTCTACAACGGCGTCTGCGACGGCATAGGCGAACTCATACGCATCGTGGGCATGTACGAGCTGGGGTGCCTGCCAAACGCCGAAGCTGCCATCCTTTGTCACGACACAGTAGCCGCCCATTCCTGACTCCCCGCAATAGGTGGACTGAACCGAAACCATGAACACGCAATTGAAAACCATCATCAAACGCCTGACGCGCTTCCTGCTTGCACCATGGCGCAAAAGCTACCGTAAGCGCAACGGCGTCACCTCCTCGCAGCCGCGTCGCGAACTGCCCAACGATGCCTGGCTGGGCGAAGTGTCGCAAATGCTCCGCGAAGGAAAGCCCTATGCCATCTACGTCAAAGGCTACAGCATGCGCCCCTTCATCGAACACATGCGCGACCGCGTCTTCCTCGAGAAACACGATGCCTACGACGTGGGCGATGCTGTGCTGGCGCAAATCGTACCTGGGCACTATGTGCTGCATCGCATCATCGAGCGGCGAGGCAACCACCTCGTCCTGCAGGGCGACGGCAACGTCCGTGGCACTGAGCATTGCATGATGGAGGACGTCAGCGGACTCGTCACACAGTACATCCGTCCGAACAGAACGATACCAGCCGACGACCCTCAGCTCGTCCGTCGCATCCGTCTGTGGCGCAGGCTACGTCCCATCCGCCGCTACCTGCTGTTCATCTACAAGGCTCTGGTGTGAGACTGACAAAAAAAATCATTTACTAAGCCCTGAGGAAGTAACTTCATTTATGACTTTTAAAATATTATCATATATAACAAGTTAACATCATGAAGATAAAGAAAGGATTTGACCTCCGCGAGGTGTGCGGCGAGAACATCGTAGTGGCCTACGGCAGAGAGAATATCGACTACAACAAGGTCATCAGCCTCAACGAATCGGCAGCCTATCTGTGGAAAGCTGTCGCAGGCAAGAACTTTACCGCAGACACCATGGCCAAGCTGCTCTGCTCGGAATACGAGGTGGATGCCGAAACTGCTGCCCACGATGCTCAGGCTCTGCTCGACGAGTGGACCAAGGCCGGACTGACGGAAGAGTGAGACATTATGATAAATTCAAAATTAATAAATTCAAAATTGATTAATTCAAAATTCAAAATTAATAAATTCAAAATTCAAAATTCAAAATTCAAAATCGATAAATTCAAAATTCAAAATTAATAAATTCAAAATTCATAATTAATTAATTCAAAACTAACCCTTGGACTTCCTCTTTAACATACTGGTCGAGTTCCTGCAGGACATGGGCGACACGCTTCGGCTGCCTGTCACCTTCGTCGTCATCGAGTTCATCGGCACTTTTGCCTTTGCCATCTCAGGCGTACGTCTGTCCTCGACGAAGCAGTTCGACATCTTCGGCGCATGGATAGTGGGTATGGCAACAGCCATCGGCGGCGGAACGATTCGCGACCTCATGCTGGGCCTCAATCCCTTTTGGATGACCAACGGCAGCTACTTCATCTGCTGCGCTCTGGCTGTGCTGGCAGTCAGGATGTTCGGCAAGTACATCATCCACCACAACTACACCTGGTTCATCTTCGACACCATCGGCCTGGCGCTCTTCAACGTCATCGGCATCGAGAAGACACTGGCCCTGGGCCATTCCTATTGGGTGGCGATAACGATGGGCGCTGTGACAGGAGCCGGAGGCGGCATCATCCGCGATGTGCTGATGAACGACGTGCCACTCATCTTCCGCAGCGAAATCTATGCCCTGGCTTGTGTGGCTGGCGGACTGGTCTACGCCCTTTGCCATTGGTTGGGCGTGAGCGTGGAAATCAGCGCCTTGCTGAGCGCTATCTGCGTCATCCTCATTCGCATCCTTGCCGTCAAGTTCCATTGGCAACTGCCTGTGCTGAAGGGCGAAAGCTCACCAAGCACATCGGATGGGAACAACAACATCCTCCGCTCCATCATCCTGTGCTTCTTCACGCTTCAAGCCTCTCTCTTCACACTTCATGCGCAGACGCAGCAAATCTTCGACAAGAACGTGCGGACGCTTACTCTGACCGTCAACGACGACCCCTTGCTGCCCCCCTACATGCCCTTTGGCGGAAGGCACCACATCGACATCGAATGGGACGAGATGAGCCACGACTACAAGCGCTACCGCTACCACATCGACCATTGCGACTGGGATTGGAAGCCCACGGAAGGCCTCTTCGAGAGCGACTGGCTGGAGGGACTCAACGACCAGCTCATCGAGGACTACGAGAAGAGCTTCAACACCACACAAATCTACACGCACTACCGCCTGCGTGTCCCATCGAAGGAAATAAAGCTTCGCTTGAGCGGAAACTACCGAGTGCTTGTCTATGAGGAAGATGAAGAGGATGAGCCTGTGCTC
>CADCCR010000101.1 GCA_902799985.1 uncultured Bacteroidales bacterium | reverse complement strand
GAAGACATGAGATAAAGTCTGGTCTGGAAGAAAGAATAGATTTTCCAGTTCCAAATCCACAAAGCAAAAAAGCAGTTGAGAAGCTGAGTAGAAAGATTCCATTTTTCTGCTTCGCTACACCTACAGATTCTGTTCGTTTTGAAGGCCCAGAGGAAGTAATGAAGATTTTCAGCCTTAAAGGGGACGAGAAGAATTCATACAAGTTCTTCATCACGGACAGCTTGTTTGTCTCAAAGGAATAAAAGACCCTCCCCGACCCTCCCTTAAAGGGAGGGGGTATGGGAGATAAACGGTTATACGACAATTATAAATAATGTCAACAATGAATACACACAATCTAAGGCATTCCGCAAAAGCACTCCCTCCCCCCAAAGGGGGCGGGGGGTCTTGGAGCGGGGAGGGGGCCTGGAAGGGGCTTCTCCTCTCTGTCATCCTCCTCTTCTTGCCCCTTTGCCTCATGGCAGTAGAGAATGATTACATGAAAGACCCCAAGTATCTGCTCGGCGCGGTGCCAGAGGTGGACGGCATCGTCACCTTCCAGAAGAACTTCACCGTCACCGAAAAGAGCGAACAGCAGATCTACGACATCCTGCGCGTCTATACCCGTAATTCACTCTTGGCCTGTGGCATACCCAACCAACAGCCCGAGTACACGCGCATCGTCTCCGAGGACCGCAGCAGCGGCACCATCGTGGCCCGCGTCGAGGAGTACATGACATTCAGCCATGTGCTCATCAACCTGGACCGCACCCGCTTCCGCTACATGCTCACGGCTTCCGTCAAGGGGCAGAGGGTGAGCCTCATCCTGACGCAAATCTCCTATTACTACAACGAGGACAAGGATGGCAAGAACGGCGAGAGCTACAAGGCCGAGGAGTGGATAACGGACAAGGTGGCCGTGAACAAGAAAGGCACGAGGCTCTACCCCCGCAGCGGCAAGTTCCGCCGCATGACGGTGGACCGCGTGGAGGCCATCTTCGACGCCTACATGGAAGCCCTCTCCACGATGGAAGTCGAGGGACAAGTCCTGAAGAAGAAACGCAAAGGAATCATCGAAGAATAAATCCAAAAACCTGACGGGCGCATGATGAGTCTTCATCCGCCCGTCAGGGTGTTACGCCCTGCTGCCCAGTAAGTTTGACGAGTGACGAGTGTTTTCTCATTTTTTCACTCTTTCACTCTTTCATTTTTTCATTTTTTCATTCTTTCTTTGTATTTCTTTCCGGGCAGGAACTTATTCACCTGCGAGCAGTAGCGGGTGTACTCGGGATACTTGTCGCTGCTGATGCCTTCGGCCAGGCTGGTGCTCCCCGCGAAGAGAACTATCAGCAGCAAGGCTCCAATCATGCTCCAGTTGACGAGGCCGGTGCCAGCTCCGACAGAGAACAGATAGAGGCTAACCCAGATGGCTTGCTCTGCCATGTAGTTGGGATGGCGGCTCACGCTCCACAGTCCTGTGGTGTTGAAGCCTTTCCTGTAAGGCTCGGGCAGTTCTTCCAGCTTCTTGCCGCTTCGCAGCATCGCCCACTTCTTGCTCTGGAACGCCCATTGCTGCTCGTCGGCCACAGCCTCGTAGATGATGAAGCCGAGCATCAGGGCGGCTGCCACTATGTCGACTGGACCGAAGGGTGCGGCAGAGCTCATGCTGACCAGCGCAGGCAGGGTGAGCAGCAACAGCAAGGTGTTCTGGTAGGCGGCGATGAAGACGAGGTCGAACAGCATCCACACGGCTCGGTGCTTGAAGATGGGGGTCTCGCGGAGCAGCTTCCAGCGGTAGTCCTCTTCGCCCTCCCAGAAACGGAGCCGATAGGCACCCTTGCGACCGAAGTTGTAGGTGAGGCGCAGGCCCCAAAGCGTTGCCAGCACCGCCATGACGACGAGGCGCGGATGCATGCCTCCATGAGCTGCTATCACCCAGCAATAGACGAAGGGCAGGATGCTCCATACCTTGTCCACCTGGCTGTTGTTGCCTGTCAGCTCGCCCACGCAAAAGCACAGCAGGGTGCTGGAGGCGCAGATGATGCCGAGCGTCTTCAGAACCGACAGCTGCTGTGCATCCAGCGCCGGTCCGACGTAGAAATAGAGTAGTGGGCATACGATGAGTGAGAGCAGTAGCAATGTGCTGATGAGGGGAATGTTTATTTTGCTCATGTTCTTGAGGAATTATTAGGTTTGGCTTTTTTAGTAGATAGAGGGAGTTAAAGGAAGATATGCCGCTTTTGGCGGCGGAGATAGAGGACGAATGTTGGGGTTGTGGTATCTTCTTTTATCTTCTTCTATCTTCTTTTATCTTCTTCTATCTCCTTCTTCCAGCTCCGCTTGCAGCCTCAGCATTTCGTCGCGCAGGATGGCGGCATCGGTGAACTCCATGTTCTTGGCGGCTTCCTCCATCTTGCGGCGCAGGCTTGCGATGCGCGCTTTCTTCTGCTCTACGGTCAGCGTCTCGGCCTCTGCTACAGCCATGACCTCGTAGTGTGCCGGTTCGACGTAAGCCCCAGGTTCGGAACCTCCAGCATGCTGTACGAGGTCGCCCATCGTAGTGTCCTTGCGTATCTGCTGGGGCGTGATGCCGTGCTCGGCGTTGTATCGCAGCTGCTTCTCGCGTCGGCGGTTCGTCTCGTTGATGGTGGCGGCCATGCTTCCGGTGATGCTGTCGGCGTACATGATGGCGCGGCCGTGCACGTTGCGGGCAGCCCGTCCGATGGTTTGTGTCAGGCTTCGCTCGTTGCGCAGGAAGCCCTCTTTGTCGGCATCGAGGATGGCAACCAGCGAGACTTCGGGCAGGTCGAGCCCTTCGCGCAGCAGGTTCACGCCCACCAGCACGTCGTAGACGCCTTGGCGCAGCTCGTTGATGATGCGCACGCGTTCCAGGGTGTCCACGTCGCTGTGGATGTAGGCCGTCTGCACTCCGGCTCCCAGCAGGTACTCGGTCAGCTCCTCGGCCATGCGTTTGGTCAACGTCACTACCAGCACGCGCTCTTTCTGCTCGATGCATTGCTGTATCTCTTCCATGAGGTCGTCCACCTGGTTCTCGGTGGGACGTACCTCGATGGGCGGGTCGAGGAGTCCTGTGGGACGGATGACCTGTTCCACGACGATGCCTTCGCTGCGGGCTATCTCGTAGTCGGCAGGCGTTGCGCTGACGTAGATGGTCTGTGGGGTGAGCTCTATGAACTCCTCGAACTTCAGCGGACGGTTGTCCAATGCTGCAGGCAGCCGGAAGCCGTATTCCACGAGTGTCGTCTTGCGAGCGCGGTCGCCTCCGTACATGGCATGCAGCTGTGGGATGGAGACGTGGCTTTCGTCGACGACGAGGAGGTAGTCCTTTGGGAAGAAGTCGAGCAGGCAGTAGGGACGTGTGCCCGGGGCGCGTCCGTCGAAGTAGCGGCTGTAGTTCTCGATGCCGGCGCAGTGTCCCAGTTCGCGTATCATCTCGATGTCGTAGGTGACGCGCTCGTGCAGACGCTTGGCCTCGAGCTCCTTGCCTTGCTGCTCGAAGAAGGCCACCTGTTGTCGGAGGTCCTCCTGTATCTGTACGATGGCCCGTTCCTGAGCATCCTTCGTGGTCATGAAGAGGTTGGCGGGATATATCTTGTAGCTGTCGTGCTGCTGGATGGCGATGAGCGCCTCAGCGTCCAGCTCTTCGATGCTCTCTATCTCGTCGCCCCAGAAGGTGATGCGCAGCAGATAGTCGCTGTAGGCCAAGGCGATGTCCACGGTGTCGCCCTTCACACGCACCTCGCCACGACTGAGCGTCACGTCGTTGCGGACATAAAGCAGGTCGCTGAGCCGCCGCAGCAACTCGTTGCGGTCCAGCGTCATGCCGACTTGCACCTCGAGCACGTTCTCGTAGAAGGCAGAGGGGTTGCCCATGCCGTAGATGCACGACACGCTGCTCACCACGATGACGTCCTGCCGGCCGGAGAGCAAGGCGCTTGTGGCCGAGAGGCGAAGCTTGTCTATCTCGTCGTTGATGGCCAGGTCCTTCTCGATGTAGGTGTCCGTGCTGGGCATGTAGGCTTCCGGCTGATAGTAGTCGTAGTAGCTGACGTAGTATTCCACGGCATTATGGGGGAAGAACTGCTTCATCTCGCCATAGAGCTGTGCGGCCAGCGTCTTGTTGTGCGAGAGGATGAGCGTGGGCTTTCCGACGTTGGCGATGACGTTGGCAATGGTGAAGGTCTTGCCGCTGCCCGTGACGCCAAGAAGTGTCTGGGCAGGCATCCCCTGGAGCACGCCTTCCGTAAGCTGAAGAATAGCCTCCGGCTGGTCGCCTGTAGGCTTGTATTGTGAGGTCAGTTCGTACGTTTTCATAAATAAAGACTACAAAAGTAGCTTTTTTTTCGTTATTATAGCAACATTTCGGGAAAAAAAGTGTACTTTTGTGCATTCTCTTGTGTTCGATAAGGCAAACGGACATGGAGAAAGGTCTTATTATACATTATATTATATATGGAAGAAGAGAAGAAGGAAACCAAGAAGAGTGCAGCTAAAGAGAAGGGTCAAGTACTGGAAAGCATCCTGGACCTGAATGCCAACAATGTGTGGGAACTGAGCGAACAGGCTATTGCCGATGCTTGGGAGAAAGAACGTGAAGAGGAGGACTTCAGCATCAGCGAACAGAAGCTCCTCAACACCATACGCCTTGCCTTCGAGGTGGTGCACTTCAATCCCGATAACGAGCGCGAGGCAGCCAGGTTTGCCGACGGCGCATGGGCAACGGTGACGCATTGCGATGCTGCGAAGGGGAGCGTGGCTTTCCGTCGCAAGACCATCGAACGCATCACCGACCTCAGCTACGAGAACATCAAGCACATCTCCACCCCGATGTTGCTCGAACTCATCAACCGCAACTTCGGTGGCGGATGGGACTCCATATCCCTCTCCGTTCGCGACATCATCGAGTCGGGCTTCGACATCAGCACAACACAGCTGCCTGCCAGCCGCATACATGCTCCCGGCGGTACGCTGGAGAAGAAGGTGGCACAGGGCTTCGAGGTGCTTGAGATTCCCAAAGGCACGTGGGTGGAAGCCATCTTCGCCAAGAAGAAAGACCCCGTGGAAAAACTCCGCATGGAGCTGCCCGAGAAGGAGTACGACGAGGACGGCAACCTGATACGTTATCAGGACGAAATGGACAATGCCGACGAGATGGAAGAAGAAGACCTCGACAACGACGACACCTACTTCAGCAGCATATCGCCCGAAGCAGACGTCAAGGACTTGGAAGAGGAAGGCCTCTCCATCGAGGATGTGAACGTAAGCGAGGAGGAAGAGGATTAGCTCTGCTGCCGCCTGCGGAACTCAGCACAGACGATGCCTGTGGCAACTGCCACGTTGAGGCTCTCCGTGGTGAGCGAGCCTTTCGGATAGTTGGGGACATAGAGGCGGCGGCTGACCAGTCCGGCTACTTCTGCGCTGATGCCGTTGCCCTCGTTTCCCATCACAATGATACCTTCAGCGGGAAGCTCTTCCGCATAGATGTCTTTGCCGTCGAGGAAGGTGCCGAAGACCGGCATCGCAGCCTCGTGGAGCACTTCCGGCAGCGGGCAATAGTACATGTACACATCGGCCGTCCCTTCCGAGCAGAGTACATGTCGGATGCCAAACCAATCGGCTATGCGAAGTATCGTGCCCAGGTTGCCAGGGTCTTGCACTCCGTCCAGGGCAACGACCAGCTTGCCTTGCAGAGCAGTCAGATTGAGTTTCTTTTCAGGAATGGGCATTACGGCCAGCACGCCTTGCGGGGTGCGCAGCAAGCTCGTCCGTTCCATCTCTTCCTGGCTCACCATATACACTTCCTTTGCCGCTTCTGCCAGCTGCCCGTTCCGGTTCAGCCAGTCCTGTGTGGCCACAAGGCATAGCGGGTTGGAGTAGGGAAGCAGTTCGCCTACGAGCTTCGGACCTTCCGCCACAAAAGCTTTGTACTGCTGGCGGTACTTGCGCATCTCCAGCGACTTTATCCATTTGATTCGTGCCTTGCTTATCATGAGAGTTAAGAGTTAAGGGTTAAGAGTTAAGGGTTATGAGTTAAAAATTAAGAGTTAAGAGTTAAGAGTTATGAGTTAAGAGTTATGAGTTAAGGGTTAAGAGTTAAGAATTAAGAGTTAAGGGTTAAGAATTAAGAGTTAAGAGTTAAGAGTTAAGGGTTAAGAATTATGAATTATGAATTAAGAATTGTGAATTAAGAGTCTTGAGTTTAAGCTTTGTGTTATGTATATTTAGTGCAAAGTTATGAATTTTTATCCGAAATGTCATTCCGTTCCGCATATTTCTTCATTCTTCTTTCAAGCTTTGGCACAAATGTACGATTTTAATTGTCGTACATTGACTTTCGTTGAGCTAAACTTCTTCATTCTTCATTTTTTTTGTATCTTTGCCGTGTGAAATCCATAAATCGGCTCATAAAACCACTCCTCCTGCTGTGCTCCCTCCTTCTTCTGGGCAGCTGCCGCACCTCGCGATTCATTCCCGAGGACAGTTATCTGCTTACCGCAACATCCGTCAGCAGCGAAGGAAGAAACGTCAGGACCGACGAACTGCAGGCCTACCTGCCGCAACGTCCCAACAGCAAATGGTTTTCCATCTTCAATGTTCCCCTCGGCTTGTACAGCCTTTCCGGCAGGGACAGCACGAAGCGCTTCAACCGTTTCCTGCGTCAGCTGGGCGAGGCTCCCGTCATCTACGACCGCGAGCGAGCCCTGCAAGCCTGCGACAACATGAAGCTCAGCGTTCGGAACCAAGGTTACCTCAATGCAGAAGTGCGGCTTCAGGAAAAACCCAAGGGGAATCACATGAGGGTTGCCTACCGCATCATCCCTCATCATCGTTATTACATCCGCAACATCTCGTTCAACGTCCTGGACGAGAGCCTTCGCCACACCATCGACAGCCTTGGCTATCAACCCGCCATGAACGACGAGCAGAAGGAACGAAGCGAGAAGCCCGACTCGAAGTCCAGCCGACAGAGCTTGGTACTCAGAAAGCCTTATAGCATCCATGCCCTCGATGCCGAGCGGAGCCGTCTCTATGGCAAGCTGGTGGAGAACGGTTACTACAAGTTCAACAAGGAACACATACACTTCCGTGTTGACACAACCGTTGGCAATCATCAGGCAGACGTGGAGATGATAGTGCGGCAGAACCACTCGAATGCCGATTCAACCGACCTCTCGCATCACAGCTATCACATCGGGAACATCACCTACGACTTCTCCGGCCACCGACCTTTCCTGCGCCCCAAAGTGTTGCGCAATGCCACTGCCCTTACCCCCGGACAGCTTTATCGCGAGGCTGACATGCGCGAGACTTATGCCCGAATGTCGAGGCTTAGCGCTGTGATGGCCACGAATGTTCGTACGACACAGAGGGCGAACGACGTTGACACGCTGGACGTTGACATCTCGCTTTCGCCGAACAAACGCAACTCCTTCAGCGCTGAACTGGAAGGAACCAACTCGGCAGGCGACTTCGGAGCAGCCGTCTCGCTATCCTATGGCAACCGTAACCTTTTCCGCGGCTCCGAGCTTTTCAACGTCAAGCTTCGTGGTGCTTTCGAGGCCATCAAGGGACTAAGCGGATATGCCGACCAGAACTTCACCGAATACAGCATCGAGACGGGCCTCACGTTCTACGATTTCAAGTTCCCATTCCTTCGCTCGGCTTTCCGCCGCAATGCGCAGGCCACGACAGAGGTCAACCTGGCATTCGACTCGCAGGACCGTCCCGAGTTCCATCGCCGCGTGCTTACCGGCGTGCTGCGCTATCGCTGGATGAACAAAGAGCGGCAGATGCAGCATCGCTTCGACCTGCTGGACATCGACTACGTCTTCATGCCATGGATCAGCGAAACTTTCCGTACGCGCTATCTCGACGACCCGCAGAACCGAAACGCCATCCTCAAGTATAACTACGAGAACCTGTTCATCATAAACTGGAGCTACCACTTCGTCTACAACTCCCAGCCGCTTGGTGCTTCTGCCTCGAACTACGGGACGAATGCCTATACGTTGCGACTCGACGTGGAGACTGCCGGCAATCTGCTCTATGCCATCAGCAACGCGACATCTGCCAAACGGCACGACGACGGGCAATTCAAGTTCTTCGACATCGCCTATGCCCAGTATGCCAAGTTGGACGTGGCTTTCTGCAAGAGTTTCCTCATCAACAAGAACAATTCGCTTGCTTTGCATGCGGCTTTGGGCGTGGCTTTCCCCTTTGGCAACTCTACCATCCTGCCCTACGAGAAGCGCTACTTCAGCGGCGGTGCCAACAGCGTTCGTGGCTGGAGCGTTCGTGGCTTGGGCCCAGGCAGTTTCCAAGGGTCGGACGGACGCATCGACTTCATCAATCAGACCGGTGACATCAAGCTCGACCTGAATGCCGAGTACCGTACACACCTCTTCTGGAAACTGGACGGAGCGGTCTTCATTGATGCGGGCAACATTTGGACTATTCGCGAATACAAGGAACAGCCAGGCGGACAGTTCCAGTTCGATGAGTTTTGGCGACAGATAGCTGTTTCCTACGGACTTGGTCTGCGCCTGAACTTCAACTTCTTTATTCTGCGTTTCGACGGTGGCATGAAGGCCGTGCATCCAGCCTATACCGACAGCCGGAGGCATTTCCCCATCGTGCATCCCAACTTCAAGCGTGACTTCACTTTCCACTTTGCCGTTGGTATGCCGTTCTGAATGTTGCGAATGTTCCCAGCTTATAGAATGCAAAGAGGTTTTGATTGGGATGCTTTCCAGTCAGGTTGGCACGTATGAGAGGTTTGCTTAACTTGAAAAGAAGACTTACAAGCCAAAGGAAGTGAGCGCGTTCGATGCGTATGGCAAGGGCTGAGACGCGTGTTTGTGCCTGCTGCTCCGGCTTCATGCGTGCAAGGGATTGCAATGCAGTTTCTATCTTTCCCAGATATGTCACAGTATCTTCCAACCCGAGGTGCGTCAGTTTGTTGTCGATGTGACGAATGGGAATGCCCCGTCGTTTCAGTTCTTGGCCGAAGATGACATCTTCGTAGCCGTATTCGCGGCAATGCTCGTCGAAGCAGACAGAAAGGAAAGTGCTGCGGCGGATAAGGAAGTTGAACGTCGTGAACTGGTCGTAGGGGAAGCGCCGGCGATAGGGGAGTGTCAGCCTCTTCTCTGTCTGAACCTCATAGTTGTAGCGCAAGCGGACGCTTGGACTTGGACATTCGCTCAGGTTGCCCGTGCCGCCACATACGACATCAACGTTTCCTTCGGGCGATGTGACAGCGGACAGATAGTTGGCGATGAACGACGAAGAACGCACCTCGGCATCAGCATCGATGAAGAGCAGCCAATCGCCTTTAGCTTCGCGGGCAAGGGCGTTGCGTATGGCAGCCCGCCCCATGTTGTGCTCTGCCCAGAAGATGCGGCAGCCGGGCAGCGTCTCTATCTCGCTGTTCTTCTGCCGGATGTCTGCATCCGTCGAACAGTCGTCGCCCACAATCAGTTCTCCATCGGGCGGAAGCTGCAACTGCAACTGTCGCACAAGCTGGCGGCAGTCGCAGTTGTAGGTGGGTATGAGCACGGAAAGTCTCATGTCGACGATGTTTCGCGGAAAGTTTTCCTCGGTTTATTTCCAGCTGAGCAGGCGTCCGATTTGGTCGTAGAGGCTGGCCCAATGAGCACGTGTCTCGGCATCGGAAGCGTTCTGGCTGGCGGCTTTCGTCTTGCGCTCCAGCTGTTGCAAAGTGTAGAGCACGGCAGGACGAACCTCCTGGTTGCCGTTTCCGTAGGCACGGCTCAGGTGGAAGTACATCGTGTTCTGCAAGGCACGGCGGTAAGGCGTTACCGTCTTGTTGTTGTCCAGCTCGGTGAAGACAAGCTTTGTTAGGTCGGCAAGATAAGCTTGCGGCCTGTAGAGTTCGTTGAGGCCGTCCAGTCGGTTCATGAGGTTCGTCACGACAGTCTCGCCGACAAAGATGGTGAGGTTCTGCGGAACGGCAGCGATGCGCCGTGCATAGCTGAGGTCGCGGAGCCATACGGGTTCGTTCAGGACCTGTTCATTGATGAAGTTGAGTGCAGCCTTCTGCTTGTCGAGCGGTTGCGGGACGTAAACATCCTGGAGCGAACCCTTTGGCTGGAAGTTGATGCGGTAGCCGCCGATGTTGCGGGTGACGTGTCCCATGTAGCGCAGGAATTGCGTACGAATCTGGCTATACATTCTGTCGATGCCTTCCCAGTAGAGGTCCTTGTCGTTGTCTGTAGTCCAGTTTGGCAGGCCGACAATCTCACGTTTCAGGTTCTGGATGCCGTAGTAGCTGGCTTTGACGGGGTCGTCGCCCAGGTCTTCAGTCTGTCGGCGCGGGTCGATGGATGTGCTTTCTCCGTCGCCCCACCAAAGGCGCTTGTTCAGCTGAGCTTTGGCGGTCATGGGTTCGAGCATCTTGTGGTCCTCGTCCTCGTCCTTAGCGTCGAGCATAGGTGTGTAGCCCCAGCGGATGGCCCACTTGTCGTAGTCGTTGATGCGCGGGAAGACGCCGACGCGCGAGATGCCGTCCTCGGGTTGGGCCACATAGTTGAAGCGCGCATAGTCCATGATGCTGGGCGTATGGCCGTGAGCTTCCACCCAAGCCTTGTCCCTAAGGCTGTCGACGGGCACGGTGGAGCTGCTGCCGAAGTTGTGGCGCAGGCCGAGCGTATGGCCGACCTCATGGCTCGAGACGAAGCGGATGAGCTGTCCCATGAGTTCTTCGTCGAAATTCATCTTCTGTGCCGCTTCGTCGATGCTGCTGCATTGCACCATGTACCAGTCGTGGACAAGGCTCATCACGTTGTGGTACCAGCAGATGTGGCTCTCGAGGATTTCGCCTGTGCGGGGGTCGTGGACGTTCGGTCCGTAGGCGTTCTCGATGGGACTGGCCAGGTATCGGATGCAACTGAAGCGAGCATCCTCCATGCTCATGGTAGAGTCATTCTCGGGCCATTCCTCGGCTCGGATGGCGTTCTTGAAGCCAGCTTGTTCGAAGGCCTTCTGCCAGTCGTTGACGCCCATGATGAGGTACTTGCGCCATTGCTTCGGAGTGGCAGGGTCGATGTAGTAGACGATGGGCTTGATGGGCTCTACGAGTTCGCCGCGACGCATCTTCTCCACGTCTTCGGGGCGCGGTTCCAGGCGCCAGCGAGTGACGAACTGCTTGCCTTCGACGCGTTGCTGGTCGTCGCTGTAACTGGTGAAGTAGTCTGTGAAGTAGCCGACGCGCGGGTCAAAGTAGCGGCGCATCATAGGCTTCTCGGGCAAGAGGACGAAGCTGATGTTCAGGCCGAAGGTGGCACGTCCGGTGGCACGGTTCGTGACGAGCGAGTTGCCGTTGCTGGCAAAGGTCTTGACGAGCCTTACCTCTGTGTTCATGGGGAAGGACTTGATGTCCTCGATGTACGAGGCGTCGCCCAGCTGTCCCTGCAGGCCGAAGCCGTCCTTGATGCCTTTCGACAGACCGATGGCCGGGTTGTCCTGGTTGAAGAAGTCGTTCACCTTTATCTTGTATATGCCGTCCTTGTGGCTCTCCACCTTGAAGGCTCCGATGATGGGGTTCTCGTTGCTGATGGTGATGGCACGGTTGATGTTCTGAGTCGTGTCGGCATAGTTGATGAGCAGGCTGGCACGGAGGAGCAGACGGTCGTCCGGTGCAGCCTCGAAGTAGACGGTCTTCCCGTTGATTTGTTCGCCGCCGAACTTGCCGCTGTTGGCAGGCGTGGCCGTGTAGCGGGTAGTGGTGAGGAACTCACGTCCCAGCAGCGAGTCGGGAATCTGGAAGAACCAGTCGTTCTTCTCCTTCGTCACATGGAAGAGGCCCTGGCGGTCAACCGCAGGCTTCTCCGTCTTGACGCTATCCTTGGGCTGCTCAGCCCCCTGGCCCTTCTTCTTCTTGCCGAAGAGCCCCCTCTTGCCTTTCTGCTTGCCGTCGGACTTTCCGGGCTTGGCCTGTTGTTCAGTCTTGGGTTTCTCTTTTTTGTCTTTCGCTGTGGCGGGTGTCAGCCCCAGCAATGCTGCTGCAAGGAGCAGGCTCAGATACTTTACTTTCATTTGTGCGATGTGGTTTGTTGTTTTCATTCCACGTGCAAAGGTACAGAGATTTTCTCACATTATTAAATAATGCTCCGAAAAAGTTGTCTTAAAAGTCTTGGCGCATTCAGAATTATGTTGTACTTTTGCACCGAAATTCAAAAAGCGACGAATTATGATGAACAGAAAGACGATAATCCTGCTCCTGGTTCTTCTCCTGACCGGAGCAGTTTCCTATGCCCAGGAGACCGCCAAAAGCAGCCTGCAGCAGAAGGCTGAGACAGAAGCAGAAGCCGGCAAGACAGCCAGTGCCCGCTCGCTCTATATGAGGGCATTCCACGACTATGCCGGCAAGGGACAGTTGCAGCAGGGCGTGCCTTGCGGCATCCAGGCTGCCACCTATCTCTACACCGACGGCAGCTACAAAGAGGCGTTCGAGCTGTTGCGCGACATCGACCAGACCATCATGGCCGACAAGAATCTGACGGATGCCCAGAAGTCAGCCCTCCGCTATCAGACCTCGCGCGAACGCATGAAGATGTACATGCGCATGCATCGTAGTGCCAATGCGGGCGAACAGCTCGGCATCATGGAAGGCTATGCCCGTGCAGCCGTCGACGACGATGTGACAGCCGACCTGCTCTATAACAAGACCATCTACAGCTATGCCGTTGGCAAGACAGCGCAAGGCAATGCCCTCTTCAAAGAGATGGCCGAGAAGATGATGGCAGGCAAAGCTTACGACAAGGTGGAAGATGCATATCAGGCCGTAATAAACGCAGGTCGCAACTCCGGCAGCTCCAGCATGGTGGACCAAGCCTACAAGAACTACATCGCCTGGAAGGACTCCGCCAGCGCCATGAAGCATGCCGACGAAGTGGCCCTCCTGAAAGGGCAGATTGATGAAGGCAAAGCAGCCATCGACGAGCGCGACCAGAAGCTCTCCTCGCGCCAAGCCTTCATCGTCACCCTCCTTGTGGCCCTCGGCGTACTGTGCGGCGTGCTGGTGCTGGGGACGCTGGTGCTCCTGC
Organism: uncultured Bacteroidales bacterium; assembly: GCA_902799985.1. Taxonomy (GTDB): domain Bacteria; phylum Bacteroidota; class Bacteroidia; order Bacteroidales; family Bacteroidaceae; genus Physcousia. The sequence continues at coordinate 847 of CADCCR010000101.1, read as the reverse complement.
GATACATCCGTCTGACGCACAAGCAGAAGAAGGCCATCCGACAGGCCGACGAGAACAACGCCCTGAAGGCCAAGTTCATCAGCAACATGTCGGCCCAGCTCGCCCCCACCTTGCAGCAGCTCGACAGCCATGTGCCAGCCGTCAAAGCCCTGCAGGACTTCTCCAGCCACATACAGATGCTCTCCGACATCGACCTCTCCGCCGGCAAGAAGCTCGAACTGGAAGAGGTGCAGATACAGCCCCTCTGCGAAGAACTGGTGGAGTCGGTTCGCACCATGGCAAAGCCCGGCGTAGCCCTCACGGCCGACGTCTCCAAGACGAGCGTGCCCCTCTACGTTCCCTACGTCCGCCACATCCTTGGGCACCTGCTCGAGAACGCCGCAGTCTATACCCCCGAAGGCGGTCACATCAGCCTCAGCTTCAAGAAACGCAGCCCCCACAAATTCCAGTTCCTGGTGCAGAACACAGGCGAAGCCATTCCTGAAGAAAAGCGTGAAGACATCTTCAAACCCTTCTTGGAAGTCAGAGACTTAACGAAAGGCGACGGACTTGGTCTTCCCATCTGCCGACAGATGGCAACGCGCATGGACGGAAGTCTGGAAGTCGACCCCGAATTCACCCGTGGCGTCCGCTTCGTCCTGAACCTCGAGGCATAGCTCCTGATGCCAGGAGGTCTGCCTCCGCTCTGGTCTATCTCGTCGTACATCACGGGCTTCAGCAGGCGGGTCTCTGTGAAGTAGTTCTTCATCTTGAAGTAGCTCTTCTGGTGCAGCTTGTTGGGCATAATCCAGATGAAAGCCACTTGCTGGTAGGGACTGTCGCCTCTTGATTGCAATTCTTCCGTCAG
>CADCCR010000100.1 GCA_902799985.1 uncultured Bacteroidales bacterium | reverse complement strand
AAAAGAACGGCGCTTGTAGAATCACATCAGAGGCTTCCTTCCCGAACCTTTTTTCATACTAATGACCTTCCCTCACTAAATTGTCAGAATGTCACTACTTTAAAATAATTAGACATTAATTTTAGTCTTTTTAGCAATTTTCCCCTATTTACTTGCACATATAATAAAAAAGCTGTAACTTTGCCCCGAAACATAATGAATGGCAAATATATATCTCACCATATATATAACATTCCGACAATTTAGTAAGTTATGAAGATTTTGTCTAGCCTCGTCAACTGGTACTTCAACCGTAAGACGCTACCATACTGGTGCATTCTCCTTATCGACTACTTCATCATTCTCGTGAGCGGTCTGCTCGGATATTATTTCCTGCGCGGCGGCTCTGCCATCGTAAACAACTTCTGGAGCATCCTGCTGCAACTGCTCGTACTGCTCATACCCTACACCATTGCCTTCCGCTTCTTCCACACCTACAGCGGCATCTTCCGCTTCAGTAGCTTCGTCGACCTCATACGCATCTTCTATGCAATGGGCGTAGGCACCATCATCGCATATGCATGCTATTTCCTTATGCCTGAAGATGATAAGGTACTCCTGAGCAGCCCCGGACTGATGCTCGTCTTCGTCATCACGGCTACGTTGCTCATGTGTGCCGTGCGTATCCTTGTCAAGACCATGTACGACCTTTTCCGCACCAACGATCTGACGCGCGGCGTCTTCATCTATGGCACCCAAAACGGCGGCATCAGCCTGGCAAAGAGCATTCGCAACGAGAGCCCTGCACGCTACAGCATACGCGGTTTCGTCAGCCCCGACGAGGACATGAAGGGACATTGGGTGATGGGAAAACCCGTCTGGACCGACAGCGACGACCTCGTGACACTCATGAAGAAGAATGGAGCTTCAGCCCTGATAGTCAGCCCGCTGCAGGTAACACACTTCCGCGAACAGGATACCATCATCAATAGCCTCATCTCGGCAGGCATCAAAATCATGATGATGCCCAACACCGAAGAGGAATGGGACGGCAAGAGCGAGCTGCGCTCCAGCCTGCTCCACGAGGTGGACATCGAAGACCTGCTGCCACGACAGAAAATCGAAGTGGACATGAAGGCCATCGGACAGCAGCTGAAGGCCAATCGTGTGCTCATCACAGGTGCTGCAGGCAGCATCGGAAGCGAGATGGTGTACCAGGTGGCACGCTTCGAGCCCAAGGAGATGATACTCATCGACCAGGCCGAAACACCCATGCACGACGTGCGTCGCATCATGGCTTCCAAGTTCCCCAACATCCTCTGCCACACCATCGTAGCAAGCATCACCAACCAGACATTCATGGAGGACATCTTCCGTCGCTACCAACCCGACTACGTCTTCCACGCCGCAGCATACAAGCATGTGCCCATGATGGAGGACAATCCCGCCATGGCCGTGCAGAACAACGTCTACGGCACACGCGTCATCGCCGACCTCGCCGTCAAGTACGGCACAAAGAAGTTCGTGATGATATCCACCGACAAGGCCGTCAACCCCACCAACGTCATGGGATGTTCCAAGCGTATCTGTGAGATTTACTGCCAGTCGCTCAACAGAGCCATCGAAAAGATAAACGAAAGCGGACAGAAGGAAGGCGTCAACCCCAAACTCCTGCAAGCCAACGGCGAACTGCCTTGTACACAGTTCGTCACCACACGCTTCGGCAACGTGCTGGGCAGCAACGGCAGCGTGATTCCCATCTTCAAGGACCAGATAGCCAAAGGCGGCCCCGTCACCGTGACTCATCCCGACATCATCCGCTACTTCATGCTCATCCCCGAGGCCTGCAAGCTCGTTCTCGAGGCAGGAACGATGGGCAAGGGCGGCGAAATCTTCGTCTTCGACATGGGCAAACCCGTACGCATTGCCGACCTGGCAAAGCGCATGATAACCCTGAGCGGCGCACAGGACGTCCGCGTGGAGTTTACAGGATTGCGCGACGGAGAGAAGCTCTATGAGGAAGTCCTCAACGATGCTGAGCACACTCTGCCCACCGTCCATCCGAAGATTATGGTAGCCCAGGTACGCGAATACGACTACGACCAGGCCTGCCAGAACGAACAGCGCCTGCTCGAAGCAAGCTTCACGTACGACGACATGGCTATCGTAAAGATTATGAAGGAGATTGTTCCCGAGTTCAAGAGCCGTCAGTCGAAGTACGAAGCACTGGACTGATTGCCCACTCTCTTCAGTTTTCCGACTTACCCACCATCATTAACACGCCAATAATGAGCGCGTAGATTGCCACGTCCGTCAGTACGATGACGGGCATGAGGAAGTGGCATTGCCACAAAGCATAGTTGATGCCGCAAATCAAGAGGAAAAGAACCAGGATGCAGGCCAAGGCTGCGTGCATCGACAACCCGGCACTCATCAGTATGTGGTGAATGTGCGTCTTGTCCGGAACGAAGATGCCATGCCCGGTCAGCAGGCGCTGTATGGCCACACGCATCACGTCGAGCACGGGGATGAGCAACAGCGTGATGGAGATAAGCATCTGCTCTTCGCCGCAATCCACGGGCGCAATGGGGCGCATCAGGCTTTTGATGCCCATGTAGGCACACACATAGCCTAGGAACAGACTGCCTGCATCGCCCATGAATATCTTCCAGCCACCTACCTTTCCGAAGACGTTGAAGCACCAGAAGACGCAAAGCGAGCCGACAATCGCTGCGTCGAGCGATGCGATGGCGGGGTTGCCTCGCAGCAGATACGTGTAGGCCAACAGTATAAGGATGCAGAGACCCGAGGACAAACCGTCGATGCCGTCAATCAGATTGATGGCATTCACGATGGTGAGAATCAATATCACCGTCAGCACATAGCCCACAAAAGGCATTATCTGGTGCAGGCCGAAGATGCCGTTCAAGTCGGTGATGATGAGGTTGCACAAGGGAAGGATGAGGGCAGCAATGGTCTGAATGACAAACTTGTGCGAAGCCTTCATGCCGACTCGGTCATCGATGATGCCTATGATGTATATCATCAGTCCGCCGATGGTCATGGCCAATGTGGACACGCCAAAGACAAATCCATCCCAACCATTTTGGACTCTGAGCCACGAGGCCATGGCAAGACCAATCACGGCTGCTGGCATGAAAATCAGTCCGCCAAGCCGCGGTACAGGCATATGGTGTATCTTTCGTTCGTTGGGGAGGTCGTAAAGCTTGAAATAGCGGCAGGCCTTGATGATAAGGGGTAGCCCTATTGCTGTAACGATGGCAGCTGAGAGGAATGCTATGAAGAGGTAAAGTATGTCTGTATTCATGAAGAGTCCGTTTCTTGATTGTAGGATGACCTCAGTACTTCCTGAACGTGAGAAGCTCTCCGTCGTTGGTCTTCAGCAGCATCGAACTGCCTGTCAGCGACACGATATGGAAGATGCCGTCCTCAGGAACGCCCACTACCGAAAGGATGGACATGGGACGGACTTCATCGTGGCTGTCTCCTACGTAATCAAAGGGGTTGTAAATGGTAATCTGGTCCGGGCTCACCTTCAGCAAAGCGCGGATGAAGAGCGAACCATTTCTGTTTTTCTGGAAGCTGGACATCTGCAGCTGGAAGCTGTAGAATATCATGTCTTGTTTGGTAGCCTTCACGGTGTTGTCGGCACCTCGCCATTCCGTCAGCTGCCACATGCCGTCCAGGTCGCCGTTGCAATCCTTTTTGTCGCAGCTCGTCATGCTCAGCACGGCGGCCACAATTGCTAATATGTATAGTCTAACTTTCACGTTGCGTCGTTTGTTTATCAGGTTAGTCGTATTTATATATCCATCCGTCCCAAGCTACGGTGAGCATCGCGCCATTGGACCGTCCCAGCAGACTGCCGTGATTGTGACCGTAGGCTGCCGTGAAGCTCAGTCCTCTCAACTTCTTTGGGGCGTAGGTTGCCTCCAGAAGGAGGAAGTGTCCCTTGAGGGGATCCATCACCGGATAGTAGTAGGTGCCAAGGTTCTTCTCGTAGGTGTACAGTGCCCTCCAGGAGAAATAGCGGCTGGGGTTGCCTTTCAGTCCCACATGATGTGCATTGACACGACTGAAGTAGATGTTCAGCATGCCCGGATATCCCTGGTATTCATTATACATAGGCGAGAGGATGAGCGGGTTGCCCATGACGAATCCGCCGTGCTGCCAGGCTCCATAGACATGGTGGTTGTAGTAGTCATCATTGGCGCTTATCTGCGAGGGGTTCTCGACGGTGGCGTCATGATAGATGGGTCCGGACTGGTTCATCGTGCCGAGGTGCTCGTAGACGACCGTGCTTACAAACCGGTTGCGCGGCAGATTCACCTCGACACCCAGCAGCATGTCCTTCCAGAAGCCGTACTGCATGAACATCTGGCTGTGGTCCTCGAAGAGGTGGTCCATGTAGGCTGCCACGCTCCAACGCTTGTCTTTCCAGTCGAGACGCAGATGCCACGAGCCGATGTGATTGCCGGATGCGTTGGAGAAGTCATCGTCGTTGACATCACCTCCGCTCGGGAAGAAGGCCTTCAGAATGTTGCCTCCGAGCTTGACGTCCTGTCCGAGCACCTCACCTCTGTAGCCTCTCTGGTTGTAGCCTCTGCCTCCGAACTGGCAAGCCACCTCCAATCCGAAGGTCAGCATCAGGGGAAACTTCTTCTCGTTGCCCAGTCGCAGAAGCAGAGCCTTGGAGTGGAACAGGCTGTTCTTCGTGTATAAGTTGTTTGTGCCGCTTGCCCAGTGCCGCTGCCAGACGTTGTCGGTATAGATTCCGTATGCGATGTGTGCCTTGAAGGAGAACAGTCCGCGTGTGCCCGGAACGGTCCAGAACTCGGGCATCTCCAACCTTATCTGTGGCAAGGGACGTGCATTGACGCCCAGGGTCATGCCGCCGGTGGAAAGCTCGACGTTCTTGAGTTCAGAGGGTCTCTCCTTCTGTCCTATGGAGAGACGAATCATCTCCCATTGTGCATCGAGGTACATTTGCTGGATATTGAAAGCGCTCTCGCCTCCATAGCCTGCAGCGATGTCTGCGCCATAACCCACACGCCAGGACCTCAACGAGTCGGCTTCGGCATCGCGCTTGATGTAAGCTCTGGCCTGGAAGGTGTTGTTTTCGACAGGACCCAGCCCGTATCTGTTGTTCGTGAACCAGAAAGGAGCATTGTCGCCACCGCCGAACGAGCCGCTGATGCTTCCGCCGTACTGCACGTCCTCGCCTAGGCGATCCACCTGGGCCTCGCTTCCCTGCGAGACAAGCAGCAGGCACAGGATTGCAGTAATGTATTTCAGTTTCCTCATAACTTTTCTTCGTTATATGCCTTTATTTCCTTTAGGATTCGCTTGTTGAAGCGATGACGCTCCTTGTCGTACACCCATCCCCACTTGTTGAAGTACTTCACGACGCTGGACATGTGGATGAGCGACAGGCGCCACTTGTGGTACGAGAGGCGGCTGAAGCGGTGATAGATGCTCACCGAGGGGTAGAAAAGCGTCTTGTACCGGGCATGGAGGCGGCGCGTGAGGTCGACGTCTTCCATGTACATGAAGAAGCGTTCGTCGAAGAGTCCCTCGCTTTGCAGAGCACTCATCCTCAGGAACATGAAGCAGCCTGACAGGAAAGGCACGTTCATCATGGTGTCGTAGCCGGAATGCCGGAGCTCGAACTTGTCGTTCCGCTGCTGAATCAACCAGTGGGGCAGGAAGAAGCGTCCGAAGAGGTCGAGCGGCGCGGGGAGCAACTTGGCCAGCCGTTGCACAGAACCATTCAGGAAAAGCACCTTCGGCATTACCTGCGCAATGCTTTCATCCTGCTCCATCAACCGCCATAGGGCCGGGATGACCTCTGCGCCGAACCAAACATCGGGATTGACAACCAAGTGGTATTGGCTACCCTCCTCAATGGCCTTCCGCAGGGCTATGTTGTGTCCGCAGCCATAGCCTTTGTTGCTGCGCTTCATGTATTCCAGGCGGAAGCCTCTGCCTGCGTGCTTGATGTAGTCCTCGTCCTTGCGCATATATTCCTGCAACTCACCTTCCAGACACAGGAACTCGTCGCTATGGTCTATTATCCACACCTTTTCCACTGGCGAGATAAGCAGGCTGCGAAGGATGCCCTCCAAGTCCAACAGATTATTATTATATGTTACTATCGACGCTGTTATCATTCTTCATCCGTAAAACTCATGAGTACAGAAAGTTGACACACTTCCCGATTCTCATTCGCTTTAACTTCTAAATTGTAAATTTACAATAATATAACGTATCAGGCATGCATTTTATTGTTTTATTACAAAAAAAAGCAAACAATGCGGAACATTCGTATTCTTTCCGTCTGCAGCCTTCATCGTTTCCTGTACAGTTCAAGATTATTCTCCGTATCTTGCGACACCAAGAGGTAACTCTCCTCCAGCATGGGCTCTATTATCAGCGAGTCGCCGCCCATCTCGCGACATACCAATATCCATCGGGGTTGCTTCTCGCGATACATCGACGAAAGGAAGTCCTTCCACTCGGGTATTCTGTCCCGTCCCATTTCCTGCAGGGAGAACACCGGTGCCGCTGGGCGTACATCAAGGTCCAGATAGAGATTGGGGTCGCATCCGTAGGCCACGAACGACGTTTTGTCGAGCGACGGCTCCCTGTCAAGCAGTTGGCGACATGCCGCCACGTCGGTATTGTCCCAATGATACATGATGTACATGAAGCGAACCTTGCTGAGAGCTCCGGCGATAACCGCCAGAGAGACAGTCCAAAAGGCAAGCCACAGCCGCCGGCCGAGAAGCTCCATGACAGCCCAGGCAAACATCGGATAGACTATCATCCCATAGTGTCCGTAGCCGTTCCCCTGGCAGAACCACAGGAAAGGAACCGCACCGGAAAGGAAGTAAAGGCTCGACCTCACCGTCACCGCCCTGCACTTATAAGCCACATACACGCCGACGCACATGAGTAGCATGCTGTTCAGGTAGCTCAGGACAAAGTAATGAATGCCCTTTTCCAACAAATGCATCTGCGTATTGCCAGCATAACCCAAAGCAAACAGGAAGGTAGCATTCCACATATCCTGCAAGGCTGCATGGGCAAAGAAATAGATGACGAACGGAATCGTTGCCAGCCCAAAGCCGAGGACGAACATACCGACATTAGCCAGCAAGTTCTTAAACTCCCTGCGACATAGGAGAGTAACGGCTATCACTGCCACAGCCGAGCAAAGCCCCAAAGCATTGGTCAGGCGCGACATCAGGCACAAGCCCAGCACCATCCCATAAAGAAAAGCACACATCGGCAGATGTCTGACCGCACGACTCTTGTCATACAAGTCCACCCACCTCAGGATATAGTAAAACGACAACGACAGCGGAAGCAGGATGTACTCTTCTGTCATATTGCCACCCTCGTAGATATAGGAAAGCCCTGCCAGGGACAATATGGTCAGCAGGAACGACCATCCATTCGGAAAACGAAGGAGAAAAGTCCTGAAGATAACGGCAAGCGTCAGGAAAAGGGACAGGCATTGAATCAGATACACACCCGTCTTCGTGCCCGTCAACGCATAGCCCAAAGCATTGACAAACAGAATATAGGGACCCTTCATGTCCCACAAGTCCCTATAGGGCACATAGCCTTCCGCCCAGTATTTACCGATAATCTGGAAGATGGGAGAGTCTGGTGTGTTGCCCCACACATGAAACAACGGGGAAGTCGTATATGAAAAGACCGTGACGAACAGCCACGCAATCACCAACAGCACGCAATCAAAATAACATTTCCTAATCATATACGCGAATGCTCCGCCAGTACCGGCCGGGCAAGCAAATAGAGCTCCCGCACCAGAATAGCGCTGCAAAGGTACATCTTTTTTCCCAAGTCAGCAAAAGAAACTAAGACAAAACCCCATCAGCACTCAAAAAAAGCATGAATCTCTACAGCTATGCAACAGTTCATGCTCGTAAGTTCTCCTGCAAGCAAAACAACAGATGTACGAATCTCAACTTAGAAGAACTTGATTATTCCCCAACAAAAAAAATTCAACCACTGATTAGACTTATTATATCCGGAGAGAAATCATATAAAATCTACAAATTAAACTTAGTATAACCACAGATGAAAGTTATCATATCGATTAATAGAATCGAAAACACTTTCGAGCTATTCGTCTCTTTAGATGTTCAAAAGGAAAATACGTTCGTACCATTCGTGTCTTTAGATGTTCAGAAGGAAAGGAAAACACTTTCGTGCTATTCGTCTCTTTCGTGTTTTTCGATGTTAAAAGTCTTAGGGCGTAGCCTTATTTTGAATTTTGAATTAAATCTTTCTCTTCGTTGTACGAAAAAAGCCCTCCGAGATTGCTCTCGAAGGGCTTCCTAATAAAAAACGGCGGCTACCTACTCTCCCACGGGTGTGCAGTACCATCGGCGCGGGCGGGCTTAACTTCTCTGTTCG
>CADCCR010000099.1 GCA_902799985.1 uncultured Bacteroidales bacterium | reverse complement strand
GGCTACCATCCGCGACATACAGGCACTCTCCCGTCTCCTCGAGGAGAAGACGGGCGAGGAGGTCATCCACCTGGAGATGGGTGTGCCGGGCCTGCAACCATCCGAGATTGCTCTCAAGGCTGAGGCTGAAGCACTTGCAAAAGGCTGCGCCACCATCTACCCGCCCAATGGAGGCATTCCGCGTGTCAAGCAGGCTGCTTCCCACTTCGTGAAAGCCTTCATCGACGTGGATGTTGCTCCCGAAGGCTGTGTGCCTACGACAGGAAGCATGCAGGGCACCTTCGCCACCTTCATGGCCATCCGGCATGCCTTTGCCGGTTCGGGCCGCGACACGGTGTTGCTCATCCAGCCTGGATTCCCCGTGCAGACCACTCAATGCGACGTGATCGGTCTCAAGCACGAAGCGCTGGACATCTACAACTACCGCGGTAAAGACCTGATAACGAAGCTGGAGGAAATCATTGCCAAAGGTAACATCTGTGCCATGGTCTACTCCAATCCCAACAATCCCTCATGGGTCTGCTTCACCGAGGAAGAGCTGCAAGGCATCGGGCACATTGCCACGAAGTACGATATCCTCGTGCTCGAGGACCTGGCCTACTTCGCCATGGACTTCCGTCGCGACCTCTCCCATCCCGGACAGCCGCCGTTCCAGGCTACCGTGGCACGCTATACGGACAACTATGTCCTGTGGATTTCGGCTTCGAAGGCCTTCTCCTATGCCGGCCAGCGCATCGGCGTGACCTGTATCTCCAATGCGCTCTACCATCGCACCTATGCTCCTCTTGCTGAGAAGTTTGGCGTGGGAACCTTCGGCGACTTCTTCGTCGGGCGTCTGATGTACACGCTTTCCAGCGGCACAACGCATTCCGTGCAGCATGCTATGGCTGCGTTGATGGAGGCAGCCGTCAGGGGAGAGTACAACTTCCTCAACGACGTTCGCGAGTACGGCCGTCGGGCTCGATTCATGAAGGACGTCCTTCTGGCCAACGGCTTCTATCTTGTCTACGACAACGACATGGGAGCTCCCCTTGCCGACGGCTTCTACTTCACCGTGCAGTACCCCGGTATGAACGACCTGCAGCTGACGCGCGAGCTTATGACCTACGGCATAGCAGTCTTCCCCCTCGACACCATGGGGTCCACCCAGCAAGGTGTTCGCATCTGCACATCCTTCTTCCGCCGCGAACAGGAACCGCTCTTCACCGAGCGCATCCAGCAGTTCCATCGTGACCATTGAACCGTCCAGAGTCAGACACTGAACTGTTTGGAGTCAAACTTTAAACCGTTCGGAGTCAAACTCTGAATAGTCCGGAATCAAGTCTTGAACCGTCCGGAGTCAAACTCTAAACCGTTCAGAGTCAAACTCTGAATAGTCCGGAATCAAGTCTTGAACCGTCCAAAGTCAGACACTAAACCGTCCAGAGTCAAGCCCTGAATCGTCTAGAGTCATGCATCTGGCAGAATAAAACAATTATTGCTGTCCGGTGCTTTTTCCCGGACAGCAATATAAAACAATACCGCATGCAGGTCCCTTCCCTCCCGCGTGCGGTATTTTCTTTTCCGGCATTTGATAATGCCTTTTCGGCTTGTATTGAGCATTGTCTTTGCTTGCCCCGAACTTTGTCGTCTCGTGTCTCAAACTTCGTCGCTGCATGCCCCAAAACTAGTGATCCCGTGCCCAAAACATTGTGACCCCATGCCCCAAAACTTTGTGACCTCGTGCCACAAAACTATTTCAAAGGCTTGGAAATATATTTCAAAGCCTCTGAAATCTATTTCCAAGCCTTTGAAATATATTTCAGTGCCACTAAAAAAGTTTTATTCCACGGTGCTTTGAATTTGTTTTCGCGGCTCTACGTATTTGGTCCAATAACTCATTGTATATGTTCCTATTGCTGTCCGCTAAAACTATCGCAAATGGGACACTAGTGACCAGATAAAAACAAGTCCGCTCTTCCATGTCGTTATGACATAGAGGAGCGGACCGTATAAGGGTGTTGAATGATTAGTTTACTTTCTTGAAGGTAACGTTCATATCCATGTCTTCGTCAGCTATCTTCAGCACAAGCTGATTGGTTGATATGCTAAGAACCTTGACTTGTTCCTCCTCCTTGTTTTTGGGATTAATAATGATGGTGCTTCCATTCAAAGTATATGGTACAGTTCTACCCACTTCCCAATTACCACCATAATTCCACATGGTGTAGTGTGTGAATGTGCTTTCGGTGAACTGATAACGAACGTAGTCAGCGAAGTCTTTTCTGTAGAACTCTTGCAGCGTGTTCTCGTTGACATCCATGTCTACTGACACTTTTACAAGATTGTCATTGTCGTCTTCCTCTAAGTACCAGCCTGAGACGTGTGACATCTCCCATGTTCCAACCAGTTGACTTGTGCTATAATTACCACTTTCCTCATCATCTTTGCTACAGGAAACGTTTTTATTATTAAATAGCCAAATGAATGATTGTTTTTTTTGAGACCTTTCAGCTATGTTAACAATCTTTGTTCGTTCTCGTTTTGTCTGCATCGTTTGGTAATCATTATAAAAAGAAAAGGGATGCACTGGGTACATCCCTTTTCCTTTAGCCTCTTGTTGAGGCTTGTTTGTTAGTCTGGTTTACTTAACAGTTACGTAAACGATACGCTGGCTCTCGGGACCTGCAACGCCATGAGCGTTGACGTCGGCAATCTTCACGCCACGACCCTGGAGGTAAGCCTTGACAACGTCGCAACGACGCTGAGACAGCTTCTGGTTGTAAGCCTTGTTGCCTTCGGGAGATGCATAGCCGTCGATGCAAACAACAGCGTCCTTAGAGATAGCGTTCAGCTTAGCCTTAGCTGTGTCGGTGAGCTTGTCCTTGTTCTGACCGAACTCAACAACGGTAACACCTGCTACGCCCTTCTCGACAACCTTCTCGACAACCTTCTCGACAACCTTCTCGACGGGCTTCTCGACAACCTTCTCTACGACCTTGGTAACCTCAACGGGCTTAACCTCTGCGAAGTGGTGTGTGCCGTTGCTGGTCTTGAAGTGATAGGTGACACCTGCGGTGATCTGACCGAGGCAGTTGTGCCAATATGAGCGGTTAGTTGCATCGTTGTCGCACTGTACTCTTACGAAGCCGAAACCGGTGCGGGGATCCCTGAAGGTTTCGCCTGCGGGGTCATTGTCACGAGTGGTCTTGAGGATAACAGCAGGACGCAGGCTGATTGTCCACTCCTTCTGCTTGCCAAGGTTGAAGTCGAAATCGAAACCGAACTTGAAGTGCCCTAGTAACCGCAGAACCAGTTCATGAGGTTGATCTTGGTGTTGGCCATGAAGGTTGCATTGTTGACGATGTTACCTGTGATGTTGTTCTTCATTGACCAGTTCCAGTTTGCGTTGTCAGCGAAGCCTGCCTGCAGCTGGAATTCCAAGCTCAGGACGGGAGTGATACCCTTGGTCAGGTTGATACCAGCTACACCTCCATTAGGAGTGTCCCAGTCGCAGAGGTTGGTGCTTGTACCGCCTTCTACGCCAATTGACCAGTTGTCAAAAAACTTGTGCCCTGTGTACTGTGCACTAGCTACTGTTGCCATACCAAACATAGCAACAAGAATGAGAGTAATCTTTTTCATGTTTCTCTACTGTTTATTTGGTTAACTTTATTTATACTTTTTTCGTTTTAAAAGGTTTATTTTACACATTTTGTCGATGCAAAGTTACGACATGTATTCTATATTTGCAAGAAAAAATCGCATTATTTGCATGTTTGATGGTGTTTTTGTGCACATTTTGCTCTCAAAGTGTGTCAGTATTTGGTAAAATAATGGAATTTTGCTGAAAAAAGTTGTTTACAAAGCTTCTGTTCCCTTCTTAGGCTTTTTGTCTCTGACAACAAGGATGGAGAGCTCGTAAAGCACATAGAGCGGGACGAAGACAAGCATGAGGGTGAATGGGTCGCCGCTGGGGGTGATGATAGCAGCTGAAACAAGCAGGACGACAACTGCGTGACGTTTGTGCTCGCGCAGGAAGCTCTTGCGCAGGATTCCCATCAGGCTGAGAAGCCATGCCAGGAGCGGCATTTCAAAGACGATGCCCATGACAAGGATGAGCATGGTGAAGTTGTCGATGTAGCTCTGCAGGTTGATTTGGTTGGTGATGCTTGAACTCAGGTTGTATTCCACGAGGAAGCGGAAGGTGAAGGGGAAGACGAGCAAGTAGCCTATTGCGCATCCGACGTAGAACATGACGGTGCCGCCGAGGAAGGCCGGACGCAAGTGTTTCACCTCGTCCTCGAAGAGAGCGGGCTCAATGAACTTCCATATTTCCCAGATGAAGTAGGGGAATGCAATGACGGCTGCCAGGGAAATGGACGTCGAGATGTGCGTCATGAACTGGCTGGCCACATTGATGTTGATGATTTGCACGTCGAAGTCGGGCGAGAGGGTCACCATTCCTCCGCCGATGCGGTTTATCAGTCGGTAAGTGAAAAAGTTGTTGGAGGTTGGAGCCAAGATGAAGCGGTCGAAGATGTAGGGCATGGCGATAAAGGTACCCACCATGATGACGGCCAGCACGCATGCACTGCGGAACAGAGCCCAGCGCAGCACTTCGAGATGGTCCCAGAAGGACATTGCGCCTTCCTCTTCGTTCTCTTCTGCTGCGGTCGTCTTGTCTTCCAGTTCTGCCGCCTTTTCCTTATTGTCTATCTCCATAATCAAAATAACAATTCATAATTCTTAATTCATAATTCATAATTATTTCCTTCGCTGATGTTCTGGGCGTAGCTTAATTATGAATTGTGAATTAAGAATTATGAATCACATTAAACTATTTACTGTAGCTTGCTTTGACGAACTTTGCAGCCTTGAGGTAGTCGATGCTTTCCTTCATGCCGTCCAGGATGTTGGGCTTGTTGCTTCCCTCCAGTTCGACAACCAGGTACTGCAGACCTGCTCTTTCTGCATTGTTGAAGATGGCATCAAAGCCGACCATGCCGCTCTGACCAAGTTCCTTGTGGTCCTTGATGTGGAGCAGGAGGAAGCGTCCAGGGTACTTGTTGAAGTACTCCACGGGACTTACCTGTCCGCGGACTGCCCAATAGACATCCATCTCGAAGAATACCTTGTCGGCATCGGTATGCGTCAGCATATAGTCGTACCATACCTTGCCTTCCACCTTGCCAAACTCGTGGCTGTGGTTGTGGTAGCCGAACTTCATGCCTGCAGCGTTGACCTTCTCGCCGATGGCATTCAGGTATTTGCAGATGACATCGGCTTCCTTCAGCGTCTTCGGGTAGTTGACGCCGGGGTTGGCAATGTACTTCATGCCTGCACGCTTGTGGCAGTCGATGCACTTGTCCCACCATTTGAGGGCTTCGCTGAAGTCACCGCTGGCAAGTTCCTGGTCGCTCAGGTTGTGGCCAACGTGGCTCGAGAGCACGGCCATGCCGGAAGCTTCGATGGCCATTCGGTAGTCTTCAGGCGAGAGTCCATAGAGCTTGCCGTTGTCGTAGTTGGCAGCTTCGGTGGATGTGTAGCCCATTGCAGCGAGCTTGGCAAGTACTTCCTTGTGGTTCTGGGCAAACTTCTCGGGGCTTCCGATGAGTTCGCGCACGCTGTACATCTGGAAGCAAGCCTCTTTTTTCTTGGCGTCTGCACCTGTGCTGAAGCCGAAGAGGGCAGCAGCCATGCAGACTATCATAAGAATCTTTTTCATCGAATGAGTCCTTTCTTGCGTCTTATATAATATATAATAATGTATAGGCAGGTGTTTACTTGAGCACCTTAACGCGGATGTTGCGGTACCAAACCTCGTCGCCATGGTCCTGCATGCCGAAGTAGCCAGGCTCCTTGCCGCAGTCCTTCATGATTTCGTAGGCAAGGGGCCAGTTCTTCTGGCTGAACTTAGAAGTCTGCACGAGGTCGACCCAAGACTTGTCGGCCAACGTGTAGCTGAGCACCTTCACACCGTTCTGGAAGTGTGTCACCTTGCCGTTCTTCACAACAATCTTCACCTTGTTCCACTGACCGGCGGGGTTGGCGTTCTGAGGCTTAGCGACAATCATGTCGTAGAGGCTCGTGCTCTGGCGGATGCCGAGGGTGGCGCCGAGCTTAGCATCGGGGTGACGCTCGTTGTCGAGCACCTGGCACTCGGGGCAGCTGATGTAGATAGGCTGGTAGTTGAGCTTGCCGCGGTTGTCGATGGTCTGCGTGATGGTCACGTTGCCGGCCTTCGTCTCTTCGGTCTTCGGTGCATCGTTGTTGATGGTAGCGGTCTCTTTGCCCAGGTAGAAGATGCCGGAGTTGCCGCCTTCTGCAATCTTCCATTCAATCTCGAACTCAAAGTTCTTGAACTTATGAGCGAAGATGATGTCGCCGCCTTCACCGTTGGATGTTCTGCCGTCGAAGTGCAGGGCGCCGTCCTTGATGTTCCACTTGCTGGGGATGTGATCCTTGCAATAGCCGCGCCATCCGTCGAGGCTGCTGCCGTCGAAGAGGACGTAGTAGCCGTCCTTGTCGACCTTCAGCGTGCTGAGGTCAACCTGCGGGTTCTCGATAACGACGTACTGAGGCTGGGCTTGTGCGCCGGCAGCAACGGCAAGGGCTGCTGCTGCGAGGATATTTCTGAGTTTCATTGTCTTATCTGCTTTGTTGTTTATATAACAATTCATAGTTCACAATCCATAGCCGTTACTTTCGCTTAGTTGCAAGGCTTGGCCCAACTATGGATTATGAACTACGAATTATGAACTAAAATGGTTTATGCGGGCATGTCGGGCAGAACGTAGCCATTCTGATACTTCGGCTTGATTAGCTCTGCTGCGAACTCGCGAGCGTTAACGGGATCTGTGTAGGTCTTGTTGAACGTGGGATGTCCGTCGTGGATGGAGAAGCCGTCCTTGAGCATGGCGCGAACGGTGGCCTTCTCGGGAATGTTGGTGAAGCGCATGTTCTCGCCGTCCCATTCGAGAGTCTGGTTCAGGCCCTGCAGACGTGTAGCGACAACGCCCATGGCAACCATTTCGTTGAAGGGACCTGCCTCGCTGAAGTCGGATGCAGTCCTTGTCCAATCGGTCTTGCCTGCACGGATTTCCTTGATGGCACGGATCCAGTCGCGCTGGTGGCTCTCGGTGACGCGGCGGCAAACCTTCGGAGCGTTGGGCACGCGACCGCTTACGAGGTAAGGCTTCTCACCGTAGCAACCTACGACGAGGATGTCCTTTGTGCCATAGAAGATGGCACCGCCACCGCTGACGTTAAGGTTCTTGCCAACAGCCAGACCTTCGGGACGGAAGGGCACGATGCCGCCGTCGCTCCATGTAACGACAACCTCAGGCATAGCTACCTTCGGACGGTTGGGACGAGCGGGATATGTCAGCTTAACGACCTGTGCGCTGGGGCAGCAGTCGGACATGAGGGGAGTGGAGCTGCCTTCAGCCTTGATGGGATAGCCGAGGTCGAGAGCCTTGAAGACGGGGTGCAGGATGTGGCAAGCCATGTCGCCGAGAGCGCCTGTACCGAAGTCCCACCATCCGCGGAAGTTCCAGGGGTGATAGATGGAGTTGTAGGGACGCTTGGGAGCCGGGCCGATGAAGGCATCCCAGTTCAGAGTGCTGGGAATCTCGTGTACCTCTTCGGGACGCTCGAGGCCCTGCGGCCAGATGGGACGGTCGGTGAAGGCATCAACACGTGTTACTTCGCCAATTTCACCGTTCCAGATCCATTCGCAAACCAGGTTCACGCCTTCGCCGCTGGAACCCTGGTTGCCCATCTGAGTGGCGACGCCGGCCTTGGCAGCGAGCTTGGTGAGCAGACGAGATTCATAAACAGTACGGGTGAGGGGCTTCTCACAATAGACATGCTTGCCTGCTGCCAGAGCCTCGGCACAGATGATAGCGTGTGTGTGGTCGGCTGTACCGCAGATAACCGCATCGGCCTGATCCAGCAGTTCGGCATACATCTTCCTGTAGTCGTCGTAGACCTTCATGTTGGGGAAGAGTCTCTTGTACTCTTCGATGACGCCCTTTGCATACTTCTGGTCAACGTCGCAGAGGCCGATGAACTCGATGTCGTCGTAGATTTCGTCCTTGCCTTTATAGGTAACGCCGTTGATGTCGGCATGACCACGGCCACCGACGCCTACGCCGAGGAGCTTGATCTTGCCTGTCTGTACATTCTTCTTTGTGGTTTTAGCCTTGCCGAGTACGTCGGTGGGAGCCATTGCCAGAGCAGCGGTAGCTGCGGTGCCTGCCTTCAGGAAGGACCTTCTTGACATTTCTTTCATAACAGTTGCTTGTTTTTGTTAATGGAGTTAAACGTATTGGTTATTTGTTTTGTATTTCCTTTTCTTTGTTTTGTTCTGGTTCGGCATTGATTTCCTGTTCTATTTCGTTCATGCCTTTCTTGAATTGTGATACGCCTTTGCCGAGGCCGCGCATGAGTTCAGGAATCTTTTTGCCTCCGAAGAGGAGAAGGATGACGAGCGCGATGATGATGATTTCCTGTCCGCCCAGACTTCCGAGAAATAAGAGTTGATGTGTCATGTTATATAGTTAAGAGTTAAGAATTAAGAGTTAAGAATTAAGAGTTAAGAATTAAGAGTTAAGGGTTAGGAGTTAAGAGTTAAGAGTTAAGAGTTATGGGTTAAGAGTTAAGAGTTAATCGTGTTTATTTATGTGGTCTGTCGAGCAGTCCGTAGCCGTCGGTGGCGTGGGCGCGTCGGTAGTGTATCTGTTCCAGTTCCTCGGGTGTGCCCTTTGAGGGGAGGTCGTTCCTACGGGCATCTTCGAGCATCTTCCAGGCGTATTCGCTGGCGATGGCTGCGTCGCGGAAGCGTGGCAGGTGGTCGGGCCGGACGCCTGTCAGTATGGCTTCGCCCATGAGGCGGCAGAGGCGGTCGATGTTCTTGTCGCCGTAGGGCTTCTCGATGCGGCGGGTGATGTGTTCGCCGTGCATTTCGACGACGGCTGTCTTGAAGTCGTGTGTCATGCGAACAAAGCCCTTGCTGCCTATGAGCTCTGTGTAGGAGTTGTGTGTCTGGTCCTTTGCGAGCTGACCATAGACGAAGCCTTGGGTGATGTCGT
Organism: uncultured Bacteroidales bacterium; assembly: GCA_902799985.1. Lineage (GTDB taxonomy): Bacteria > Bacteroidota > Bacteroidia > Bacteroidales > Bacteroidaceae > Physcousia. Next base: position 4,911 of record CADCCR010000099.1, on the reverse strand, counting down.
AGACGATGCCGTTCTCGAAGGTGCCGTGACATTGCAGCCACCACGGGTCTTTGTAGTCCCACATGCGGATGGCCTGTGCGTGTCCGGTCTTGTATTCTGAGTCGGCATACCAGCGTGCGATGTCGACATAGTGCATGCCGCAGTCGTGGAAGGAGGGTCCTTCGTACTCGTGTCCCTCGCCTGGTGAGAGTCCGGGTGTCATGTGGCAGATGCGTATGATGGCGAGCTCTCCGATTTCTCCGCTGCGGACGAAGTCCTTCATGGCTGCTGTGTACCAGGCATTGCGCAGGTAGAGGTTGACGGTACAGAACTTGTCGGTCGATTCTTCGAGGCGGACGACGTCCCACTCTTCCTGCAGTTTGTAGGCAAGAGGTTTTTCGCAGATGACGTGTTTGCCTGCTTTGACAGCCTTTTCGATGCGGCTGGCTCTGGAGTCGGCCAATGCAAAGAGCCCGACGCACGTCACTTCGGGGTCGTTCCAGATGTCGCGTTCGTCGGTTGTGAAGATGGCGTTCGGGGCTATCTCGTGCGAATGTCTGGCTTTCTCGGGGTTGATGTCGCAGGTGTATTTCACGTCCCAATACTCGCAGGCCACAAGTTCCTGGAGGTGTTTGCGTCCCATTCGTCCGAGTCCGATGATGCCTATTTTAATGCTCTGCATTGCTTGTTTTTGTGCTTATGCGACTGCTTTTTTAGCTTTTTTTTCGCTTTTGGTTCGTAAAGTTACTAATTATTATTGTTTTTAGCAAGGTATCGCGGTTTCTTTTAACCTTTTTTTACATTGGCCTTTGCCTGTGATGCGAAAAAGCCTGCCGTGCTGTGTTGCATGGCAGGCTTTTCTTAAGGTTGTGTTCAGGTTGCTTTCGGAGTGTTATTTGCCTCCGCCTTTCCAGAATTCCTCCTCGGCCTTCTGCTTCTTGATGAATTCGTCGTAAGCCTTGCGAGCCTTGTCGTTGGCGGCCTGGTTAGCTTGTGCCTTCTGGATGTTCTCCTTGAGTCGGGCAGCCGAGCCGCTCACGGTGATGTCGGCCTGGCTGGCCTTGTCGCAGTAGGCTACGGCTTCGCTGTACTGTCCGAGCAGGGCGTAGATGTTGGCTTCCTTGAGGTATGCCTTGCCGGTGAGGTCGTCGTTGTAGCTGATGGCCTTTTCTGCGTAGGTCAGGGCGCCGGTGTATTGCTTGCTCTTGGTCAGGCCGTTGCAGATGTTCAGGCAGATGGCGCCGCGGCGTGAGTCGCTCGATGCGAGCTCAAGTGCCTTGTTGTAGTACTCGAGCATCTTGTCGAGCTGTCCGTCTCTTTGCGACTTCTGTGCCAGACCGATGGCGCTGGTGAATGAGGGCTCCAGGGCGTAGGCGGCTTCGGCGTACTGGTAGTAGATGTCCGAGTCGTCGCAATCGTTCTGCTGCATGATGGTGAGGCTGGAGTTGAGCTTGTTGATGTCGGTCTTGTAGGTGTCGAACTTCTTGGTGTAGATGGCGATGAGCTGTGTGCTGTCGGCTGCTCCGCTCTGCGAGAATATCTGTTCGATGGCGGCCAGGGGTGCGTCGTAGGTTGCTACGAGCTTCTCGGCTTTTGCTTCGTCGCCGTTGGCTTGTGCTTCCTTAGCCAGCTGGAGCATCTTCTCGCAGGCGTCCTTGCTGTCGAGGTAGTCCTGCAGGTACTGTTCGCGCATAGCTCCGGGAGCTGCCTTGTACATGGCGTCGCTGACCAGGAAGAAGGTCTGGAGGAAGGAGCCTGTGATTTCGCGTCCGCCCTGTTCGTTGACCATCTTGATGGCTTCGGCGAAGTTGGCGTATGCTTTGTTCAGGGTGTATTCGCTGCCTTCCACGTTGGGAGCTGTCCAGTTGTAGTACTCGGCCTTGACGCTGAGCACGTCGCCCAGGGTGCTCTTCGTGTTGGCGAAGGAGTTGAGGGCGTCGAGGTTCTTCTGTCGGAGCTCGAAGAGTTCCATCATTTCGTCGAAGTACTTTTTCTTCTTGGCCTTGTCCTGTTCCGAATTAATAAGGTTGTAGAACATGAAGGGGCCCTGTGTGTAGATGCCGTTGACGGAGAATGGTGCGTACTTCTTCAGCCATTCATAGTCGATGTACATGTCGGCGTAGTCCTTGTTGGCACCAGCCTGCTGGAACATAGTAATGTATCCCTTGGCAGTCTTGATGCTGTCCTCGTTGTCGCCGGTTGAGTACGCGATGCGCTCTTCAATGGTCTTTCCTTCGAAATTCTGTGCCATAACTGTGGCAGACATTGCTGCAAGCACGATGGCTATTGCTAGTTTCTTCATTGCTTTGTGTGTTATTTAGTAATGTTTAAAGTGTCGTTTTCGTTCTTTCTGAGTGCAAAGGTACGCATTTATTATCAAACTGCAAGCAGATTAAGTCTTAATGTAACTTAAAAAGCGCATTTCTTAGGATTATTCCTCTGCTGCGGGGATTTTCCCTCGGCCGTTGGCTGCCGGTTTTTGTCCCCTTTTCAGAGGTTCGTCGGGCCCTTTTCAGAAGTTCATCAGACCCTTTTCTGAAGTCCGTCGGGCCCTTTTCGGAAGTTCATTAGGCTCTTTTCTGAAATTCATTGGCCCACGCACACAAATGCTGATGCGGCAGGGAACAACTTCCGGGCGGCAGGCAACAAAACTTTTTCAGTGGCTTGGAAATTTATTTCAAAGCCTTGGAAATATATTTCCTTGCAACGACGGATTTTGTTCTCTAAAGTGACGGATTCTGTTCCTTTGGGTGACGGATTTTGTTCCCAGGGGTGACAGATTATGTCCTTCGAGGAGGGGAACTTTGTTCTTCGAGGTGAAAAATCATTTTCCCTGCGGCAGACGAATTTATTTCTGTGCAAATAGTGGTGAAATCAGCAGAAAAGTTGTAACTTTGCACGGCAAAACTGAAAAGCGAAGCCTTTGAAGTCGCCTGACTGAACCATTGGAACCACCTGATGGAACCATTGGAACCACCTAATACATTATATATAATGAATAAGCGAACTCTGATAGATTGGATAATTGCCACGCGGCCCTGGTCGTTCACGGCATCGGTCATGCCGATACTCGTCACTTTGGCCTACCTCTTCTACCTGCAGCGTTGCGAGGGAATGGCAGTCAATTGGCTCCCGGCATGCCTGACGTTGCCCATGATGCTCTTCATGCATGCGGGCGGTAACCTGGTGAGCGACTATTCCGACAACGTGAAGCGAATCGACCTGCCTGGCAGTCTGAATGGCGTCAACCACATTTATTCCGGCAAGTTCACCCCGGGCGAGATACGCTGCTACGGCTGGACATTGCTGGCCGTTGGCGCTTTGCTCGGCATCTGTGTCGTGGCTCTGTCCACCGTCGAAGTGCTTTGGATAGGCGCTCTTGGCATTCTGCTCCCGCTCATCTATCCCTGGATGAAGGCGCATGCCCTGGGCGACGTCGACATCCTCCTCTGCTTTGCCCTGCTGCCCGCCATCGGCGTGAGCAGAGTCGCCACACCCGACTATCACCTCGAGACCATGCTCCTGTCGCTCACCTATGGTCTGCTGACGGTTGCCATCCTGCATGCCAACAACACCCGCGACATTCGCAACGACCGCCGGGCACACTTGCAGACCCTCGCCGGATGGCTGGGAGGCACCATGTCGCAGTACGTCTATCTGCTGGAGCTCACGCTTCCCTATGTGCTCGTCGGCGTGTTCGTGGCATTCGGATGGCTGCCCTGGACCTCCCTCATCGCATGGCTCACGCTGCCTCTGGCCCTTGGCAATATCCGGCAGATGCTGAAGGCTCGTCCCGAAGAGGAACAGGACATCGCCACTCTCGACCAGAAGACGGCCCAGCTGCAGATGGCGTTTGCCCTCTTGCTGGCTGTCGGTCTCGTCCTCGGAGGCTGGTTCCTGTTGCAGTCGGAAACGGCCTGGATATAAAGAACCGCCAGTTCCACGAACCTCACGACCAGCCCTCGGCCTCATTCGTCAAAGGGAATTCCGAGCAGTTCGTGCGATTCGTGGTTGAAAGAAAGAATGACATTCAAGTATAATCGAAGCGTAGGAGAAGTAGAAATGAAAGTCAACAGTAACGCAGTCGACTTGAGAAAAGTGTGGACAGGCATCGCGGTGGCGGCATTGCTCTGGTTCGTGATGTTCTCACCCCTCACGGCACCTCGGCTGAACTTCTGGTATGCGATGTCAGCCTCCGCTGTGGTACTGATAGCCATCAGCACTATCCTGCGTCGCGAATGGCTGGCCGACTTCCGTCCCACACCACTTCGCATCGCCGCCGGCATCGCTATTGCAGCTGTCCTGTGGGGCATCTTCTGGCTGGGCGACGTCCTCTCCCAATGGCTCTTCAGCTTTGCAGGAGCACAGGTGGACAACATCTATGCCATGAAGTCCGACGCCCGTCCGCTGACGATAGCCCTGCTGCTATTGCTGCTCATCGGTCCGGCGGAAGAAATCTTCTGGCGCGGCTTCGTGCAGAACAGCCTGATGCGCCGGTGGGGAGCAAACGCCGGATTCCTGGTCACCACAGCCGTCTATGCCTTGGTGCATGTGTGGTCGGGCAACTTCATGCTCGTCATGGCAGCCCTCGTGGTAGGCTTCTGCTGGGGTATCATCTACCGCTTCCGCCCCGACAGCCTCACCGCCCTCATCATCTCGCACGCAGTCTGGGATGCCTGCGCCTTTGTCATCTTCCCCTTCCACTGAGCATCGTCCAGCACAGGGAAATGACAGAAAAACACGAAGCAAGCAGTATTTGTTCCCTAAAAATTTGGCGCATTGGAAAAATAGTCTTACCTTTGCAGCCGCTAAAGAATACAATTAACAGAACCGGCCCCTTATCTGCTTCCTGAAGAAGCATTCCGATGGAAGAACGGGGGCACAAAACAAGGAGAAAAAGAAAATGAAAAAAGGACTTCACCCCGAGAATTA
>CADCCR010000098.1 GCA_902799985.1 uncultured Bacteroidales bacterium | reverse complement strand
AAGGCTTTCTCGAAGAGACGCGACCGTGTGTTAGAGACAGACTGCTTGGTGTGGGCTGTCAGTTGGGCAATGTCGATTGGCGTTATGCCCAGGCGAAGGAGCATCGACACATGGCGCTCCTGCTGGCTGAGGCGACCGAACTCTTGCAGCCGGGGCAGGAAATGCGGCAACGACTGCATGAACATTTCTTCCAGTTGCTCCCAGTCTTTGTTTGTCATCGTCGGCTGGTCCATGTCGGTCAGAAGCCTGTGAATGTGTCTGACGATAGGCGTCTGGTTCAAGTTCTTCTGTTCTTCTGCGGTTATGGGTTCAGGCTTGCTTTGGTGTTCCGCCATAAGCAGTTCCATCTGCTTTAGCCTAAGGCGGAACACCTCACGTTTTTTTCTGTAGTAGAAGATGAGAAACGTCAGGATGAAGATGAGCAGCAAAGCTCCGGCCGAGACCAACATGACAAGCCTCTCCAGGCGGGCGTTCTCGCGTTCCCGTTGGCTGTAGTCGTAGAGGGCTGTCATGCGTCGCAGCGCCTCGGCATCGTTTCCTGCCAGCACCGAATCGGTGAGCAGGCCGTAGCTGTGCATGTGGGCATTGGCTTCTTCGCCTTTGCCCTCGTCCAGAGCATAGTCGGCCAGCTGTCGGTGTGCCCCTCGGCGTGCATCGAGCGAACCGTGTGCCAATACCTTATTATAATATAGGATGGCAGAGTCGCGCATGCCGCTGCGGCGGTAGAGGTCGGCCATCATGAAGTGCAGGCCGCTGGCATTCGTGCTGTCCGTGTAGGCAAGGGCAGGCAGGAGCAGCTCGCGGGCTTCCTGCAAACGGTCGTGATAGAGATAGTAGCCTGCCATCTGGCTTTCCACGTCCCGTTGCATGGGAACGTGGCCGAAGTCGATGGCCAGTTGGCGTGCCTGACGGAAGCAGTCGAGGCAGCTGTCATTGTCCTGTGCCCGAAGGACGTTGCCCATGTCGCGGAGGTCGTAGATGAGGCCCAATGTGTCGCCTGCCCGCTGGTCGATGGCATAGGCCTGCTGATAGCAGACGAGCGAGCGGTCGAGCAGGTGCTGGTTGAAGAACAGCGTGCCTTTCTGACTCTCCACCAATGCCCGCAGGCTGTCAGTGGAGGCCAGCGTGCCTGCCTTCTCCAGTTGGGTCAAGGCCGCTGGCGTGTCTCCCTGGTCGATGAGGGCAAGTGCTTCGTGATATTCGGCCAGACCAGCCTGCCGCTGCTGACAGCCAGCGAGAACCAGCGTCAGCAGCGGAAGGAGGGCTATGGTCTGTATGCGTCTCATTTGGCAAGAATCTTTCTGCCAGTCGTGCCGTCGATGTAGAGGCCCTTGGCAGGCGGCGTACAGAGCTTGCGGCCGGAAAGGTCGAACCATTGACCATTTAGCCATTTGCCGTTTTCCGTTTCCTCCGCATGCCGGAGGTCTATGGCAGTTGTATTGCCGCTAACGACGTTCTCGCCCATGTACTGCCCGATAAAGAGGATGGTGCCTGTGCTGCGCTCGCTGATGACGTAGAGGAACGGACGGTCGGCATGGAACTCGTAGAACTCTGGCTCATGAGGTATGCCTGAGTCGCCGGTCCCAATGACAGTCACAGCGGCGGCTTCTGTTCCTTCCTCGTCCATTTTGATTTTGGCTACCTGGAACATGTTACTGATGTACTGCGGCACGTTGATGTAGTTGGGTATGTCGGCAGTCTGCGGGTCGAAGGCCGATGGCATGCCCAGTGCCTTCATGGTCTCCACGAGGTCCTGGTTTGTGTCAATGTCCATGCGAGGCAACTTTACATCGACTTCTGCAATTCCCATCCAATGCAGCCTATATAGCCAGGTGTCGGCATTGAGCGTGGCAAGCACATTGTCGATGCTCTTGCCTTCGCGCGGAAGCAGTACCGTCATGCGGTAGGCCTCGTTGCCATAGGGAAGTGTCAAAGCTTGATAGTCGTCGTTCTCTGTGTAGGGCAGATAGTTCGTCATGTGCATCATCGGCACGGTTTCCTTGCCGTTGAACACCTCGTCCTTCGTCTCATCCTTGTCGAACTTCAGCGTCCATACGCCCTTGAAGTAAACGGCATTCAGCAGGTAGCTGGCAGCAAGGGGATTGAAGGTCGTCTTGGTGAATACCTTCTTAATCATGCCCATCGTATGTTTGCTGGCCCACTGGTTGATGACGTCCATCGTTTCTCCGTCAGTAAAGTCGCGTGCCTGCGTCTCGGCTTCGTAGTAGGAGTGTGCTATGTCCAGGAAGTCGGGCAGGAAGTAGCGTGGCTGGTTGAGGAAGATAGCGTTTGAGAGCATCACCTTCGTCTGCTCGTCGAGTGCCGGCAGTTCGGTGAGCATCTTGCGGCAGAAGGCGTTGATGCCGTCTGCTCCCGTTTCACCGAAGCCCAGCGTCTGACAGATTTCCTCCCGTGTCACGCCTGCTGCCCCGTTGTTGAGCATCCCCAGGGCGTAGGTGACGCTCAGGGGCGAAATGACTTGGTTGATGTCGCCGCGTGTCTCCTTGAAGAGGCGGAAGGAGAAGTCTGTGCTGCCCTTTACCAATGCCTGTTCTTCTTTGGTCAACTCAATCCATTTCGGCTCGTTGTAGTCCTGAGCCTTTGCGACAACTGCCAGCGTCAAAGCGGCAAATGCCAAAAGTAGCTTGTGTAGTTTCATAGTTGTGATGTTTATTGGATTTAATAGTTTGGGTTGTCTATCTTCTTGGGCGGCTGGTGAACCCATGCCTCCACGATTGTCTGTACGTCTCCTATGGGTCGGCCTGCCAGCAGCTTTGTACAGTCGGACCAGAGCATCGTGTCCTCAAGTTCCCAGGTGCATTCGACGGGCAGCATGGTGCCGTTTGTGTTCACCCAGGTCTCGAACCTGCGAGGTCCCGTTGCCGTTTCCTTTACATATATATATGGACTCTCCTGATGACCACCGCCTGTGCCTGTAGCGACATCTATGTAATATTCCCATATCATCCACTCTTCGCTGAAGAGAAGCTTGCAGAGGACAGACTGGCAGATGCCGGCTTGTGCCTCGATGACGAACAGTACATCGTAGTCGAAGGAGATTGTCCCTTCTTCGCGTTCAGCCCTCAGCTGTGCCTTGTAGAGGGACTGCCCGTCGGTGAGGTTGCCCCACCATCCCAGCTCTCTGACGTCGAGTGTCGGGCACAGGAAGACGATGCTGTCCACGTCCTCCGTGGCGTATGCGGGTTGCTGTCTGATGCGGAAGGAGTCGGGCTCCATCTCCAGCCGTGCCATTGCGTTCAGTTCGAAGGCATCTGCCAGTCCGCCCCGGCAGATGTACATTTGCTGTTGTGCCATGACGTTTCCGCTCATCGAAAGCAACAGCAGTGAGATATAAAGCAGCGTCTTTTTCATTTCGACTGCAAAGTAACAAAAAAATACCGAAAGCAGCAAGCAAAGCGGTACACAAATAGTACACAACTGCGTAAAGGTACACAGGAAGCGCATAAACAAAGGAAACGGACACTCATCCGTTTCCTTTTGATAATTCCCATTAAGTGTGCTCCTTTATTTCTTGCCGAAGAACAGAGCATTGTAGACAGCGTTGTCGCCGCGGATGTGGTTGCAGCGGATGCGCATGCTCTTGTCGTAGGAATAGACGATGTAGACGCCGCCCTTCATGTCGTTGACGCGCGTCAGCGGAGCGATGCGATTCATCGTCTCCAGGTCGAACACCTCGATGCTTTGGTTGCGGTCCATGCCTTTCGTCTCGCAGTCGGCTATGTAGAGGGCCACGGTGTAGGGGTGCTGTTCCTTCAGACGAATGTCAACGGGGCACATGTGCAGGTCGCGCGAATAGTAGCAGGCGAACACCTTCGCGCCTGTTCCGTCGGGATTGACGGGCATCTTGGCGATGGGGTCCTGCGGATTGATGACGGTGCGGTGGTAGCTGGGGTTGCAGATGTAGTCGAAGGTGATGGATTCCACATAGTCGGGCAGCACGGCGAGGTCCTTGCCGTTGTCGCCACCCACGATGAAGTAACCGTCCTGACCGTACTTCTTGTACCACTCGCCATGCGTCTCGTAGTCGACGTCGAGCAGTTGTGCTGCGTAGATGTATTCCTCCTGCAGCGGCTCGGTGGGCGTGCCGGTATAATTCACTTCGAAGGTGTATTCACCGGCAGCCAGGCTGTCCAGGTAGAAGAACTGGTCGTCCTCGCGGCTGGGGCTGACGGTCTGTCCGTTCATCAGGACGGACGTGATGCTCATGCCTTCGCGTGGGATGGCGTAGTTGGCTATGGTGCTGTCGGGCACGTTCAACGTGTGCTGGCCGCTTTCGAGGTCGAAGGAAACGCGGATGGTGCCGTGGGGTGTGCTGACGTCGCCCTTTGCCCGTCGTGCGTAGCCGCAGAAGTGTGGGTGCACGCGGAAGGTGCTGAAGCCCGGTTCGGTGGGCTTCACGCCCAGCATCTCTTCGGTGAGCCAAGCCAGCACGCCTGCGCCCCAGGGATGTGCCAGACTGGTGTGTCCGGCCTGTGTGTAGGGAACGGGTCCGTTATGCGGAAGGATGTTGTTCCAGTCCGGGCGGTACACTTCGAAGAATGTCGTTCCGCCGTAGGCAATCTGTCCGCCCCACATGTCCATGATGCTGGCAAAGGCATGGTCGTGATGTCCGGCTGCAGCCATGGCATCGATAATCATGCATTGGTTGAAGGGAGAATAGGAGAGGCGTTGCAGGCGGTCGGCCAGGTCGGGATGATAGAGGCGCGAGAGGTCGTCGGTCAGTCCGGCATTGATGGCGTCGGCTGCCGCGTGCATGCCCATCTTGCTGATGAAGCCGGCCGTGCCGAGCAGTTGCTGCGTCTTGCGCGTGGCATAGTTGCGATAGAGCCGGGCCTTGCCGGTCTTGCCGATGCGCTCCAGCACGTCGGCAAAGTGCTTCCAGGTGCCGATGGCCATTGCCTGATAGCAAAGTTTGTTCTGTTCGCATTCCGAGTGGTCGAAGCCCGTGCCCGTGCGGTCGTCCCAGCCCACGAAGCGAAGGCCCGTGGGGTTGTCGAATATCTGGTAGGCGTGGTCCAGACGTTTGATGGCCTTGTCTGTCAGACTTTCCAGTCCCTCGCGGTCGCCCGAATACATGTAGTAGTCGATGAGGCTTTCCACCCACATCAGTTCGTACGTCTCGATGTTGTTGACGTGCTCTTCGGTGAAGCGCAGGTTCTTCAGCACGGCATCGTAGTTGGCGAAGGCCACCAGTGCAGCAGCCTGTGCCGTGTAGGCATCGCCCGTCCACGAGATGCGGTCGCCGCGATCCAGCAGGATGGCTCCGAAGCAGTCTTCGCGCAGGTTGGCCCGCACGTCCCATGCTGCCACGTACCAGATGCTGTCGAGCATCTGGTTGTCGCTCTCGAACGAGCTGACGTAGTTCACGGGCATCACCTGGCAGACGGCCCTTATGGCTATGATGGTGAAGGGTTTGTCGAACTTCTCCACGTTGATGAAGGCGAAGCGCACGCCCTCGTAGAGTTCGCTGTTCAGCTCCAGCCGATAGGTGTTTGTGCCGACTCGGGTGGGCGCCTTCGTCTTGTGGCCGCTGTAGCTCTCCACCTCGTTGTACTCGCTTACGCCCAGCGTGACGGTGCCCGAGAGGTCGGGACTGTCAATCTCGAGCCAGGCAGGCAGCTCGGCCCCGAAGTCGAGCACGATGGTGCCCGGGCCGTTCACCTTGATGGCACCGCCTTCGTCCACGTTCTCCAGGTTCCCGAAGTTCCCTTCTCCCGTTCTGGCGTAGGCCAGCACAGGTGTCATGATGTACGCTTGCAGCGGGTCGTTGGCCGTGGGGTGGTCCCAGACGTAGCCTATCATCGGGTCGGGCGAGACAGTGACTCCCGTGCCAAGTGCCCTTCCGCCCGACACGTATTCGTAGGGCTCCCAGGCTGGCGAGCGACGGCTGAGGATGTCCTCCAGCCGTTCGGCCGAAGCTTCGTCCACTATGTCGTCCGTCGATTTCTCGGTGAAAGTGATGGAGTCCACGGCTCCAATCTTGAACTGGTGCTGTGCGTTTCCTTCCCACACAATCATGTTCTGAGCAGCCATTGGCTTCAGAGCCAGTGTCAGTAGGGCTGTCAGCGTGAGCCATCTCCACATACCCGTTTTCTTGATGTTCTGTTTCATAAAGTGACGATTTTCACTTTTTCCTTTGCAAAGTTACAGATAATATTCCGAGTAAGCAAGCGATAATGGATATAAATGACAGTGAAACTGAAATATCAGCTCAGTGGAGAACATGCAGAAGCGGCGCGTGCTTCGGAAATAAGCGCCCTGCGCTTCCGAAATAAGCACGAGGCGCTTCCGAAATAAGCGCTAGGCGCTTCCCAGATAAGCGCGTGCCGTGTTCGGCTGCTCTGCCTGCATTCTTCCGCGCTTTGCTTAGAATCTTTTCGGCATCCTTGCCGATGCAGATATTTTTTCGTACCTTTGCAATTGATTAACGGAGACTGGCTACATTATTAGTTATGAATATGAATTTGCCAATATGAATTATTCAACGATATCTAAGCGGTTGCTGCGGCTATGGATGCTTGCTGCCATAGTCTGCGGCGTAAGCATCTTTACGTCGTGCTCTTCGGACGACAACGTTCCGCCCCCTGCCAACAACCAGACAGAATCGCTCATCATCTACGACACCGACATCGGTTCCTCGACCGACGACCTCTTCGCCTTGGAGTTGCTGCATCGCTACCAGGACGAAGGACGCTGCCGATTGCTCGGCGTAATCGTGGACCGCGTCGGCGAGGAGTATGCGGCCTGCACCGACGTTGTGAACACGTATTTCGGCCATGGCTATGTGCCTGTCGGTTTGGTGCGACAAGGCATTACCAACCCACCAATCTGGATTGATTACAAAGCTTTGCCCACTTATACCGACGGGAACGGCCAGCCGATGTTCCGTCGCTCGATTTCCGACTACTCCTCTTTGCCCGACGGCTGGCAGCTTTACCGCCGTCTGCTTGCCGCTCAGCCCGACCATTCTGTGAACATCTGCTCTGTAGGGTTCTTGCCCGCCTTGGCGCAGTTGCTTGACTCCGAGGCTGACGAGTATTCGCCGCTCAGCGGGGTTGACCTCGTCCGGCAGAAGGTGAAGTGCATCTACCTGATGGGCGGCGTGTTCGGCGAATCTGTGGAGCCTGACTTCAACTTCAAGAAGGGCTTCTCTTTTGCGCAGGAATTCTTCCGCCTCTGGCCGAAGGAGGTTGACATGGTGTTTTCGCCGATGGAGGTGGGGCAGGACATCGAGTATAAGCCCGAACAGGTTATCAACGACGTCAGTTGGACGGACGTGCATCCCATCAAGCAGGTGTATATGAGGTGCAACTGCAACACGGGGCAGATGATGTGGGACCCGATGGTCGTCATACAGGCTGTAGAGGGCGACGAACTCTTCTCCCTCTCCGAGCGCGGTACCGTGGCGTTCTCCGAACAGGCCGAAACCATCTTCACGCCCTCTGCCACGGGCAACTGCCGCATTCAGCGGTCCGGGAACAAGGCTTGGTGCGACGCGATGCTGGCGAAGATACGCAGGTACAACATGATGCATTAGTTCTGCTCCGCGGCTGACCTGCCTTCCCCTTTCCGCCGTCGCCTGCATCCGCACCGACGGGTTGATAATTCAGATTCTAATGCTTCGCCGCGATTACTTTTGTGCCGTGACATGGGGCATGTAGCGGCGCATGAAGGGAATGATGAGAAGATACGATGCTGCCAGTAGCAGGAAACAGACATAGGGATTGCCGATGTGGGCAACATCTAAAAGCCGGATTAGTGGTTCGTGCGTGACAAGGAGCATGATGGAGTACCTGCCGACGTAAGAGACATACGGCAAGTGCCTGATGACCTTGCACAGAAGCAGAAGCGTCAATACGCCTGTGATGGAGAGCAATGTCTGCTGGATATACTGTAGGAAACCTGAGTCGGGATTGAAGAAGCCCAAGGCAACGAATAGACAGAGCGATATGGGCAGAACTTTCTGGACAGGCATTTTTTCTATTACATCATAGCGCGTTGCCATATAGCCAAGGTAAAAGTAGAAGATGTAAACGAAGGCTTTACTGATTGATGCAGGCAGCGACAGAATTTTCCCCAGCACGATTCCCAGCACGAGACAGCAGAGTCCCAGCAGGATGTCCGACTTGATGAAGCGGTGCAACACATAGAATGCAACGTTCAGCATGAAGAGTCCCCAAAGGAACCACAGCGGGATGTTGGGGAAGTCGTGGTACGTCAGGAAGGCGTAAAGCAATCGCCAGTCCTGTCCGGTCTCGAAGTTTATCCCCAAGAACTTGTGTGCCAGGATAGGCAGCAGCACAGATGTTGTGAGATAGAAGAAGAAGAAGGGAATGAGCAGCCTTTTCGTCTTCTTGTGCATCAGTTGCAGGATGCCGCCATAGGTCTTGAAGAACAAGCCCGACAAAAAGACGTAGAGGGGCATGCGGATGGCATTGAGATAGGGGTCGAAAGGGGTGTGCACCCCAAGGTGGAACCAAATGACCAGCAGGATGCAGACTCCCTTTGCCAAGTCAAAGTACGGGATTCTTTTCCCGCTCGTGTCTGTCGGCTTTGATAATGGTTCGGAGGT
>CADCCR010000097.1 GCA_902799985.1 uncultured Bacteroidales bacterium | reverse complement strand
CTCCGACAGACTGGGACCAGCTCGTCGCTTCGCTTTAAGTGGAGCACACCTATAGCCTAAGCCCGGCTTTGCTTTCTTCGGAGCAACTTTTTACCAAATGGGAACGGATGATTGTCCGTTCCTTTTTCTTGCCGTACCTTTGCAGCACATAACGGAAAGTAGGGAGTGGTTAGAGGTTATGGGTTAGAGGTTAGAGAATACCCATGGTCCCCGATTAGCACCCCAAACACTTCTCTAACCTCTAACCACTAAAAATTATGAATTATGAATTATGAATTGTTCTAAAGTGGAAGACAGAACTACATTGAACCGTCAGTTGGCACAGATGCTGAAGGGCGGAGTGATTATGGACGTGACGACGCCCGAGCAGGCACGAATTGCCGAGGCTGCCGGGGCGTGTGCAGTAATGGCATTGGAACGCATTCCGGCCGACATTAGGGCGGCTGGTGGCGTGAGCCGCATGAGCGACCCGAAGATGATACGAGGCATTCAGGAGGCCGTGACGATTCCCGTGATGGCGAAGTGCCGCATCGGCCATTTCGCGGAGGCGCAGATACTTGAGGCCATCGAGATTGACTACATCGACGAGAGCGAAGTGCTCTCCCCCGCGGATGACATCTATCACATCGACAAGCGGAAGTTCCGCGTGCCGTTCGTCTGCGGAGCAAAGGACTTGGGCGAAGCACTCCGCCGCATCAACGAGGGTGCCACGATGATACGCACCAAAGGCGAACCCGGAACGGGCGACATCATTCAGGCCGTCCGTCACATGCGCTTGATGCAAAGCGAAATAAGGAGGCTCGTCTCGCTCAACGACGATGAACTCTACGAGGCAGCAAAGCAGTTGCGCGTACCTTATGAATTAGTTCGTTATGTCCACGACAACCAAAAACTGCCCGTAGTGAACTTCGCGGCCGGAGGTGTGGCCACGCCTGCCGATGCTGCCCTGATGATGCAGCTTGGCGCAGAAGGCGTGTTCGTGGGCAGCGGCATCTTCAAGAGCGGCAATCCCGAGAAGCGGGCACAGGCCATCGTGAAAGCCGTGACGAACTACGACAACCCGGCCATCTTGGCGCAACTGAGCGAAGACCTCGGCGAAGCGATGGTCGGCATCAACGAGAGTGAGATACAATTGCTGATGGCGGAGAGGGGGTCGAGAGGGCTGGCCTGGCGATCCCTGGCGGCGAGAGCACAGCCATGATGCGCATCATGAAGGACGAAGGCCTGTTCGAGCCGCTTCGGCAGACCATTCTTGACGGACTTCCTGTGCTCGGAACTTGTGCAGGCCTCATCATGCTCGACCGCAATCACCTCAATGTGATGGACATCACGGCTCGCCGCAATGCCTACGGCCGTCAGCTGGGGAGCTTCAATACGGAAGCCGACTTCAAGGGCATCGGACGCGTTCCCATGACCTTCATCCGTGCTCCCTACATCGAGGAGGCAGGTCCGGAGGTCGAGATTCTTGCCCGCGTAGATGGCAAAGCCGTTGCAGCAAGGCAAGGAAACATGCTCGTGACGGCCTTCCATCCCGAGCTGACCGCAGACACCCGCATCCATGAGCTGTTCCTGAAGATAGTTGCGTCGAGACATTAGGCACGGCAAGTTGAACAATTAAGCACGGCTCGTTGGCAAACTAGGCACGCTTAATTGGCAAACTAGGCACGGCTCGTTGGCAAGCTAAGCACGGCTCGTTGAACAATTAGGCACGCTTAGTTGGCAAACTAAGCACGGCTCGTTGGCAAACTAGGCACGCGCTTATGACAATTATTGCTGTCCGCCAAATAAGCGCCGGACAGCAATATATGACTACACATTCATTGGATTGGTGCCGCAAAGTAAGACAATCCACGACACTCTGCAAGAAAAAGAGCGTGGAGTAAAATGTTATCGGATTTCGACCTCTTCCTTCATGTCGATTTCCTGCCCGTCCTTGTCGTAGAACTCGTACTGCAGGAAGGCAAGCTTCTGGCTGGGAATGACCTTCACGCCGAAGCCGTACTTGAACTGCCATCTGCGGCGGATGCTGAACAGGCCTTGGTTCAGGAAGGCTGCCACATAGGGATGTACGTGCAACGTGAAGCGCTTGATGCCAAGCTTGTGGTAGAGGAACTTTATCTTGCCCTCCAGCACACTCTCGAAGAGGAAGCTGCTCTTGATGCTTCCTGTGCCGTGGCAGGTGGGACAAGTCTCCTCGACGGCCACATCCATGACGGGACGCACCCTCTGACGCGTTATCTGCATGAGGCAGAACTTGCTCAGGGGAAGGATGTTGTGACGGGCACGGTCGCGCTTCATCAGCTCGCACATGTGGTCGTAGAGTTGCTGACGGTCCTCGGCCAGCTTCATGTCGATGAAGTCGACGACAATGATGCCGCCCATGTCGCGCAAGCGCAGCTGGCGTGCCAGCTCCTCGGCAGCACCCATGTTGACCTCCAGCGCATTGGCTTCCTGGCTGTCCTTGTTGCGGGTACGGTTGCCGCTATTCACGTCGACGACGTGTAGTGCCTCGGTATGTTCGATGATGAGGTAGGCGCCATGCTTGTAGGAGACGGTGCGACCGAAGCCTGACTTTATCTGTCGCGTAATGTCGAAGTTGTCGAAGATGGGCAGTTTGCCCTTGTAGAGCTTCACCACCTCGACGCACTCGGGTGCAATGAGGCTGACATAGTCGCGCACCTCATGATAGACTTCCACGCTGTTGACGTAGATGTTCTCGAAGCTCGGGTTGAAGAGGTCGCGCAGCATGCCAACGGCACGACTGGTCTCCTCGCTCACGAGGGTGGGCAGTTCCTTGGCCAGCTGCACCTTGCGGAGCGTGTCCTCCCAGCGAGTCACGAGAATCTTCATCTCGGCATCCAGCTCGCTGGCCCTCTTGCCTTCGGCCACGGTACGGACGATGATGCCGCAGTTAGCCGGCTTGATGCTCTGGATGATTTGCTTGAGGCGAGCACGTTCCGCAGCACTCTTTATCTTGGTGGAGACCGACACCTTGTCGCCGAATGGGGTGAAGACAAGGAAGCGTCCCGGGAAGGAGATGTCGCATGTCAGGCGCGGGCCCTTGGTGCTGATGGGCTCCTTCACAATCTGCACCAGCACCTCCTGGCCTTGCTGCAGGAATGTCTGCACGCTGCCGTCCTTGGGCAGCTCGGGCTGAGGCGTAGCTTTCTCGAAGGGATAAAGGTTCTTGCGGTCGCTCTGCACCTGCTTGAGATACTTGGCATACGAGGCAAACTGTGTGCCCATGTCCAAGTAGTGCAGGAAGGCATCGCGCTCGTGACCTACATTGACAAAACAAGCATTCAGTCCAGGCATGAGCTTGCGCACCTTGCCCAGATAGACATTCCCCACGGAGAAGGACACACTCTGCTCCTCCTCCTGATACTCTGCCAGACGCTTGTCCTCGGTCAGGGCAATGGAGATTTTCTTTGGCTGAACGTCAATATATAATTCGCTCGTCACTTGTTTTTCATGTATTACAGAAAAAGGTGACAGAGCTGAGTCCTGCCACCTTTTTGGGCTCTGAGAAGCACGTTACTTGCTCTTATGTCTGTTCTTTCTCAGTCTCTTCTTGCGCTTGTGCGTCGACATCTTGTGTCTCTTATGCTTCTTTCCGTTTGGCATAATTTGGGATATTTATGGTTAGTACTATTATATGTTTACACCTTTTCGGACTGCAAAGGTACAATAAAAAGTGAAAAGTGGAAAGTGAAAAGTGAAAAATTATTCTTTTATTGTTGAAAAAAGTAATCCTTTAGCTCGTTTCAAGCAAAAAAAGCAGTACTTTTGCACCATGACATCTACATTTCCCCATCTTTTGGAGCATTGGTACGACGCCAATGGGCGCGATTTGCCTTGGCGCCACACGAGCGACCCCTACCTCATCATGCTTTCGGAGTTCATCCTGCAGCAGACGCAAATCAGCCAAGGCATGGACTACTATCTGCGCTTTGCCGAACGCTATCCCACAGCCGAACGCTTGGCAGCCGCAAGCGAGGAGGAAGTGCTTCTGCTTTGGCAAGGCTTGGGATACTACAGCCGGGCCCGACATCTGCATACCGCAGCCAAGCAGATTGCCCAGGCAGGCTGTTTCCCTCGGGACTATGGCTTCGTCAGGGCCCTGCCCGGCGTGGGCGACTACACCGCAGCTGCCATCATGAGTTTTGCCTTCGGCGAGCCCTATGCTGTGCTCGACGGCAACGTGCAACGCGTCCTGGCCCGCCACTTCGGCATCGACGAACCCGTCGACACCACGAAGGGGAAGAAGCTCCTGCGCGCCCTTGCCGACGAGATGCTCGACCGTCGCCGTCCCGCCCTCTACAACCAGGCCATCATGGACTTCGGTGCCATGCTGTGCAAGCCGACCTCTCCGCTTTGCGACACCTGTCCGCTTTGCGACACCTGTCAGGCGCTCAGGGAGCACAATGTGGACATGCTGCCCGTCAAGTCGAAACGCACAGCCGTCCGCGACCGGTACCTTACTTATATATACGTGCGCACGAAGGACGGCTTCACCCTACTCCACCGACGTGGCAGCGGCGACATCTGGCAGGGTCTCTTCGAGTTTCCTGTGATAGAATCAGTCAGCAAGTTGACGAGTAAACAAGTTGAAGAGTTTATTCACTCTGCACTCGTCAAGGCTAACGTTAAGGTTAAGATTGAACTCATCGCTTCAGATGTCCTTCATCAGCTCACTCACCAGCGACTGCATGCCGACTTCTACCTCCTTGTCCTGCCACAGGTCAACAACGAAACGGTCATTGGCAAGGCGCCCCTAAGCCCTTTCAGGAAGGAGGAAACGGATTCGTCTGAGCCTAAGCTAAGCGAGGAATGGCCGATGGCCGATGGTCAATGGATTAAGGAGTCTGACCTCGACCGCTACGCCATGCCTCGTCTTTTGGAGAAGCTTTTGGAGAGGATGAAAGGAGAATAGCTTCGGAAGCGCAGGGCGCTTATCTCAGAAGCGCAAGGCGCTTATCTCGGAAGCGCAGGGCGCTTATTGCGGAAGCGCAGGGCGCTTATCTCGGAAGCGCAAGGCGCTTATTGCGGAAGCACCTCGTGCTTATTGACAACAATCCACGTGATGTTAGACAACTTGCCACGTGTAGTTAGAGGTCTTGCCACGTGATGTTGGGGGCCTTGATACGCGTCGAGTCATTTTTCCTAAGTATCTCCACGGGACCTAAGAGGCCCGAGGGACGCAAGGGGGCGTCGGCTGCAGGGCCATTGATGACCCAAGTGCGACGCTGCTCCTTGGGCTGAGCGGCATCGTAGACAAGACGATTGAACCAGGTGCTGGTGACTTCGACTGCGATGGCGTTGCTGCCGCGACGGAGATAGGGCGTGATGTCGGTCTGGTAAGGCGCTGCCCAAAGGGTGTCGACGACCTCGCCGTTCACCTTGACGACAGCAATCTCTTCCACTTCACCAAGGCGGAGCAGGTACTGCTGACCACGACTCTTGCTGTCAAACTGGAAGGTCGTCTCGTAGGTAGCTGTGCCGGAGAAGGCGCGTCCCTCGTCGGTGAGCGGCAGGTCTTTCCACGGCTTCAGTTCCGTCAGCATGAGCGGTTCCGCTATGCCCCATCCTTCGGGGAAGGTGAGTGTCCAGTTCTGCAAGGACACAACCGGAGTCAGACGGGTGTTTCTGTTGCGTTTTTGACGTGCATCGTGACGGAAGACGAGGAAGAGCATCTCGCCTTGCTGTAAGTCGAGGCGCACCCTTGTGTACGCGCCGTCGGGCTCTGCATCAGCCAGTTGAACGCTGCCGTTCATCGGATTCCAAAGCTCGGCACGACCTTCCTGACGGAACGACACTTCGCCCCTGAAGGCCTGTTCCTTCTGCGGACACACCATGTACCAGTCGGCTCCCTTCGTCCGACGATGCAGCCAACGCAACTCTGTGGGTTTCACGTCGGGCTGAACGGCATGATTGGCAAGCACTTGTCCAAGTTCCGTAACGGGAACATCTCTGACGATGCGCCCGCCCTGTGCCTCCATTATCTGCAGTCGTGCCACCGTCTCGGGCAGGAGACGCTTCGTGTCGGGCACCCAAAGCACGTCGTAGCGAATGCCGTCGGGAGTCGTCCAGCGTCCGTTTCTAATCCTGATGCGATGCAGTAGGGCGTCGGTGTTGCAGTAGTCGTAGGCATATCCGTTGGGGAACGGCACGTGCTGATCGGGCTTCTGCTCTATCTCGTCGCCGATGTACCAGAGCACGCTGCTCACGGGCTGTCCGCGCTCGAGCATGAAGGCGCAACGGGCCAGGTAGGTGTTGAAGCTACGCATGAAGGGCCACCAGGTCTGCATCCTGAGGAATGGTGTGCCGATGCCGCCTCCGAACGATGTGCCGGGGAAGTAGCGGTCGGCATCGGGATTGTGCGTATAGGTGTGGAAGACGGTATGCGTGACGCCCTCCACCATGTTCTGATTGGCCACTTCGCGCAGCTGGCTGAGGTGTTCGTCCCAAGTCAGTTCGAACGACGTGAAGGACTCTGCCGACACGCGCGGCTTGCCGTACATGCGGGCTGCCGAAGCCGTTGGGCGTATGGGCTTGTAGTTGTGGTTCGCAAGCCAGTTGCTGAAGGGCTGCCAGTACTCGCACATCGGCACGTCGGCGTACTTGTAGTACTGCATCGGGTCGGCAGGGAAGATGTCGCCAGCCGCTGTCTCGTAGCTGACGGTCATGCCCTTCTCGTGGGCCAGACGGCTCATGTGACCGTAGAAATTGTCCGTGAAGAGTTCGTTGATGGTGCGTCGCCAGTCGGACAGGAACTTGCTTGTCTGCCCGCGGTCGTCAATCACCCACCCGAAGATGGCAGGCAGCCAGGTGAGCAGGTCGTAGTGCTGTCGGCTCTGGAACTCCTGCTGCATGTGCCGTGTCCACGTCTGCGAGGAGCACTCCCAGCTGTCCATCAGCATATTGTTCACCAGTCCCTTGAGCGGTCCGTCCGTGAGCCGGCCGATGTAGCTGCGGAACTGATAGGCGACGTAGGCCGTGTCGAGCTTGTTCACCTCCCAGCCGGTGGCCTCGGCAGGTGCCGGGCCGTTGCGCCGACCGGTGTTGACATGTCCGATGCGCAGTACAATCCATCGGCCTTCGGGTGCCTTCCAGCGCAGCCGTCCGTCGGAGGACATCTGCTCTGTCAGGTTGAGGATATCGGCACGACTTACGAAGCCTTTGCCGTCCTCGTTCATGTTCCCCGGGAGCGGCAACAAGGTGCGTGCCGTCCAGCCTGCCTCCATCTCCCAGTTGTGGCCGCGGGTGGCTGTGGAGAAACGCAAACGCGAGAGGCGCATGGGGTGCTGGTTGATGATTTCGATGATGTAGTCTCCCCCTTGCTGCATGTCGGGCAAAGCGAAGGTCATCGTCTTTTCGCTGTCCTGCCAATTGGCGTGAGGGAAGTCCGTGTCGAGGCAGGCTGACTGTCCCGGAACCGTGACGCGCAGGTGAATGTCGGGCTGTACGCTGAACGAGTGATTGAAGCCATCGATGGGGTTGAACTCAATGGCGCGGACTTTGGCCCCGTCCTTCATCCTGATGCGGACACGATGGGGGTTCTGGGCATCCGTGGGTTGCAGGGTGAAGCTGGCGTTCGGCTCTCCACGGAGAAGCTTTTTCCACTCCTCCTGATGCTCCTCGGCTTCGACCGATTCCACCTGACAATAGTCGCCCGTATCGCCTTCGGGAGCAGGGAAGGCCAGCACGACGATGTCCTGCCAGTCGCGCCATTCCTCCTTCTGCGGTGCTGGCAGCTCAACGTCCACCTCCTTGCCGCCCACAACATCCGCCCGCGAATAGCTCAGGTGGCGCATGGCTTGCTCGGGCTTAATCCACGGTCCGCCGCTCATGGCCCAGCCCGGACAGGTCTGCAGGCTGAAGCGCAGTCCCAGACGATGCGCTTCCTCGGCCGTGTGGCGAACCAACGACTCCCACTTCGGACTCAGGCACTCGACATGTTCCTCCGTGCCAGGCCAGTCGGCAGGGTCGCCCACCTGCCCGTGGAAGAATTGCACGCCCTGGATACCCGAAGCGGCGATGGCCTCGAGATCGCGGGTGATGCCCTCGCGACGAATGCTGCCGTTGAGGAAGTGGAACCACGTCTCGGGATAGTAGATGCGTCCAGGATGCAAGAAAGCATCTTGGTCACTCTTCGAAAACGGACGTTGTAACTCGGCCGAGTCGGGCACGGCCGGATAGTACACCTGAGCCGTGGCATTCAGTCCGGCACTCAATGTCGCAACAAGTATTCGAAGGATGTTGGTATGTCTCATAGCTTTGTCTGTTTTCGTTTCATCTCTTTCTCAGGCAACCACCTCGTGTACCGGAATGTCGTGGACTTCTGCAGGCACTTCGTCAAGGAGCTGGAAGGGGAAGCAGATGCCTGTCAACCTTGCGGTCTTCAGCTTGGGCAGCAGTCGGTCGTAGTAGCCCTTGCCACGGCCGAGGCGATGGCCTGCCGCGTCGAACGCCATGCCTGGGATGATGGCAAGCTGTATCTCGTCGTAGTTCTCGGGGGCGAACAATGGTCCCGTCGGCTCCTTGATGCCAAAGGCTCCTTCCTTTAGGGATGTCTCGCCTTCGTAGAGACGCAATTCCAGCTCTTCGCCTTTCACAACAGGTAGAAGTACCTTCTTTCCGCTATCGTAGGCATTCTTTATCAGCGGACGGACGTCCACCTCGTCGGCAAGGGGATAATACAAAAGCAGAGTGCCTGCTTCCTGCCACGAGGCAAGAGCAAGCACTCTGTTCGTTATCTCAGTTGACATCGC
>CADCCR010000096.1:8948-10993 GCA_902799985.1 uncultured Bacteroidales bacterium | reverse complement strand
GGGGGTGCGATAAAATCGCACCATACAGAACGGGAGAAGACAAACGGAAGAAGAAGCTGCCAGTTGGGAAGCAAAGCTCGGCGAATGACAAGCAAAGCTGGAGGAAGCTTACCAAAGGTTGAAAGGAACCAACCGAAGGCCGGCGGAAATCGAGATTGGGCAGGGGCCTCCGAAATAAGAGCCTAGCGCTTCCGGAATAAGCGCAGGGCGCTTCGAAGATAAGCACGGGGCGCTTCGAAGATAAGCACGGGGCGCTTCGAGAATAAGCACGAGGCGCTTCGGGAAGGCCAGAAGGGAGATACAGTAGATTCCCTTGCTTGTATGCGCATGACACAGCCGCCGGAAGGAGGGGAAGGTTCGACGGCATGAGGAAGGATGGTTTACTTCTTGGCGGTGATAAAGCTTATGAAGTAATCTAAGGTGGCTTGTGCCTGCTCTGGCGTGACGGAGAGGTAGAAGTGCTTCCCGGCGGCATTCTTCGTGAAGTGCGTGTAGCCCTCGTCGGTGACAACAATGTTTCCGGCTGGCGAGATGTTGAAGAACTGCTGCGGGTCGACGGCATAGAGGACAGCCGTCAGGTCCCATGTCGGACGGTCTTCTATCTTCTTCAGATAGGCCTTGTAGGAGTCTACGATGGGATGGTGCTTGGTCCAAGTGAAGTCATTCTCAATACTTTGCGCAGGATAACGTATTTGGAGGCCAAGCTCGAAGGGTGACATGTAGATGGGCGTGGGCCATTCGCTGAAGACACGTTGACAGGAGGCCACATCGTTGATGACATTATACTCGGCATATTTCGGGTTTTCGATGTGTCCGGCCATCGTGACGAGTCTGTTCACCTTTTGTGCGACAAGTTCCTTGCCGGTCAGCGGTGAGTATTCGTCGGCCCTTGTGTTGAGGAGCTGTGCAAGATTCGTGCTGAAGCCGACCGACACGATGGTTACCGAGGCATCGTCGGCCTTAGCCAGCAGCTTTCGGTAGAGATTAACGGCAGGCAGGAGCTTGCTGTAGTCCTTGATGCTTCTCTTATAGAGCGGCTTGCCCTTCTCGTCCTTCATCTCGCAGATGACCTGCGTATAGTTGGCTCCGGCCACCCGGCTTTGGTCGTTCCTTGGGCTTGTGCCAATGGGGATTCGCTTTTGTCCGTACCAGGTGTTCAGCAAGTCGATGTACTTAGGCGGGAACTCCCCTTCCTTGTTCAGCATAATGCCCATGAGGTTGATGCGTCCCTGCTTGTTGTACTTGTAGAGCATGTCGACGGCAAGAGCATCGTCCACGTCATTGCCCATGTCGGTTTCGAATATGACATTCATCCTTTGTGCCTGCATTCCGACGGCAACAAAGCACAGCGCTAAAAGTAGTATAATTCGTCTCATTTCATCAAATAATTGTCAGTTCTGCACGCAAAGTTACAAAAAAAAGGAACAATAAATGCGATGTACATGAATGTTTTTGCAGGATATGTTTGGCTATTTAGTTAAAAAAGCTTACTTTTGTGCGCAGAAAACTTAAATAACACACCAATAAGACATGAATCGCATCAAGAATCTTTGCACCGTAGCCCTTGTGATGCTGGGCTTAACAGTCACGGCAAATGCACAGGAGAGCGAACAGACGGTCAGCTATCCTCAACTCTTCTTCGGGCTGCAAGGCGGCGGCCAGACAACCTTCACCGACTACAACAACTGGAAGCTGATTACTCCCACAGCCAGCTTCAGCTTCGGTTCGTTCTTCACACCCGTTATCGGCGCACGTCTGCACTTCAACGGCATGTGGAACAAGGGCGGCTACTTTAGCAATATCGAAGACTTCAAGTACGACTACAAATACGTGTCCTCCAATCTGGACTTGCTCGTTAATCTCGTTACGCTGTTCGGCAAGAAGAACTACTACCCGCTGAACGTCTATCTGATAGGCGGTCTGGGTCTGAACTGTGCCTGGGACAACAATGATGCCTATGCCCGCAAGAATGTGCTGAACGACATGCTGCCTCTGGCCTACGAGAAGAACAGCCTCAGCCACAATGCACGTTTCGGTGCCCAACT
>CADCCR010000096.1:0-8882 GCA_902799985.1 uncultured Bacteroidales bacterium | reverse complement strand
CTGGAACGTATCGAAGCACGTCAGCATCAACTTGGAGGTTGCCGCCAACATCTTGAAGGACCGCTACAACAGCAAGCTGAGCAACGGCGAGGACTGGCAGCTGACAGCTCAGCTCGGTGTTGCCTACAAGTTTGCTGCGAAGAAGGCCAAGAAGGTCGTCGAGGAAGAAGTATGGGAGACTCGCACCGATACCATCTGGTACGACGACGCAGTCTTCACGCCTCATGTTGAGGATGGCAAAGCCACCTGGACCGTCTTCTACAAGATTCGCGAGAGCGACTTCGAGGCAGACGAGCAGCTGGCAGCCATCGGCGCATTCCTGAAGGATCACCGCGAGTGCAAGGTGGACATCAAGTCGTATGCCGACGTACAGACTGGCAACCCGAAGATAAACATGGAGTACTCCAAGCAACGCTGCGAGAAGGCTGTGAAGGCATTGACCGATGCAGGTGTGCCCGCTTCAGCCATCACCTCAGCCTACTTCGGCGACACCGTGCAGCCCTTTGCCGAGAACGACAAGAACCGCGTCAGCATCATCGTTGCAACAGGCCTGAAGGACGTCAACCAGAAAGACATGGTGAAGAAGTTCAAGACGAAGGAAGTCCGCTATCGCGTGAAGTAAAACGCAAAGGGACGACAAAGGAAGGACTTGTAGAAAGGCACAATAGTTTCTGCAGAAACAACGAGTTACACGGATTTCACGGATTAAAGCTTTACTGTTAATCAGCAAATAGCTACTCCGCGAAATCCGTGTAATTCGTTGTTGTCGTTTATGTCGAATCCTCTTGTTCGGGCAATACCGAGTCAATTAACCACGGTGAAGTAGAAGTATCCGGCAGCGCCGCCACCGGTGGGACCGCTTTGTGGCGTGATGCGACCGCTGTAGGATGTGTTGTCGACGATGCTGCCGTTGTCGATTGTAACGCCCTGACCGCTATAGCTGTAGCGGGCGACGAACTTGATGGTATCGTACTTCCCGTTGTCGGTAGGCGCGGTGTTTTCGGGGAGCAACATGTGGCAGATGGGGTCGGCAGAGCCAATGGTGTAGCCACCGGCATAGCCTGCTTCGTAGCCATCATAGTTGGTGCGCTGGTGGTAGGTCTTTGTGGTGTGTTGCTTATTGCCTTCTGCGTCGAGCGTATCGTAGCAGATGGTCCAGGTGTAGTACGTTGCATCGATGAGTTGGCCGAGTTGATTCTGATGTGCCGTGAGGTGAAGAGAATCGTTCGGATGCAGGATGACAAGGCGGGGATTGCCTTGCGTATAGTTGGGATAACTGCCTGTCGTGTAGGTGAAACCCTTCCATGTCGGGCAATAGGAGGTGTAGTCGTTCTTCCCGCAAGCAAGGAGAAGAAGGAGACAGAGAACAGGGACCATGCCCTTTTTTATTCTTGATTTATTCATTTTGAGTTAAATGAGATTGAGTTTTTTCATTTCCGTATAGAGCTTTTGCACGGGCAGCCCCATCACATTGAAGTAGGACCCTTGCAGGGAAGTGACGCCGATGTAGCCAATCCACTCCTGTATGCCGTAGGCTCCGGCCTTGTCCAAGGGACGGTAATGTGTGACGTAATGCCGGATTTCCTCTTCGGTCAGGTCGGCAAAGGTGACCTGAGAGACGGAGGCAAAAGAATGAAGCATCACCCCCACCCCTTCTCCTGAAGGCGATGGGAGCCGCGTGAAGTCCTTCCCCTCAAGGGAGGATTTGGGAGAGACTTTCAGCGTGACGCCTGTGACGACCTGATGAGTCCGCCCCGAGAGTTTGCGCAACATCCTGATGGCATCAGCCTCGTCGGTTGGTTTGCCCAGCACTTCGCCATCGAGGTAAACGATGGTATCGGCTGTGATGAGCAGTTCGTCGGGCCCGATGGTGTAGGCCTCAGCCTTCTTGCGACTGATGTATTGCGGTATTTCCTCCATCGGAAGACCTTCCGGATAGCTCTCGTCGAGGTCCTTCAGCGTGCGGACTTCATAGTCGAAGCCAAGGCCTGAAAGCAATTCTCGGCGCCGAGGCGAGTTACTGGCAAGAACGATTTTATAGTTCATAGGGCATAGTTCATAGTTCATAGTTTGGGAAACATGGAGCTTAGGCCAGGGTGCACAGCTACCAACTGAAGGCGTCGGCGTTTGCCATCCACTTGCCTTGTGCCTTGAGGACCTGTTCTACTACATCGCGGACACAGCCGTAGCCGCCACATAGATGGCTGACGTAGAGGCTGATGTCGCGTATCTCTGGTGCAGCATCGGCTGGGCAGCAGGGCAATCCGACGGCCTTCATCACCTCATAGTCGGGGATGTCGTCGCCCATATAGAGCACCTCGTCGGCCGAGAGGCTGTACTTCTCGAGCAGATGCCGAAGGGCGACCGTCTTGACGGAACTGCCCAGGTAGACGTCCTTGATGCCGAGTCCCTCGTAGCGACGGCGGATGGATGCCTCGTGTGCTCCGGTGATGATGGCCACACAGAGCCCTTCGTTGGCTGCGAGCCTCAGGGCATAGCCGTCCTTCGTGTTCAGCGAACGCATCAGCATGCCCTCGCCATTCATTTGGATGGTCTCTGCGCTGAGCACGCCGTCCACGTCGAAGACGAGTGCCTTTATACGGGTCAAGTCGTAGTTTATCATCGGGTGTCTATTGTTTCCTCCTTTCCTTTTCCTCGTGAATGCTTTTGCTAAGGAGCTGATATATGGCGCGTTGATTGTCGTCGAGGAGTGTCATCTGCTGTGCCATCACCTGTTCGTCCCATCTCACGGCCGGTCCTGTCTGGGCTTCGCTGGGCGTGAGCTCGTCCATCTTGTCTGCCGTCTCGTGGATGAGGGGCAGCATGGCGGAGAAGGGAATGTCGTGCTGGGCAAGCAGTTCGGCCGTGATGCCATAGAGTCGGTTCACGAAGTTGCAGCAGAAGACGGCCGAGAGATGAAGGTACTTCCTGCGCTCCGAGTCCATCGGCTCCGCTTTGCTCCCCATGCTTTCTGCCAGCTCGCGGAGCAATGCCAAGTCCTGTTCCTGCGAAGCCTCAATATAAAAAGGTACGTGCGAGGCAGGCAACTGGCGTTTCTTCGAGATGGTCTGCAAGGGATAGAGCACGCCTCTCCTACCCTGCTTCAACGCGTCCATGGGCACGCTGCCAGCGGTGTGAATCACCAGCCCCTCGACGTCTCCGATTTCCTCGCTCACCTGCGCTATCGCTCTGTCGCTGACCGCGATGATGTAAAGGTCGGCATCTTGGGGGATGGCACACGCCCTCTGACGTCCGCCCACGCAGGTCAGCAGGAAAGGCGACCTGATGTTGGACTTCAGGAAAGCGGCCACGTTGCCGGCACCTATCAGTACTGTCCGATGTGTACGCGCTCCCATTTCAGGCGGTCTTCGTTCTGTGGCTTGCGTTCCATCCCTTTGTGACCGACGGCAATCATGCAGACGGCCCTCATGCCTTCGGGTATGCCGAGCAGCGACTTCACTATCTCTTCCGTCGACCGTCCCTCGGCATCGTGTCGTTCGCGCACCTGAATCCAGCAGGCTCCCAGCCCGAGGTCTTCGGCTTGGAGCAGGATGTGGGTGGCAGCCACGGAGGCATCCTCCACCCACACATCGCTGACGGATGGGTCGGCAAGCACGACGATGGCCAACGGAGCACCGGCCAGGAAGTCGGAACCCACCTGTTTGCTCTGGCTCAAGGCCTGGAGCATCTGCTTGTCTTCCACCACGATGAACTCGTAGCTGTGCAGGCCTTTGCTGCTCGGAGCCATGAGTCCGGCCCGCAGCAACAGCTTCACATCGTCGCCGCTCAGGAGTTCTTCGGTAAACTGGCGCATGCTGCGCCTTGTCTTTATCAGTTCGCTGAAGTCTTTCATAATGTCTGTTACTTTTGCACGACAAAGGTACGAAATTTTAATTCAAAATTCAAAATTATTAAATTCAAAATTGAATGTCGTGAAGAAAAACACGTTCATCGGCCGAATTTGCCCAGCTTCTCGGGGAAACTCACAGGCGCTTATCTCGGAAGCGCCGTTCGTGCGGATTTGACCTCCGGCTTTGCAGCCTGAGTACCGTCGTTCGTGCGGATTTGAAATCCGCACGTAGAGAATATAGGGATTTGTAATCCCGAACTTCTTTCTATCGCATTACAAATGCTTATATTCAATGCTGTCGGATTTCAAATCCGACAGAACATTACCGGAAGCGCCTCGCGCTTATTTCGGAAGCGCCCCGTGCTTATTTCAGAAGCGCCTCGCGCTTATTCCGGAAGCGCCTCGTGGTTATTTTGGAAGCGCCTCGTGGTTAATTGGCCAACGACACGTGGTTAGTTGGCCAACGTCACGTGGTTAGTTAGCCAACGACACGTGCTTAGTTAGCCAACGACACGTGCTTAATTGGCCATCGAAGCGTGGCTAAGGGACGCGCCTTGCGAGGGAAAGAGAAAAAAAGTTGCGGGTTGATATACAAAAACAGCGGCCTTTTACGTTATTATAAATAATGAAACGTTTCTTATTATTCATTCTGCCTCTCTTCTGGGGCATAGCAAACCTGTCTGCACAGGAAGAACAGACCGACACAGCCAACGTGCATCTGAAGGGAAAGGTCGTGGACGACAGCCAGGACCCAGTTGCGCTTTGCCAGGTTCGTGTCGAGGGTCAGCCCTTCGGCACAACAGCCTCGCTGGACGGGCAATACCGGCTCTCGTTCCGTTCGGCCGACAGCGTGGTCATCGTCTACAGCATGATAGGCTACGAGACTCGCCGCCGAGTGCTGAAGAAGCCTCAGGGCAACCTGACGCTCAACATTGTGATGCGCGAGAGCGGCAAAGAGATGGCCGAGGTGACGGTGGCTGAGACACGCCGGCAGATGGGCTCCATGCAGGAGCTGAGCAAAAAGGACTTGCGGCGGATGCCAAGCACTTCGGGCAACGCCGTCGAAGAGCTCGTGGCCACACAAGCTGGCGTCAGCACACACAACGAGCTGAGCAGCCAGTACAACGTTCGCGGCGGTTCGTTCGACGAGAACTGCGTCTACATCAACGGCGTAGAGGTCTATCGCCCCTTGCTCGTCAGCAGCGGACAACAAGAGGGCCTCTCCGTTATCAACAGCGACATGGTGGAGAAGATCAACTTCTCGGCAGGTGGCTTCGAAGCAAAGTACGGCGACCGCATGTCCAGCGTGCTCGACATCACCTACGCCCACCCGGAACGACTGGAAGCAACCGTCAGCGCAAGCCTCCTCGGAGCTAACGTCTATGTGGGCTACGGCAACAAGAAGTTCTCCATCTCCAACGGACTTCGCTACAAGACCAACCAGTACATGCTCGGCTCGCTCGAGACAAAAGGCGAATACAAGCCCAACTTCCTCGACTACCAGGCTTATCTGCGCTGGACTCCGTCGCAGGACTGGACCTTCGACGCCATCGTCTACATCAACCGCAACAACTATAACTTCAAGCCCACCGACCGCGAGACGAAGTTCGGCACCATGGAGGATGTGAAGAGCTTCAAGGTCTACTTCGACGGCAAGGAAGAGGACCAGTTCCAGACGCTCTTCGGCACCATCCGCGCAGCCAGGCGTCTGGGGCGTTCGGGTGCCCTGAGCCTCACGGCTTCGGCCTTCAACAACCGCGAGAAAGAGACCTACGACATACAGGGACAATACTGGCTGAACGAGACGAACGGCGACGAACAGCTGGGCGTAGGCTCGTACATGGAGCACGCACGCAACTTCCTCTACAGCAACGTGCAAGCCATCAAACTGGCCTACGACCTGAAGAAAGGCAGCCACCAGATGCAGACAGGCATCGGATGGAAGCACGAGAAGGTGCGCGAGAACTCGAACGAATGGGAGTACCGCGACAGCAGCGGATACAGCGTGCCACATACCGGAAACGACCTCCAGGTCATCTATAACATGCGAGCCGCCAACGACATCAACTCCAACCACCTGGAACTTTTCGCCCAGGACACTTGGCGAAGGGAAAGCAAGATTGGCATCCTCAGCTTCAACTACGGCATGCGACTCAGCTACTGGAGCTGGAACAAGGAGTGGCTCTTCAGCCCGCGTGCCAGCCTTGGCTTCGTTCCGGCATCCAACGACAACTTCACCTTCCGCCTCGCCCTCGGCCTCTACAACCAACGGCCCTTCTACAAGGAGTTGCGCGACACCATCACCCTGGCCGGCAACACCACGGTACAGCTCAACAAGAACATCAAGTCGCAACGCTCGTTCCAAGTCGTCGCTGGCATGGAGTACAAGTTCAAGATAGCCAACCGGCCCTTCAAGTTCACGGCAGAAGCCTACTACAAGGCACAATGGAAACTGAACCCCTACAACGTGGACAACCTGAAGATTGTCTATTACGGCAACAACATCGCCACCGGCTATGTGGTGGGAGCCGACTTCAAGCTCTATGGCGAGTTCGTGCCAGGCACCGATTCGTGGGTCAGCTTCGGCTTGATGAAGGCCTCGATGAACCTGAACGGAAAAGCCATCCCGCAGCCCACCGACCAACGCTACAACATCAACCTCTTCTTCAGCGACTACTTCCCGGGCACAACACGATGGAAGATGAACCTCAAGGCAACGATTGCCGACGGCCTGCCCTTCGGTCCGCCACACACCGGACTGGAGCGGAATGCCTTCCGAGCCCCAGCCTATCGCCGCTTCGACATCGGTATGAACTACCGTCTCATCGACAACGAAGACCATCACTTGCGGCGAGCCAAGTACCTGCGCAACATTTGGCTCGGACTCGACTGCTTCAACATCTTCGGCCTCAACAACGTGAGCAGCTACTACTGGATAACCGACATCTCGAACCACCAGTACGCCGTCCCCAACTACCTCACAGGCCGCATGGTGAACGCCCGAGTGCTGATTGAACTGTAAAAATACGCTCTCAGGCTTTGCCATTCACAAAAAAATGCATAACTTTGCAGAGCTTTTAACAACAAACCTATTAAAAACAATTAAAAATATCACATCATGAAGATTTCACGCATTGAACATCTGGGCATCGCCGTGCAGAGCATCGACGCAGTACTGCCCTATTTCCAGGACGTTCTCGGCTTGGAGGTTTACAAGACAGAAGTTGTAGAAGACCAGAAGGTAAAGACAGCCTTCCTGAAGGTGGGCGAGGTGAAGATTGAACTCCTCGAGCCTACATGCCCCGAGAGCACCGTTCAGAAGTTCCTCGACAACGGTGGCAAGGGCGTTCACCACGTTGCCTTCAAGGTTGAGGACGGTGTGAGCGAAGCACTCGCCATGTGCGACGAGAAGGGCATCCGCCTCATCGACAAGGCTCCCCGTAACGGTGCCGACGGTCTGCACATCGCATTCCTCCACCCGAAGAGCACTTGCGGCATCCTCACAGAACTGTGCGAAGAATAACACGTATCACCACCAATCAGCCAACAACTGACCAAAGGAAGAGCCCTTCTCCCGCGGGAGAGGGGCTTTTTTAACCCATAAACTCTAACACTATGAAGCTGAAAACCATTATGGCTTCTCTCTTGCTCATGGCCCTCCCCTTCGCGGGAGTCAGAGGGGAGCTCTTGACACCCGAGAACCAAGTCATCTGCCTGCGCCACATCTTCGAGCAGACAGAGGACCAACAGCAGCGCGAAGCCACCTTGAAGCTGATGGCAAACGCAGGAACGTACCAGGCGCTGACCTTTGCCACATCCCTGCTGGAAGACAAAGACATCGCCCAAACTGCTGCCCAGACCATCTGGACCATACTGGCCGCTCACCCCGAATACAACGGAACAGCTACGCGACAGACGCTCACAGCCATCATCCCCATGCTCAAGGGAAAACAGAAGAAAGAGGCTAAGGCTTGGCTTGCTTCTGCCAATCAGAACGAAGAGGGATTCGTCCAGCTCTTCAACGGCAAGGACCTCGAAGGCTGGAAAGGCCTCGTGGAAAACCCTATCAAACGTGGCAAGATGAGCAGCGACGAGCTGGCCGAAGCACAGAAGAAGGCCGACGAGCTGATGAAGAAGGACTGGATTGTGGAGAACGGAGAACTGGTTTACATCGGTCACGGATGGGACAACCTCTGCACCGTGAAGCAATATGGCGACTTCGAGCTCCTCGTTGACTGGCGTCTCGACCCGAACGGCAAAGAGCCGGATGCTGGCGTCTATCTGCGAGGTGCGCCACAAGTGCAGATTTGGGACATCCGCCGCACAGATGTTGGCGCTCAGGTTGGCTCCGGCGGTCTCTACAACAACAAGCAAAACCCCAGCACACCGACAAGCGTCGAGGACAACAAGCTGGGCGAATGGAACACCTTCCGCATCATCATGAAGGGCGAGAACGTAACGGTTTGGCTCAATGGCACAAAGGTGGTGGACAATGTCGTCCTCGAGAACTACTGGGACCGCAAGCTTCCCATCTTCCCCCGCGAACAGATTGAGATGCAGGCCCACGGCAGCCGCTGCTACTTCCGCAACATTTACGTAAAGGAACTTTGATTAATTCATAATTCATAATTCACAATTCATAATTATATTCCACAACAACGGATTGAACGGATTGATTTTTAACAACGAATTAAAACGAATTACACGAATTAAAGTAACTTTGATTCTTCACTCTTCACTCTTCACTTCGCCGCAGGCAACAAGAACCACAGATTAAGCAGATTAAACAGATTTATTTTCAACATCTAAACACACGAAAGAAACGAAAATCTGAGAATGAACATCTGAAGATGCGAAAGACACGAATTACTCGAATTACTATTTAACCACAGATTAAGCAGATTAAACAGATTATTTCTTTAACAACGAATTAGACGAATTGAACGAATTATAATAATGTCCCGCAGCTCCGCCTGCGCCTGACCAAAGGGAAGAACTGAGGTCGACGGCCCGAAGGGGAAAGTCAAATAAA
>CADCCR010000095.1 GCA_902799985.1 uncultured Bacteroidales bacterium | reverse complement strand
AACTTTTTTTGTTAAAAGTGGTTAAAGATTTGAAAAAGTTCGTTCACTCACTAACATGATAATTTCATGCTTTAATGATATATTGCCCTTCCTTTCATTGCCAGCGTTACAGGATGAGTCTTTTACTTTTACTTCCGTTTCCAACCTTCTCCCGCTCGGACGGATGGTCTTCATGGCTTCCAAAAGTAGAGGAGGTCGTAGGTGTGTCCCAAGAGGATGTGTTCCTGTTCATGGGTGAGAATATACAGACTGTGTTGCTCAGAGTCTTGCACGTTCATCACAATGTGGCGGAAGATGCTGAAAGGGGGGACATCGCCTTTGATCAGCACGATGGTGTTGCCCTCAGAATCAGTGTGCCACAACCCACTATGCAGCGTACGAACGAGCGAAAAGACTTGCACAAAGGTCTGTATCAGCATCGCAGTCACACCTGTCAGATACACGGCTGCAGCAGCTTTTTTAACCGCCTGATGTGCTACACGCAAAATGTTTTGCTTTAATCAACAACGACTTACGCAGAGTTCCTAATAACAAGAAAAAGAGCGATACATCGTTGTTGATGTTTCGCTCCTTTTCTCCTTGTTCAGCTGTTTGTAGCGCCTACGGGAATCGAACCCGTGTTCCATGCGTGAGAGGCATGTGTCCTAGCCGCTAGACGAAAGCGCCATTTACATTTACTATTTGACGATTTACTATTTACGATTTAACTCGTCGCTACTCGTCGTTTGATGACTTACTATTTACGATTTGAATCGTCCGCTAGTGTCTCATCGTGTTGCGGAAGCTGGGGGATTCGAACCCCCGGTACGGTAACCCGTACGTCAGTTTAGCAAACTGGTGGTTTCAGCCACTCACCCAAACTTCCTTGCCTTATAGAGCTTCAAGTGGTGTAGAAACCGCTATCTTTCTCAATTGCGATGCAAAGGTAGAGTTTTTTTGCCAACTGCGCAAGCTTTTAAGGAAAAAAAATCGTAACTTTGCAAAAAATATCACTGAGAATGATTTCAATCGAGGATACACAGCTTCCAAAAGGATGCTTCATGGTGCTGCTTCCCAAGATAAGCGACCGTCGCGGCAACCTGGCTTTCGGCGAAGGAGAATGTCACATTCCGTTCCCTATCAAACGCGTCTTCTGGACCTACGACATACAGGATGCCTGCATGCGTGGCGACCATGCGCATCGCACCTGCGAGATGGTGCTGTTCCCCATAGGCGGCAGTTTCGACATCGAGATAGACGACGGTGCTCGGACCGTAGTCCTGCACATGGACGACCCCAGCCTCGGCGTCTACATCCCGCCACTGGTGTGGTGCCGGTTGGGCAAGTTCACCCCTCATGCCGCCTGCATCAGTCTGGCATCGGAGGAATACCGTGCCGAAGACTACATACACGACTATGACGAGTTCATGAGATTAAGGAACGAAGATCAGGAATCAAGGAACAAAGATTAGGGAAAAGAGCAGATATGACCATAATACCGTATTCAGTATATCGCAAGGAGACGTGGGATGCGTTCGTGGAGATGTCGAAGAACGGCACTTTCCTCCTCAAACGTGGCTTCATGGACTACCACTCCGACCGCTTCTTCGACTGTTCGCTTTTCATCTACGCGGGCATCTCGCCCGACGGAGAATTCAAGGAGAAGAGCCTGACGACGAAGGACCTGGTGGCTGTCTTCCCTGCCAACTGGGACAAGGAGCAGCGCACCGTCTATTCGCACCAAGGGCTGACCTACGGCGGACTGCTGGTGCTGCCCGAGGTGACGCAGAAGGAGGTGCTCGACATGATGCAGGCCATCCTGCAATACTATCGCGACATGATGGGCGCCGAACGCGTCGTCTACAAACCGATACCTTATATATATAGTAGTATTCCGTCGGGCGAAGACCTCTATGCCCTCTTCCGAGCCGGAGCTCAACTCACGCGCCGACTGGTGAGCACGTGCATCTCCATGCGCAACCAGATGAAGATGAGCACCCTGCGCATCCGGCAGGCGAAGAAGGCCGTGGAGCATGGCTTCTACATCGACCGCATGACGGAAGGCGACACACAGACCTTGCATGAGTACTGGAGTCTGCTGGAACATGTGCTGAAGACCTATCACAATGCCAAGCCCACCCACACGGTGGAGGAGATGGAGGTGCTCATGGAGCACTTCCCCAAGAACATTCGTCTCTACATCGTCCGGCACGAGCGACGCATCGTGGCTGGCTGCATCGCCTTCGAGTGGCGCAAGGTGGCACACATGCAGTACATTGCCAGCGGCGAAGAGGGACGTACCTACGGCGCACTGGACCTGCTCTTCCGCCACCTTGTCAGCGAGCGGTACAAGCAATTCGAGTACGTCGACTTCGGCACATCCAACGAGGACGGCGGACGCTACCTGAACGAGGGACTCATCTTCCAGAAGGAAGGCTTCGGTGGCCGTGCTGTCTGCTACGACACGTACGAGATATGTTGCCTCGGCAACCTTCAGACTCCCTCGGAATCCCCCTTGAAGGATGAGCGTCAAGAGCCTTCCCATAAGGGAGATGCAGGTGGCCTGTCTGTTCCCTACCTCGACCTCAAGCGGGTGAACAACAGCTTCGAGCCGGAGCTGACGGCCGAGGTGTCGCGCGTGGTACAAGGCGGATGGTATCTGCTGGGAAAGGAGAATGCACGCTTCGCCGAAGCCTTCTCCGCATACTGTGGCGCGAAGTTCTGTGTGCCGACGGGCAACGGACTGGAGGCTCTGACGATGATAATGCTCGCCTACAGACGGCTGCTCGGCTGGCAGGAGGGCGACGAGGTCATCGTTCCCTCCAACACCTACATCGCCAGCATCTTGGCGGTGAGTCGTGCCGGTCTGCAGCCTGTGCTGTGCGAGCCGCGCCTGGAGGACTATCTCATCAATCCGGAACGCATCGAAGAGCTTGTCACGGAGCGTACCCGCGCCATCATGGCGGTGCATCTCTACGGTCGCGTCTGCGACATGAAGCCGATAAACGAGCTGGCCAGGAAGCACGGCCTCAAGGTCATCGAGGACGTGGCACAGGCACATGGCGCCTGCTACGAAGGCGTCCGGGCCGGACATCTCTGCGATGTGGCAGGCATCAGCTTCTATCCCGGAAAGAACCTCGGTGCCCTGGGCGATGCTGGATGTGTGACGACCGACAACGCCGAGCTGGCCGACTGTGTCCGCTCCATGAGCAACTATGGCAGCCGGAAGAAGTACGTGAACGAGATGAAGGGCATGAACAGTCGCATGGACGAGCTGCAGGCGGCCGTGCTCTGCCTGAAGCTGAAGCGTCTGGATGCCGACAACGAGGCTCGCCGCCGTGTGGCCCGAGCCTATGACCAGGGCATCACCAACCCCCTCATCACCTTGCCCGCGCCGACCGCCGACCCCTTGCGGAACGTCTATCACATCTATCCCATCCGCACGCCGGAACGCGACCATCTGCGCGAGTATCTGTCGGCAGCCGGCATCGAGACGGGCGTACACTATCCCATTCCGCCCCACAAGCAGCAGGCCTACAGCGAGTGGAACGACCGCACCTATCGCATCAGCGAGCGCATCCACCGCGAAATCCTGTCGCTGCCCATGTCGCCCGTCATGCGGGACGATGAGGTGGCCCGCGTCATCGAGGTGCTAAACGGCTATAGTTTGTAAACTAAGCACGGCTCGTTGCCCAAAACGACCCCTCTCCGTCTCCCCCGAGGGGGAGTGAAGGTCGCTGCGAAGGAAGCCTCCCCTCGGGGAGGTTTGGTAGGGGTCTCTGAAATAAGCACGAGGCGCTTCCGAAATAAGCGCAGGGCGCTTCCGGAATAAGCGCGAGGCGCTTCGGAAATAAGCGCAGGGAGCTTCGGACTGAGCAGGCTTCCCCTCGGGGAGGTTTGGAGGGGGGGTGGTTAGGAAACTGTTCCTGCTTGTAAGGGTATATATAAATTATGAAGGGCATTGCCTCACGGCAACGCCCTTCTTTTTTGGTTGGTTGGAAAAAGTCTAATTGAAATAATGGTTTGTGATTGATTTTAAGCTTCTGCGGGAGTTTCAGTTGTTTCACCCTCAGCAGCCGGTGCAGCTTCTGCTTCTGCCTCAGCTTCTGCCTTGGCAGCTGCCTCAGCTTTAGCCTTTGCAAGAGCCTCTGCGGCCTTCTTGTCTGCTACTTTCTTTGCAATCTCTTCGTTAGCCTTCTTCTCAGCTTTCAGTCTTTCTGCATCTGCAGCCTTCTTGTCTGCTTCGTTCTTGGCTGTTACCTGACTCAAGCCCTTCTGCTTGTCGGCTTTCCACGCTGCAAATCTTGCCTCGCAGGCTGCCTCATCAAAAGCGCCCTTCTTCACACCACCACGCAGGTGCTTCATGAGATAGACACCTTCGCGGGAAAGGATGTTACGAACCGTGTCGGTGGGCTGTGCGCCACACTCTACCCAGTAGAGGGCACGGTCGAATTTCAAATCTACAGTGGCGGGATTGGTGTTCGGGTTGTACGTACCAATCTTCTCTGTAAACTTACCGTCACGCGGTGCTCTTACATCAGCGATTACGATGCTGTAGAAGGCATAGCCTTTACGGCCGTGACGCTGCAATCTGATTTTTGTTGCCATAATTTTAATTAAACTTTTAATATAGGTTTGAAATGTGCCGCTAACTCGTAACGGCGGCGCAAAGGTACAACAAAAAGTGAAAAGAGGAAAGTGAAAAGTGAAAAATTATTTGCTTACATGCTGATTTTTGTGCTTTTCGCTCTCTTTTGCCGCAGGTTTGCTGCCGCTTCTCCCTTCGCCCTACAGGATAGGGCCGTTTTTCTCCGTCCCTACCGGACTGCTATCTTCCTTGTCGAGCCGGCCACTTTTACGATGTAGACACCGCGGGGCAGGGAAAGTGATTTGTCAGCGGAGAGGGTTTCGCTCAGGACACATTCTCCGAGCGTATTGTATATGCCGACGTGACGGCCTGCAGCGCCGACGATGTGCAGCGACCTGTCGGAGGCAAAGAGTCCGACGGGGACGCTTTCCGGGCTTGCGATGCCGTTGGGGTCGGGAAGCTTTGTGTACAGCTGCGACTGGGGGATGGTGCAGTAGTAGCTGGCCTTGCCGGTTATCTGCCAGCGCAGGTTGATGTGAGCGCCGCCGGCGTTCTCGAAGTAAAGGAGCTCCACGTAGTAGAATTCTCCGGCCTTGAGGGAACTGGAGAACTTCCAGCTGGGCTTGTCCCAGTTGAATCCGAATCCCGGCTTGCCGATGTATTCGTTGTCGTACTTGCAGATGGGGCTTGTCAGGTTGTCGGGATTGAAGAGCTTGAAGGAGAAGGCATCGTCGCAGCGCGTAAGGCTGAAGTTGTACTTTCCGGTGACGGGCGCGAGCAGATAGCCGGTCCATTTCACAGAGAAGCTCTCGTCCTCTTTCGAATCGTTGAACGGGTTGCCGTTCCCCCAGTCGAAGTTCACCACGGGGTCGACGCGGGTGAACCGGTATTCTCCGGGTTGGTCTTGCTGGGGCGACTTGTGGAAGTCGGTGTTCCGGTAGACGCTGGGGATGGGATTGCCGAAGTCGGAACTGCCTTCCCAGTACTCGCCTGTCAGTCCGTCGCCCTCGCCGTTGTAGATGTCGTCCAGCACTTCTTCCTTGTCGCCGCAGTCCGCCGATTGGTGTACGGCATACTTGCGGTCGAGTTCCCGAAGCTCGTCGATGGGCATGGCTGCCGCCTTTTCGATGTCGGGCGTGCCGTAGGCATCCATCAGCCGGTTCATCGGGTCGAGGTGCGCGGCGAAGTTCCAGGTCAAGGTCTCAAGGACGCATCCCATGCGCCTGGGCTTGTCGGAGGTGCGCAGAGTGGAGGCCTCCAGCTGCAGGCCTTCCTGTCGGGTCGGGTACAGCTTCTTGTAGAGGTTCATGGACTGCTTGCTGTTGTGTGCAGCTATGCGGGCCACCTTCAGCCAATGCTCGTTGCCGGTGATGACGTAGAGCCTGAAGTAATGGAACGACGACCAGGCAAATCCCAGGTCGGCAGCCGAGTGGGCAGCGGCGATGTAGTGCTGTCCGACGACCGATCTGTCGCGCGGCCACTCGGTCTTCGCCTTTTGGTCTGTCTCAACGGGCACTTCGTGCATGAAGGTGAACGTTTCGGTATACTTGGCAGCCTGTATGGCGGCATCGAGCCATTTCTGTTCCTTTGTGGCATCATACAGGGAGAGGAATCCCTGCATCGCCTGCTGTCCGGACTCGGAATCGACGCATTCGGGGTTGTCTATCACGCAGGCCACGTAGGCATAGTTCAGGTGGTTGTTTGTGTAAGCCCATTCCGCTGCCCGCTTTGCTGCGTCGAGGTATTCCGGCTTGTCTGTGGCGAGGTAGAGCTCAACGAGGTATCTGACGGCACAAATCGTGAGGTTCTTGTTCTTCTTCGTTGCGGGATGCTTGCCGTCTGTGACCACGTTTGGGTCGTATTCCATGTAGAAACTGCCGTCTTCATTCTGGTTGCAGACCAGCCAGTCGCCAAACCTGCGGCATGCTTCTATCCATTTCGCCTTGTTCGTCCCGTCGTACTTGCGATAGTAACACCATGCCTCGAGCACCTCGGTGAGGCCCGAGCATGCTTGCCGCATCGAGCAGGGGAATTTGTCCCAGCTCTCGAAGTCGTTCCGATATCTGCATTTCGGGAATCCCAGGACCGAGAGCCCCTCGTTTGCCCAAAAGTCGATGACGTTGGTACCACACTTCTTCCTGAGCGTCTTGCCGGCATCGAGCCCGGCCCGCATCATCGAGAATCCCGATGCAGGCTGCGAGCCGACGAAGCCCAGCTCGTAGGTCGTCCAGTCGATGGAAAAGTCGGTCAGCTTGATGCTCCAGGGGAAACCCGGAGCCGACGCAGCAACCTGTTGTTTCGTCTCGCTGGCTATGGGCGACAGATAATAGTAGTCGAGGGTGTTGAGCAGCGCGTCGTAGGCATGCATCTGGTCGGTCTCGTAGACGGTAGGATTGTACAGGTCGAAGGCCTTGTCCCAGGCCTTTGCGATGCTTTCGGCGTAGTCGCGGGTTTTTTCTATCTTGAAGTAGACGTGATACTGATGGAACTTTCCTCCGTTCACGAGGGGGTGACGGCGTATGCCCTTGCCTCCGGCGTGCATATCGTTACCGGGCCAGGTCGCCACTGCCGCGTAGCAGTCGGTCTGGGTGCGCTTGGTGATGCCTACTCCTCCGAACTGATAGTCGGCGCTTGCCAGCCTGTTCTTCACGTCGTCGAGTATCGTGGAACACGGGCTGTCGGCAACGATTACGGTGAAAGCCACGCCGCTCTGCTTGTCGCGCAGCATCACGACGGGCAGCGTGGTGCGGTCGTCGCGGTAGAGGAAATCGGTATCGCTCGCCTTGATGCTCCCGCTTGGCATGTTGCCCTGTTCGGTGAAACAGACATTATACAATACGCCGGGTACGAATTTGTCCAGGTCCTCGAAAGCGTTCTCCACGGCGTGCTGCAGTCCGAAGCTGGAGTAGAAGCCGTCCTGCTCGTCGTCCGTTGTGGTCTGGACATCGACGGAGCGCCACAGGGAAAAGGCGCCGTCGCCCTCCGGCTGGAAGCGGTCTGTCACCAGAAGCGTTGTGCTTTCGTCGTATTTCACCGTGGCGGTCAGCACCATGCAGCTGTTGCGGGTTGTTCCGGAGTTGAATGTCTGGCCGAAAGCAGTGAAGCTGATGCTGTATGTGCCGTCGCTGTTTTGGTTTGCGTTGAGCGTCACGTCGCCCGAGGCAAGTGTTTCGTCGGCAAGGGCCGTCAGGCTGCCCAGCAATGTCAGAAGAAGGAGAAGCTTTTTCATGTGTCGTGTTATTAGGATGGGTTGAGGGGAGATGTTTGTGGTCCGTCAGAAGGGATAGCCGATGGCGAAGTGATAGCCAAGTGACTTGCCGAAGCTTGGCATGTTGTAATAGCCGCGTCGGCCGGTGTCGTAGGGCGCGTGGATGCCAATGCCGAGGTCGAAGCGGATGACGAGGAAGTCGAGGTCGTAGCGCAGGCCGGCGCCTGTGCCGAGTGCAATCTGTTCGCCGAACGTCTTGAAGCTGAACTTTCCGCCCGTCTGGTTGGGACTTTCGCGCAGCAGCCACACGTTGCCGGCATCGATGAAAGCGGCGCCTTGCAGCTTGCCGATGATGGGGAAGCGGTACTCCAGGTTGGCTTCGAGCTTGAGGTCGCCCATCTGGTCGATGTAGGAATACTGCGATGAGGCAGGATGATAGGCGCCCGGACCTATGCTGCGCATGCCGAAGGCGCGGATGCTGTTGGCGCCGCCCACGCTGAAGAGCTCGCTGTAGGGCGCCGAGACGGCGTTGCCGTAGCTGTAGACAATGCCGCCATAGAGACGCATGGCCAGCAGACTGCGTGTCGTGAGCGGGAACTGGCGCGTGTACTGCACGGTGCCCTTGATGAACTGGGCAAACGGTACGCCCATGAGTTTCTTCCCTTCCTCGCTGTACGACCTGCCGGCAATGGCATAGATGCTGGACACGATGGCCGACGCCTCCTTGACGGAGACGGTGAGTGCCGAGGGGTGTTCGGGCGAGCCTGCCCAGGAGAAGGTATAGGACATGCTGGGCACGAACTGGTCGCGCATGGAGACGTAGAGTGCCTGGTTCGCCTGGACGATGGAGTCGAAGCGGGCCGTGCTGTGCAGCAGCTGGTCGTAGGTGATGGTCAGGGGCGAGAGCTCGTGCTTGATGCGTCCGCCGCGGTGGAGGGTA
The DNA here is from genome assembly GCA_902799985.1 of uncultured Bacteroidales bacterium. Taxonomy (GTDB): domain Bacteria; phylum Bacteroidota; class Bacteroidia; order Bacteroidales; family Bacteroidaceae; genus Physcousia. Next base: position 7,849 of record CADCCR010000095.1, on the reverse strand, counting down.
TAGCTCACGCCTGCACTCCATGAGACGCGCCCGAAGTATTTGGCACGGTTCATCCAACGTGCCTGCAGGTCGAGGGTTGTGGAGGAGACGAAGCGGCGCGAGAGCTTGCGGCCCAGGCCGAGCCCGAGGAAGCGGAAGCGGGGATAGAAGAGCGAGCCGCTGAGTCCGTACTCGTAGGAGTTGAGCAGGGAGCTCTTGCCAACGGTGTTGGCGCCTGTCTGCCATTCGTAGGAGCCCCATAGCTTGAGCGTCAGCGTCTCAGCGCTGCGGAAGGCGTTGCGCTTCGAGAAGGAGAAGCTGACGCCGGGACCTACCTGTCCGCCGGTCTTGGAGGTGACGTTGCCCTGGAACTCAGCGTCGTAGGGCTTGTCGAGCGTGGCATTCACCAGGATGTCGAGCGTGTCTTGCCCCTTGCCCCCTGCCCCTTGCTCCTCTCTTCTGGGCACATAGTTGATGCGCAGCGAAGAGAAGATGCCGGTTGAGGCCAGTCCTTCCTGCATCATTTCGCCTGTCGACTGCCGGTAGAGGTCGCCGCGGCGGAACAGCAACGAGCGCCAGATGGCTCTGGGACGCAACAGGACTCCCCGTCCTCCCTTCGGCGGCGCTGTGGCATCCTTCCACTTCTGTGGGAGGGGCTGGCTGTAGCCGAACGACATTCCCCCGCGCATGACGAGGCTGTCCACGATGCGACGGTCGCCATATTTATATATGTTCACGCGCGTGTTACCTATATAATATGGATGCATAGCTTCCTGCGGAGCCGTGGGGGAAGGCTGTACGCGCAGCTTCACCATCATGGGAGTTTGCAGGGTGTCGGCCAGGAAGTTGATGTGGTCGTGCCGCTGGTAGTAGTAGCCTTGCTCGCGCAGGGTGTTGACAATGCGCTTGCGTTCGGCCTCGAGGGTCACTACGCTGAAGGGGTCGCCACGGTGCAGGAGCGATGCCTCTGCCGTGCTGCGTATGATGCTGTCGGCTCCGGGCGGGAACGATTGGTAGGCTATGCTGTCCAGATGATAGAGTGGCCCCGGGTGGATGTCGTAGCGGACGCGTTGCTTGAGGGTGTCGCGTTGTGGCAGAAGCTCGTAGGAAGTGGCTGCACGGAAGTAGCCTCGGCTGCGCAAAGTGTTCTGTGCCACCTTGGAACGCATGTAGGGGTTGACGTTGCTTATCAGCACCGGGGAGCCTGCAAAGTTGTTGAACATCCAGCGTCCGAAGCGGTGCTTGCTGCCGGCGTAGCGGTTGTAGATGAGCAGTTTGATGGGGAAGGGATGCGTGATGAAGCTGCTTCCCATGAGTGCGCCGTTGGGAGCATAGGAGAGGACGGCCTCCACCTCTTCGCGCGTGGCAGCGTAGGCCTCCTTGTCCTTCTGCGAGAGGCGACGCAGGCTGTCGCGCACAGCCTTCTCGTCCGTCTCGGTGTCTGCCGTGGGCTTCAGCGCCGAGGCATCGCCGCTGAGCAGTCCCTCCACGGTCGTGTATGCGTCGGCCAGGGCGGTGATGACGCCGGTCTCCTCTCCCTCGTCCCGTGCCTGCTGCTCCCTGTCATAGTCGATGCTCTTGATGCCGCGGTAGAGTTTCTCGCCTTCCGGCAGGTTTTTCGTGATGGAGCAGGCCGATGCAAGCAGGCACAGCAGGGCGACCCTCAGGAAACGCCACGGCCCTCCGCGATAAGCGCCAGGCGCTTCGGAAATAAGCGCGAGGCGCTTCGGGAATAAGCGCAGGGCGCTTCCGAAATAAGCGCGAGGCGCTTCTGAAAGAGACCCCTCTCCGTCTCCCCCGAGGGGGAGTGAAGGTCGCTGCGAAGGAAGCCTCCCCTCGGGGAGGTTTGGTAGGGGTCTCCGGAATAAGCGCGAGGCGCTTCCGTGAGAAGCGCACGGTCTTTCTGCCTGAAGCCTGTGGTTATTGGTTCTCATTTTTGGTAGGTTTTGGTCCGTCCTCTTCCTTCGGTTTGCGGAAGATGAAGAGTTCTCCGAGCTTGTCGGCCTTCTTTCGGAGCACGATGCCGCCGCCCATCTCGGTGACTTGTCCCTCGAGCAGCGATTCATAGTTGCGGTCGTAGAAGACGTGGACGTAGCGGGAGGCTGTCTTGTCGAGGCGGTACTCGATGGCAATCTTGTCGATGATGGTCTGTCCGGTGTTGACGGCATCGCGTCCCGTGCTGACCTTTCCGCCCACGATGACGCTGATGCGGTTGCCCCAGAAGCGTTTGGCAAAGCTGAAGCTGTAGTCGGTGGTCTTCGTCCCGGCCTCGGATGTGCCCTCGGCGATGCCGAAGTTCACGTCGACGGTGTTGAGCGCTTTGCCTGCCACCTCGTTGATGGCGCTCTGCAGGTAGGCGTTGAGCGTGTTGGCGTAGTTGTAGCCGCCGTTCGTCTCGGCGTCGTCCGTGACGTACATGCCCGTGACGAGCATCGTGACGGCCACGCGTCCGCGTTCCTCCTGCGTCATGGCCGTGAGCTGGTTCTGCACCGACATGTCCTCGGGCGCTTGCAGGGTGAACTCCAGTCCCATGTCCTCGAGCGTGCGGCTCAGCTTCAGTCCTACGTCGAAGGCGACGTTGCGCGGGATGTTGTTCTCCGTGACGCTGGAGCGGACGCGCTCGCTGGCACTGATGTTGAGGTGCGGGTTCATCACGTTGCCCTGGAACTCCACGTAGCTGCCCTGCTCGATGTGGAAGTCGTTGAGGGGAATGGCCATGATGGAGTAGCGCATGGTGCCCTTCTGTATGGTGTAGCGTCCCCAAAGCTGCAGCTCGTTCTGCAGGTCGTAGGTCAGGGTGAGGTCTCCGCCGCCCTCCAGGTCGATGTAGTCGTTGCCGCCGTTGCTCAGGAAGCAATGCACCTGTGCCCCTTCGGCGATGCCGACGTTCATCTGGATGTCGATGTTCTGGCGTGCTATGTCGACGGGCTCGGCCGTGATGGTGTCAGTGAAGTCGCAGAAGGTGACGATGTCCGAGAGCTGGTCGTCGACGGTGATGGGTGTGTCCGTCAGCACGCAGGTGACGTCGGTGCTGCCCAGCACGTCGAGCCGTCCGCGCATCTTGAGGTCGGAGGGCGTGCCCCACAGTCGTCCGCCGACGTTGACGAACACCTTGCCGTAGGCCAGTGCGCCCTGTCGCTTCGGAGCATTGATGAGCTGGTAGTCGTTGGCCCGCACGTTCAGGTCGAGCTGTACGCGGTCCAGGTCGCTGAAGTCAATGTTGCCGTCGAGCACGAGCGGTGTCTTGCCTGCTGCGTATGCCTCCACTTTGCCCAGGTTGATGCGGCTGTTGTCGATGATGAACGTGTGGTTGGGAACCTGGATGTTGACGTTGTAGCTGTTCACGTCGATGCGGAGGGAGTCGGTACGCAGTTCTCCGTTCATGATGGGATTGGCCGTCTTGCCGTTCACCTCCAGGTCGCCCCATGCGTAGCCGCCCATGGTGGCCGGTCCGTCGGGCATGAAGGCATTGAGGAGGGCGAATGGCATGCGTTGCAGAGAGGCCTGTCCGTCCAGCATCCCCTCTCCCTTCTCGTCGCGGTACATGCCGTTGAGCAGGAGGATTTCCCGCTCGTCCTGTGTGACGATGCCGTCCACGTAGTGCGAGCCGTCGGCATTGGGGAAGTAGATGCCGTTCAGTCCGATATTGCCGAGCAGGACGTTGTTGTAGGTCATCTTCTGCACCACCATGTCGGCCGAGACGGTGCTTGTGCTGTCGGCCTGCATGTAGTGGAGGTCGCCATGCAGGAAGCCTGTGATGTCGGGCATGAAGGGAATGACGTGTGTCAGCTCGCCCACATTGAAGCGGTTCACGCTGAGCGATATGTCCTGCAGCGCCTCTTCGTTGGGCGTGGTGTAGAGCTTGATGCCGGTGCCGTCGTCGGCCAGCAAGTCGACCAGTGCTGCGAGGTGTCCGCTGCCGGCCAGCGAGATGAAGTTATCCGCGTTGAGCGTGAAGCGACGGTAGGCGATGATGGGGTTGAGCGGCGTGAAGTGTGCCCGCACACCGTCGGCCAGAAGGTCGAGCGCCAAACCGAAGTCCACGCTCTTCTTCCCTTTGGCATCGAGGAAGAGGAGGCTTGCTTCGGCTCCCGTCGAGGTCAGTGCGGCACGGAGCTGCGACTGGAACGTCACTATGCGGTTCTTCGGTCCGTTGGCGACGCGTGCGTCGAGCGAGACACCGCTCCGCTCCTGCCGGATGCGCCACATGATGCTGTCGAGCAGGATGCCTCCGGTGTTGAGGGCATGCATGTGTCCCTGACCCTTCAGCCCCTCTTGGGGCGAGGCATGGAGGTGGAAGGAGAGGTCGCGGAAGGTGTAGCCTGTGGCATGGCGCAGCACGTTGAAGATGGGGTTCTGCTGTCCGCAGTCGAGTTCCATGCTGAGGTGTGGCAGCAGGGTGCGCAGGGTGTCCTGCTGTATCTGCAAGCTGTCCAACTGCCGCCCGAGTTCCTGTCGGAAGCCATCGAAGCGGGCCAGGAGCGAGTCGAGCCCTTGGTCGGAGGAGACGGAGAGTGCGAGGTCGCCGGCTGCTGCCTTCATGCGGATGAGGTCGGGCGTGAGGTTGGCATCGACGGTGAGGTCCAGGGGATGGTAGACGCTGTCGGCTGTGGTCAGCTCGACTGCTTCCATGCGTGCGGCGAGGCGGTGCGTCTGCAGGAAGTCGGAAGCGCCGTCGATGTGCATCACCATGCTGGCTGCAAGCGGACGGCGTGCCAGATGGAGCGCATAGAGGTCGATGCGGCTGAGGTCCATGTTGAAGGATGCATCCGTCACCTTCCGCTCGCTGATGGTGGCATCAGCGCAGCCCAGCATGCCGAGCAAGGGGTTGCGGCTGTCCATCTCGAGCGAAGCCTTCCCATCCTCCAGCCGGCAGTTGGCATGGATGCTGTCCAAGTCCCACGATGCATAGCCCAGATGGCTGACATCCAGGAGCGCCTGGAGCTTCGTGCGAGGGCTGAGCATGTCGGTGCCGAGGCCCGTGACTTGTGCATTGGCGGTGAGGAGATAGAGGGAGTCGTGGGGCAGGAAGTCGTGGAGCTGCAGGTCGGCGATGCGGGCATTGGCGCGGTAGGCCATCCTCTGCAGGTCGATGTTGCCGGTCACGTGAGCCTTGCCGTTACCCTCGAGGAGCAGCGCGTCGGCTGTGAGCTGTGAGGCTTGGCGCAGACGGGTGTCGGCATGGAGGACCATCTTGGGCAGATGAACCTTGTCGAGCCCGAGGTAGCGGTTCACGCAGCGGAGGTCCATCGTCGTGACGTCCCACTTGAGGTCTGCCCCGAGCTGCGTGCTGTCCATGACGTTGAGCAGCGCTCCGTCCACATGGGCATCGAGCACGGTGGGCATCACAACGTGGCAGGTTTCGAGCGAGAGGCTGTCCACATTGCCAGTGGCACGGAGGCCGATGTTCAGGGGCTGGGCGGGGTAGCAGTCGGCAAGGCCGTCGGGCATGTATGCGGCGGCGAGCAGGAGGACATCCTCGCTGCCCAGGGATGCCTCGACATCGGCTTTCAGCTGTCCGCGCTTGCGGGGCGTCAGGGCGTGCCAGTCGAGGTTGGCATTGCCGCTGGCTGAGCTGTTCGGCGTACGCAGGTCGAGTCCGGCAGCTGCCAGATGTGTGGAATCGAGCGAAAGATTGACGGCCAGGTTGTCGAGCCGGAAGCCGCTCCGCTCCGTGAAGGCAAGCCTCTTCAGCTGAACATTCAGGGCCGACGTGCTCTGGTCGTAGGAGAACTTGTCGAGCTGCAGCTCCGCATCGCGCAAGGCAAGGTGATTGACATCCAGACCGGCAGGCCTGGGCTGCTGGGTATTGCTGATGGTGTCCGTCGCATCATACAGGAGACTGTCTGCCACGAGACTGACTTTGCCCACACGATAGGCTCCCTGGCTGAGGTTGATGTCGCCGGCATCGAGACAAGCCTTGCGGATGGCGGCCGTCAGCATGAAGCCAGGAGGTTCGTTTTGAATTTTGATTTTTGAATCTTGAATCTTGACTTGTTTGACGTCGATCAGCCATTCCACGGGCTTGCTTTCTGTGGTGTCCTCCGGCGTCTCGCGCAGCACGATGTCGAGCTCACAGCCGTCCAGGGCGGCATCCGCTGCATGGACCATCTGCCGTCTGAGGTCGATGTCGTCGGCCTCCACTCGGATGCTTCCCACCTTACCGTTCAAAGCGAGCGCTTCCACGAGGGTGTTCATTCGGATGTTGCCGCCCGTCAGTTCCACGGCCTCCACCCCGACGTGCAACGTCAGCAGGCGCGTCAGGTCGAGGTCCACGATGGCCCGTTCCACATCGATAGCATCGGTGGGCGGCTTGGCGATGTGCAGTTGCCCGAGGCTCAGGTCGAGTAAGGGAGAGAGGTGTACGCTGCCGATGCTCACCTCCAGGCCTGTCTCCTCCTCCAGATAGGCCGTGAGCCTGTCCACCGCCCACCTCTGAACGGGAGGCAGGTAGAGACTGGTGATGAGCAGCACGAGGAGCAGTATCAGCACCAGTAGCGTCTTGAGGAAAATCTTCAGCGCAAGTTTCATGTATCGGCAGCGTAGTAATACGCTGCAAAGGTACGAAATAAAAATAACAAATAAGGAAAATGTCGGAAGAAGTTTGGGGATAAAGCATAAACACGCCCCGCACTTATCCCGGAAGCGCCCCGCGCTTATTTCGGAGACCCCTACCAAACCTCCCCGAGGGGAGGCTTCCTTCGCAGCGACCTTCATTCCCCCTCGGGGGAGACGGAGAGGGGTCACTTTCCGAAGCGCCCCGTGCTTATCGTCGAAGCGCCCTGCGCTTATTGTCGAAGCGCCTCGCGCTTATTTCCGAAGCGCACGCCGTTTCATAAGCAGCGGTATGGACTTTGTCCGCAACATCAACGGCAAATTAAAATAATTCAGGGTAAATTCGTATTCAATTCATGTAGAAATCATCTTTGATTCTTTCTTCGGTTCGTGTTCGAATCTGTTTTCTGCTGCAAGAATTCACCCCCTTCCGCGCGACCATGGCACGGGAATTGCTTCAGTTCGGGATTCCTCGCAAAGCTCAGGCGCAAACGGTGCGACACCGACCGCCGACCATTCTGCCTACGACCTCAGCGGCCGCAGGGTGTTGCTCCCGCAGAAGAGGACCGCAGGAGCCGCTGTCTAAATCGTCGACGGGAAGAAGAAAGCGTATAAAGGGAAAGACTGATGCTTGTTCCTAATTGAGATGCCCCTTTGCCAACTCCTGCCAGAGGCGCTCTTCGGGCAAGGGTGCTTCGATGGTGAGGCTCTGATGCGTGACGGGGTGCTCCAGTTCGAGCCGCCAGGCATGGAGCGAGATGCCGCCGTCGGGATTGCTGCGCGGCGCACCGTACTTCAGGTCGCCCTTGATGGGGCAGCCTATCTTGGCGAGCTGGCACCGTATCTGATGGTGACGCCCTGTCTGAAGCTCCACCTCCAGCAGGAAGTAGCGTTCACCTTCTGCCACGAGGCGGTAGGAGAGCACAGCACGTTTGCTTCCCGGCACCTCGCGGTCGTAGGCGCGGGCCGTGTTCTGCTTCTCGTTGCGCGTCAGCCAGTGCGTGAGTGTCCCTTCAGGTTGCGGCGGACGCTTGCCGACAATGGCAAGATAAGTCTTCCGCACACCGTTATGCTCGGCAAACATCTTGTTGAGGCGCGGCAGGGCCTTGCTCGTCTTGGCGAAGAGCACGATGCCGCTGACGGGGCGGTCCAGCCTGTGCACCACACCGAGATAGACATTGCCCGGCTTCTGGTACTTCTCCTTCAGGTAAGCCTTCACCAAATCAGACAAGGGGACATCGCCGGTCTTGTCGCCCTGCACGATGTCCCCTACCTTCTTCGATACTGCTATCAGGTGATTATCCTCGTAGAGAAT
>CADCCR010000094.1 GCA_902799985.1 uncultured Bacteroidales bacterium | reverse complement strand
AAATAACCAGCATTACCGGCGGCTTCTACTTCAATTGTCGGCGCAACGACAAGGACGCGAAGGGTGCCACAGCCGAGAAGGGTCTGATAGGCGTGGTTCTGGGCATCGGGCTGAGCACGACGGCAGGCGAGAGTGCCCTGAAGGGCGACTTCGAGATGACCTGCGTCTACGACAAGTCGAACAAACGTCTGACGACCTTCGTCTTCAACGGTCACATGGAAGCCGTGGACGGCATGATAGATGCCGACGCGTCCCTGGTCTATCATCACGACAACTCCGACCAGTACCTGGCGCTCAACGTCACGGTGGATGCGATGGCCGATGCCTCGGAGCTGGCAGGCAGCATCCAGAAGGAAGTCAGCAAGTTCCAAAGTCAGATAGACAAGCTGAAGGAGAAGGGCTATGGTCTGGTGAAGGACGTGACGGGCGGTCTGGCAGACAAGATAGGCGACAACGACGGCGAGACGAAAGGCGACAAGACTAATGCACAGAAGCCTGTGGAAGTCAAGGCCGGAGCCACCGTGTCGCTGGACTTCCGCATTACCATGAAGGAGAAGGGCAAGGAGTGCAGTCCCACCAAGTGGCATATCTATCTGGGAAGTCCGGAGAGCGAGCAGAAACGCTGCCGATTCACCCTTATCGACTTCCAGTCGAAGGTTGTCAGTGTGAACATAGGAGCCAACGCCTATCTGTGCATCGGCAACGAACTGCCGAACAACGGCAAGCTGCCCGACATACCTTATAAAGTACGTCAGTTCCTGGACGGCGCATCGAAAGGCAAGGGTGTGCAGAGCGCGAGCAAAGGCGAGGCCGATTTGGCGCGCCAGAAGGCGATGGAGGAGGTGCTCGGCCAGGCTGCTTCCGGTTGCGGCGTGATGCTGGGCGCCACGGCCTACGGCTATATTGACCTGGACTTTGGGTTGCTGTACGGTTCGTTCGGCGCCACGGCTGGCTTCGACATCGCGCTCACCAAGTTCAAGTCGCCGCAATGGTGCGCGAACTACGGTTCGAACATGGGCTTCCACGACTGGTACGGCAATGGTCAGCTCTATGCCTCGCTGCAGGCTGAGCTGGGTCTGCGGCTGAACCTGGGCTTCTTCAACGACAGCATCTCCATCCTGAAGGCTGGTCTGGGCGGCTGCTTCAAGTTCCAGGGCCCGAAGCCTAGCTACTTCATGGGCGAGGTGCGTTGCTACCTCTCGCTCTTCAATGGTCTGGTGGACATCGACCGTACGTACGAATTCGAGTGCGGCACCGTCTGCAAGCCCTTCCACGGCAATCCGCTGGACGACTTCGAGCTCTTCGGCGACTGTATGGGCTACGAGACGACAACCGAGGGCTGGGACCAGGACAAGGCCATCAGTCCCACGCTGTTCCAGAATCCCATCCTGCGAACCAATGCGCCCATCGGTCAGCATTTCCGCATCCTCGACGAGAACGAGCTCGACCGGATAGAGGAGAAGAGCGGTGCCAGCCGTTCGGCCCTGGAGACTCAGGCCAGCCGCACCTTCGTCTTCAAGACGAACAACTATGTGGAGATTCGCGAATGCAACCCCTACAAGGACTATAAGCGCTATTACCTGAAAGGCAACGTCTCGGGTGTGCAGCATATCATCGACCTGCTAAGCCTCTCCCCCAACAAGAACTACGACATGCGCGTCTATGGCTGGGCCAAGGAGATTGTGGGCGGCAAGGAGGTGAACCCCGTGACCTTCAACGAGAAGACCCACAAGTACGAGAACAAGGCTTGGGGACAATGGAAGCACTACTACTTCCGCACGGGCTCGTACAAATCCATTGAGGACATCGTGGACCTGCAGGACTTCGTGGCCATTGCCTACCCGTCGTACTACAACCAGCTGAAATACGATGGCTACTATCTCGGAGCCCACCGGCACGATGTGCGTTGTCCGATTGTTGCACTCACGGCCGACCTGAAAGGCAAGGCATTCACCAAAGGCACGCTGCAGTGGCGATGGACAGCCACCGACGGCTCTGAGTCGCGACGTGATGCCCTCATCACCAAGACCACGACCGACGGCACCTTCTGCCACGTCGTCGCCAAGAGCGCCTTGTCCGCCAAGGAGGGACAGAATGGCGTGCTACGTCTGGAATACATCCTCTCGAATACGGTCAACAATAAGATTGTGCGCGACACTACGACGCTGGCCAGCATGAAACTGAATGTTTGGGATGATGACGATTGGGAAACGAGAGTGATGACCTACGAGAAACCTTTCGTGGGCATGGCTCCCATGAAAATAGAATACAACGGCACGGAACAGCCGTCGGCGAGCGACTTGAATCTCTTCAACGGAACTACAGCAAAGGCGGGGTCCATGCTGAAGAACGATGTGCTGTTGCGTCTGCGCGACCCTTATTGGTACATTGCCTATCTGAGCAACGTGGTGTTCGTGGGCGGCTATGGCATTGATACCTACCGCTTCAACAGCTACGTCACCACCTCCCAGTCGCTGATCTATACCGACAAAGGCGGCAAATACGAAGGTAAGCTCAGTACCCTCAACTCGGGATGGAACTGCTATTACGACTACATGAAGATTCGCAACCTCTCGTGGTATCAATACGACGATTACAGCAGCATCACTCCCTATCCGTTGCCCTATTATGCCGACCACAACTATAACTACGTCCTCGGAGGCAACAACCGGCTGTCCTACTACTATCCGTCGTCGACCGTCAAATACCGGTTCCAGAACCTCATCAACGACCTGAGCGACGTCTATTACCTTTGCGACGGCTTCGAGACAAAACTGAACAATGCAGCCAACGATATGCTGAAAGAATACGACAAGGCCTACACCCCGACCGGAGGCATCAGCAACGTGAAGAGCTGGAACGACAAGTACCTGGGCTGCTATATCACCCAGACGCGCAACGGCAAACGGCTGGAACTGGCCTATTACCAGCTGCCGCTTATATGGGGCGGTACGTGGGGACATGGCTCTACGGCCAACATGTACTACTCTCTCACCGATTTGGTGGCCAACCGCTTCCTCTGGAGCAATACGCATCGCAGAGCCGAGAAGGAGTATGGCGAACCGCTCATGTATCGTCTGGTCAGCAACAAGGGATACCAGAGAGATAAGTTCTGGTTCGTGGGAGACATGGGCTATTCCATCATACAAATGAAGGTGAAGACATATCGCGTCAATGGCTATGATATCAGCAAAGGCCGCTACTGGGTGGTGCGCAGCATCGTGGATGCCAAGCAAAACTATTGTGGCACAGTCGAAAGAGACTACATAATCGTATGGCCTTTGCGTGGCATCAATTCCTGCACGATAAGGGACACCTATGGAAAAGAAATTAAATAACAGTTGAAATGCTTATGTTCAGCAAACGAACCATAATATATTTATTATTCTGCTCCTTGGCGGTAACGTCTTTGAAGGCACAAGAGGAGCGGGATGAGACCCGTGCCGACCTGCCCGATGGAACGGTGTTCGGCAGCGACTCTCTGGCCGAGGACAGCGCGCAGATGCAGGTAGGCATCGTCGACACGCAGCTGCACCTGCTGGCTCGTTCCTATGGCGACAGCATCGTGCTTCGCTGGGCTCCCGAGGACTATGCAACGTGGCGGCATCTCAACCGCGTGGGCATGGATGTCCTGCGCTACAGCAAGGACAACCCCTTCCAGGCCGACACGCTGGCACATGGCCTTCGCCCCTTTACGCTCGAGCAGTTCCGACAGCATTATCCTACCACCGATTCCGTTGCCATGATGGCTGCAGGCCTGCTCTACGATGAACATCGCATTCGCCCCACAGCCACCAAGAACCCGCCCGGCACACTCGGCTCGCTCTATGAGATTTATCAGGAGCAGCAGATGCGCTTCGGACTGGCATTGCTGACAACCGAGTGGCGGCGCGACCTGGCCGATGCCTTGGCTATGCGTCTCGTGGACCATACCGCCAAGCGCGGCAAGACCTACGAGTATATCGTCCGCCCATCGGAGGTCGACACTACTGGCCAAGTTATCGTCCGTACTGGTCATCTGCCGGAAGTGAAGAACGAACGATATCGTCCCGAACCTTTTGTCGTTTCGCTTTCCGACAGCACCATCGCCCAGAACACCGTGATGTTGACGTGGAAGCGCGGGAAGTACTCATCCTTCGAGCTGGAGCGACGCGAGGTGAGCTCTGACGGGAAAGCTTCCGGCACGGACGGCTGGGTGCGCATCACCGACAAGCCCTATGTCGATATGTCGCCCAACGATTTCGGGCAGCCCGACAGCCTTAGCACGATGAGCGACCAGGTGCCGCACCCCGGGCTCTACGACTATCGTCTGTTGGCTCACGACGTCTTTGGCGACCTCACCGAGCCCACGAAACCCTATCGCGTTTGGGTGCGCGACATCACACCTCCCTCGCCGCCCGAAATCTCCCTCATCACCATCGACCGACGCGACTCCACCGACCTCTCGAAAGGTGTCTTCGCCACTTTCCATCTGCGCAAGGACACAATGGAGGCGGACTTTGTGGGCTGGCATCTTGTCTATTACCACGAGAAAGATACTCGGCGTGCATGGCGTCGTCTTTGTCCCGAACAGTCGCCTGCCGACAGCGTGCTCAGCATCGACGTGACAGGACTATCAACAGGCATGGTGGCAGCCGTTGCCGTGGACACAGCAAGAAACGAAGGGTACTCGGTGGCCAGGATGCTGCGACTCGAGGACCTGAAAGCACCTGCTCCCCCTGTCAATCTCCAGGCCGAAGGTAATGCCGAGAAGGGAACCATTACCCTCCGGTGGGACCTCCCCGAAGATGCGGATATCGACTACTACGAAGTGGCATACGCCAACGACACTACCCATCGCTGGGTGCTTGCCACCGAAGAGAAGCTGACGGAAAACTGTTTCGTGGACACCGTGGACGTCACGGCCAACCAGCGCTATATATATTATAAGGTACGCGCGATAGACTTCAGCACAAACATCGGCGAGTACTCCGACGTGCTCCAGGTTATCCGTCCCTCGCTGATGCCTCCGGCTGTGGCACACATCGACAGTGTTTCTGTCGACTCGGCTGGCATACACATGCAGTGGATATGTTCGGCCGAGCATTTCGTGGAACGTCATCTCGTGTGGCGGCGTCTGCACACCGACAAGCAATGGACCTTGCTGCGTGTCTGCGATGCTGACTCGCTGGCACAATACGACTACGTGCTGACCCTCCACGACAAGCCGGAATACAGCCGCGAGGCACGATATGAATATGCCATCGAGAGTCTGTCTTATTCCGATGTGCGCAGCATGAGCCTGGCCTATAGCGTGAGGTGGGAGGGTGAAGCCGTCTTTGCTCACTCCCTGAAGCTCTACGGCGAGTATCTGAAAGAGAAGCAGGAGACACGTCTGGCATGGGAGATGGATGCCGAACCGACGTATCCCGGCCGATGGTACTTCTGCATCTTCCGGCAAGGACCGGAGGACAAGTCGCCACGTTTCCTGCTTTCGGCTGCCAAGGACGAACGCAGCTTTACCGACAGACTCCTTCAGGAGGGCGAGTCGGCCACGTATTTCATTCGCATCAAGTATGCCGACGGCCGACAGAGCGAGGACTCGAATACAGTGGTGGTTAGGAGGATTAAGGATTAGAGATTAAGGATTAGAGATTAAGGATTAGAGATTATGAATTATGAATTATGAATTATGAATTAGGGGAAGGCCTATGCGTAGCAGACTATACTTTTCGCATGTTGCATGTTGCATGCTGACGACAATCCTGTTGCTGACGGGTTGCGGACTGATAGACGTGACGCCGGACAGCGAGGCGCAGTTGCCGACGCAGATGCAGTTCGAGCCCGATACGGTCTATGTCATGGAGGGCGATACGTTCGTCGTGCAGCCGTCCTTCGCGCCAGACGTCGTCAACAATAAGGCTCTCTATTGGACAGCTCTCAACCCGGACATCGTCAGCCTGCACAACGACACGCTGGTAGCTGTGCAGGGGGGCGGGGCACGTCTTTATGCCGCTTCCGTCGCTGTTGCATTGGTCGACACGCTCGACGTTTATGTGATGGAGCCCTGGGTGATGCCGAACAACATCTATCCCCACGAGATGGTGGTCTATGCCGATGTCAGCTTCCGCGGTCAGCCCTTGACGCCGGAGATGACGGTTGCCGCCTTTGCCGGTAATGTCATCCGTGGAGTGGGAGTCCCCATCAAGGTTGGCAGCAAGCAGCTCTATCGCTTCCGTATCTACAACGACTATGCCGATACCCAGGACTATGCCGACGTGCAGTTCACCTTCTGGCTCTATGACCGCAAGACCCTGCAGCGCCACCAGTTTCCCGTCTTCATCTCCTACGACGGCGAGACCAGCGCCCCACCGTCTAAGCCTTTGATATTGAATATAGAATAATTCTGTCCCGAACTATGAAAAGCAATCGATACTTCCCGCACCATGTGTGGCTGATTCTCTTGCTGATGGCCACGCTCACCAGTTGTGTCCTTACCATGGAGGACTATACGCTTGTTCCGGAGGACGAGCGCGGAGTGGGCAGACCCTACACCTACGAGGACAGTCTCGTCCGTTGTACCTACGAGTTCAATCCCGGCGTATTGCCCTTCACCGACGAGGCGCTGAACTATGTCATTGGCGTTCAGGACTCCACACTCTACATTGCCGACAACATACCGGAGAAGTGGGTGCCCAAGGCAGGCGGCTACATCTCTGCCGGCAACTCGCGCACCTTCCCCTACGGCCTCGGCCATCGTGTCCTCGAGGTGAAGCGGGCAAACGGCATGTATGCCGTGAAGCTCGGCCGTGCCACCGTGGACGAGATATTCAAGGAGCTGGACATCAAGATGAGCCTCAATGAATATCAGGTGCCCGAGTATTTCGTCGACGAATATGTCCCGGACACGCTCTTCGACGACGACGGGAACGTGGTGGATGTAGTGCCTTTCGACCCCAATGACGATACCCCGGACCATGGTCTCAGACGTTTCACACGTGCCGATGCCGAAGCTACTTCGATGGAGCTGGCACCCGGCGGCCACGGCGTCATCGACTGGCGATACGTCGATGCCGCACAGGATGCTAAGGCAGGCGTCACGCGTGCTCAACCTGAAGTAAAGGACACCACGGCAGTCATCGAACACAAGTTCGAACTCAACGCTCCAGAGCTGGGATACTCGAATCAGGCTGAAACCAGGGAAGAAAACAGGCACATCATCACATCCTACTACGAGGAGAACACGAAGAAACAGACATCCAAGCAGTGGTCTCAGGAGAAGCTTATCAGACGTGTTACCTTTAAGGCTGGTGTTCAGTTTTCGGCTGACGCGAACATCGGTGATGTCCTCGGCGACAAAATGGTGTACCTCACTCCAGATAATTTGAAAAAATACTGCGATTATGTCAGAGAGGTTAAGTTAGGGAAGTTCGGGAAGGCAAGGAGGATTGTATTCAGCCCGAAGCTCCAAACTCTTGCCATTCCCTTCATGGTAGGTCCGGTTCCCTGTGCCTTCGTTATCCGATTCGACGTGTCGTTGGCTGTCACTCTCGGAGGATTCGTCAACATCACGCAGACCCAGACCAGCGACGTCTGGCGCACCACTGTCGTCACCGAAGGAAAGAAGGAGACGAAGACCAAGGAACGCATCAGCATAGGCGAGGAGAGCATGAAAGTCTCTTTCATTGGCTCCGGGGGCATGGAGCTCACTTTGCGCGCCGGCGTGGGAGTCATGGTGGGAGTTCGTAACACCGGTGTAGGAGCGGACATCGGACTCGGCTTTAAGGGCGAAATCAAGTATGAGGTGGAACCCGTCATATATTCCAGCCGTACAGAAGGCCTTACCGACGCTCGTGTCACGTCGAAAGCTTCCTTTGTGGTCGATTGGGAACCATTCGTTGACTTCATGGGCGAAAACATCTGGAACGGGCGCCATACTCTCTTCGAGAAAACATTCCTCGACGTCGCCCTTCATTTCACACCGTGCATCAACCCAAAGAAGACCAACGGCACCTACACCTACTCGTACGACAAGGACATGAAGGGAACCGTCCACCATCGGCGCAAACTCTGTTTCTCCAGGCTTTGGAGCGGATGGTTCGAGCCTTCCGGTGTCAAACGCCCCGTGATGCGAGTCTATCGGGGCGACATCGAGGACTACGATTACGTCGACCTCGTGCCCGTCAACAGTAGTGAAGGCAAAAAGCAGGACTATACACTCAAAACGGATGTGGTCTATGAGTACGAGTACGATTCGCCCGAGGGAGTGGAGCTTCACTTCGTGCCTTCAATCTATTGCGAGGACAACCAGAAGACCTATGAACTGCGCTACGAGCAGGTGGAGGCAGGCAAGCAGCAAGGCGACCCCGTCGTCATCCACCTGGAAGCCTATCAGGAGTCGGTCAACGAGGCCAAGGACACACGCGAGGACATCAACGGCGTGCTCTACGACACCTACCACATTGCCGACGTGATGCGCGTGGAGTGCACCCAAAGGCTTTGGGAGGTAGGCGTCTATGTCGACCTCGTCGACACGAAGAACGTCCAGCAGTTCAAGAAGCTCAAGGTCAGTCTGCTCAAGGCCAACGATGTGGACGGGCCCATCCGGGCGGCCGACTACAAGTTCCGCCTCAACTTCAGCATCCCTGCCAGCGGACGGCAGAGAAGCGTCGTAGGCGTGCCTATTTATCCCATCATCACCCTAAGGCCCTATGCCATCATCTATAAGGGGGAGGGGCTGGGCACCGAGGAGATGAAGTACTCCACCAAGCAGTTCAACCTCAAATATCCCTATACCACCAGCTACAACTATCGCGGCGCCATAGATGTCGACATGTAGCGCCGTGCGCTTCCGAAAGTGACCCCTCTCCGTCTCCCCCGAGGGGGAGTGGATGTCACTGCAAAGGAAGCCTCCCCTCGGGGAGGTTTGGTGGGGGTCTCCGAAATAAGCGCCGTGCGCTTCCGAGATAAGCGCGAGGCGCTTCCGAGATAAGCACGGGGCGCTTCCGAAATAAGCACGGGGCGCTTCCGAAAGCGACCCCTCTCCGTCTCCCCCGAGGGGGAGT
>CADCCR010000093.1 GCA_902799985.1 uncultured Bacteroidales bacterium | reverse complement strand
GACATCGAGACGGGCATCACAACACCCATCACCAAGGGCGCACGCAATGTCTATGTCGTTCCGAACAAGGACGCCAGCCGCTTCCTCGTCTCCATCCGCACGGAAAAGCTGACGGAACGGCCCTTCGAGTTCACCGACCTGCTTCTGCTCGACCCGAAGACCGGACAGGCCGACACACTGGTTCGCCACGATGGCTTCATCGGTTCGTTCCAGTTCTCGCCCGACGGGAAATATGTATCTCTCACAGGCAGCCCTGAAGCGCTCGGCGGCATAGGCAACACACTTCCAAAAGACAAGATACCCAGCAGCTACGAGTACGAGCTGTTCCTCATCAACCTCGAAACCAAGGAAGTAAGCTGTCTGACGCGCGACTTCGACCCCTCCGTTGCATCTTACCAATGGTCGGAACAGGATGGCATGATTTATGCCCTCTGTGAGAACCGCGACCTGAAGAGCCTCTACCGCATCAATCCCAGACCCACCCCCAACCCCTCCCTTAAAGGGAGGGAGTCCTCCCCCTTTAAGGGGGAGATAGAGAGGGTCTTTCTCTCCGAACCTTATATATATAGCAGCTTCAGCCTTGCCGAAGAGAAGCCTCTCCTGGCCTACATCGGCGAGAGCAGCATGAGCACCGACCGCTGCTGGCTGCGCGACCTCAAGACCGGCAAGGAGCGTGTGCTCTGCGACCTCAACCCTACCCGACTGAAAGACATACAGTTGGGCGAATGCCACGACTGGAACTTCAAGGCCGAGCGCGGCGACACCATCTACGGCTGCTACTTCCTGCCGCCCTTCTTCGACGAGACGAAACAGTACCCCATGCTCGTCTATTACTACGGCGGATGCTCGCCCGTGGGACGACTCCTCGACAGCTACTACAACTTCCAGGAATGGGCTGCCATGGGCTATGTGGTTTACCTCATTCAGCCCTCGGGCTGCAGCGGCTTCGGACAGGAGTTTGCTTCGCGACATGTCAATGCCTACGGCGACTATACAGCCGACGACATCATTCAGGGCACCAAGCAATTCTGCAAGGAACATCCCTTCGTCAAGGCCGACAAGGTGGGGTGCATGGGAGCCAGCTACGGCGGCTTCATGACGATGTACCTGCAGACCGTGACCGACATCTTCGCCGCTGCCATGAGCCATGCCGGCATCAGTAATCCTGCGAGCTATTGGGGCTATGGCTATTGGGGCTACACTTACAGCACGACCTCCGCAGCACACTCCTACCCGTGGAACAATATGGAGCTCTATAGCGGTCATGCTCCGCTCTTCAATGCCGACAAGGTGCACACGCCCATCCTCTTCATGCATGGCGGCGCTGACACCAACGTGCCCATCAACGAGAGCATCCAGATGTTCACGGCCCTCAAGCTGCTTGGTCGCGAGTGCGCCTTCATCACCGTAGAAGGCGAGAACCACCACATCCTCAACTACAACAAGCGCATCCGTTGGCACGACAGCATCATGGCCTGGTTCGCCCGCTGGCTGCAGGACGACCCAACATGGTGGAACACAATGTATCCGGAGAAGAACCTGAAATAAAAGTTGGTCGTTTGGGAGATTAGTCGTTTGGTTGTTTAGGTATAATTACAGAACTACCATCGGTTACTTTCCCAAACGACTAAACGACCAAACGACCAAATATGTCTTTAGAAGAAAAGATAGGATTCAACGAAATACGTGCGATGCTGCACGGCTACTGTCTCAGTCCCTTGGGGCATGAGAAGGTGGATGCCATGCAGTTCGTAGCCGACCATGTGGCCGTCACGACACTCCATCAGCAGCTATCCGAGCTGAGCTATATCCTGCAGACCTCCACCGAGCAACCCGAACAGGACTTCTTCGACCTGCGAGGCGAAGTCCATCGCATCCGCATCGAAGGCGCTTACCTCGAAGAACAATCGGTCTGGGAACTGCTCCGAACCCTTCGAACCCTCCATGCTTGGATTAAAGTCATCCGGGAAGCTCCAAGCGAAGACAAGGCACTCCCCCAAAGGGGGAGCGGGGAGGGGGCTTTGGAGAAGCTTGCCGAAGGCGTCTTCACCTTCTCCAACATCACCCGCCGATTGGAGCAGATGCTCGACAAGTACGGACGCATCAAGGACGAGGCAAGTCGGGAACTTCTGACTATCCGACATGAACTGAAGAAAGCCGAAGGCAGCGTCAGCAGAACTTTGACAAACATCCTCAAGTCTGCTCAGGCTGAAGGACTTGTGGAGAAGGATGTCACGCCAGCCATGCGCGATGGCCGACTGGTCATCCCTGTGGCACCGGCCTTGAAGCGACGCATCAAGGGCATCGTTCACGACGAGAGTGCGACGGGCAAGACGGTCTTCATCGAGCCAACTGAAGTGGTGGAGGCCAACAACCGCATCCGCGAACTGGAGGCAGAGGAGAAGCGGGAAGTCATCCGCATCCTTCGCGAGTTCACCGAGCAGTTGCGACCCAACCTTAAGGAGCTGCTGCGAGGCTTCGAGTTCCTGGCCGACATCGAGTTCCTGCTCGCCAAATATCAGCTAACAAGAGCCATCGAGGGACGCTCGCCCGAGATTTATTCCACGCCCCTCATCGACTGGTTCGATGCCCGACATCCGCTCTTGGAAGCCAAGTTGAAGACCCTCTCTAACTCCCCCTTAAAGGGGGAGAACAAGAAGTCTCCCTTTAAGGGAGATTTAGAGGGTCCTGGGAAGATTGTGCCGCTCTCAATCGCCTTGACAAAGCGGCAACGCATCCTCATCATCAGCGGACCGAATGCCGGCGGCAAGAGTGTCTGCCTCAAGACAGTTGGCCTGCTGCAATACATGCTCCAATGCGGACTGCCCATCCCATTGGCCGACGGCTCGAGGGCTGGCATCTTCAGCCAAATCTTCATCGACATCGGCGACGAGCAAAGCATCGAGGACGACCTGAGCACCTACAGCAGCCACCTGCTCAACATGAAGCGCATGATGGCCGGCTGCACACCCTCTACATTATTATTAATAGACGAGTTCGGCGGCGGCACAGAACCAACCATCGGCGGCGCAATTGCCGAGGCTGTCCTGAAGCGTTTCGTGGAGAAGGGAACTTTCGGCGTCATCACGACTCACTACCAGAACCTCAAGCACTTTGCCGAGGACACGCCGGGAGTGGTGAACGGTGCCATGCTCTACGACCGACAGAAGATGGCGGCGCTCTTCCAGTTGCAGATAGGCAACCCGGGCAGCAGCTTTGCCGTGGAGATTGCCCGCAAGATAGGCATCCCCGAGGATGTGATTGCCGATGCCACAGAGCTTGTGGGTCGTGAGTACGTCAACGCCGACAAGTACCTACTCGACATCACCCGCGACAAACGCTACTGGGAAGGCAAACGGCAGACGATTCACTCGCAGGAGAAGCAGATGGTGCAGACCATCGAACACTACGAGAAGGAGATAGAGGAGTTGCGAGGCAAGCGCAAGGAAATCATCCGCGAAGCGAAGGCTGAAGCCGACAAGATTATCGCTGCTGCCAATGCTCAGATTGAGAACACCATCCGCGAAATCAAAGAGGCTCAGGCAGATAAGGAGCGTACACGCTCTGCCCGTCAGCAGCTGCAGACCTTCCGCGAAGAGGTGGGACAGATGAGTCAGGAGGAGCTTGATGCCTATGTGGAAAAGAAGCGCAAGCAGATAGAAGAGCGCAGGAAGCGGCATCAGGAAAGGCAAGCGGCAAAGAGAAAAGAACAAGAGCAACCCCTCTCTAACTCCCAGACCCCCTCCAGCTCCCCCTTGCAGGGGGAGGGAAAAAAGTCTCCCTTTAAGGGAGATTTAGAGGGTCTTGATGTGGGTTCTCACGTCCGCATCAAGGGACAGACTTCCGTCGGCACCATCACAGCCATCAAGGGCAAACAGGCTACTGTCACCTTCGGAGTGATGCGAACGCTGGTGGACCTCAAACGACTGGAAGCCTCCCCCAACCCCTCCAAAGGAGGGGAGAACGGTGGGCAGACAACTAACGGCGAGGCAAAGCAGACCGTAATCGTAAGCCGACAGACACAAGACAGCATCCGACAGAAGCATCTCGACTTCCGGCAGGAGATAGATGTCCGAGGCATGCGAGCCGACGAAGCCCTGCAAGCCGTCACCTACTTCATCGACGATGCCCTGCTGGTCAACGCTTCCCGCGTCCGCATCCTCCACGGCACAGGCACAGGAGCCCTTCGCCAAGCCATCCGCCAATACCTGAACACCATCCCGGGCATTGCCTCCTTCCACGATGAGCATGTTCAGTTCGGAGGTGCCGGCATCACAGTTGTAGAACTGAAATAGAACGACTTACCAATCATACCATGAAACATTTACTGATTTTGATGGCAGTCCTTTCGGCTATGAGCGCACAGGCAAAACAATGGACTGCCGACCAAGTGAAAGACCTCATCCGAAAGGCAAACACCTACTGGCAGGCCAACAATCCCGCTGAGGTTCGAGCCTTCTGGGACCATGCGGCCTACCATACAGGCAATATGGAAGTGTATCACCTGCTGAAGGACCGGCAGATGCTGGAATACAGCATCCGTTGGGCTGAACACAACCATTGGCAAGGTGCCACAGAATCCGATTCGAAGAAATGGAAATACCGGCAGTACGGCGAAGGACAGGATTATGTGCTCTTCGGCGACTGGCAAATCTGCTTCCAGACCTACATCGACCTCTACAATCTGGACGAAGCAGGCAAGAAGTCGGAGCAGAAAGTGGCGCGCGCCAAAGAAGTGATGGGCTACGAGGCCGACTCGAGAGCCAACGACTACTGGTGGTGGGCCGATGCCCTGTATATGGTGATGCCTGTGATGACGAAGATGTACCGGCTGACAGGCGACACAAAGTATCTGGACAAGCTCTACGAGAACCTTTGCTTCAGCGACAGCATCATGCTCGACAATGCGACTGGCCTCTATTTCCGCGATGGGAAGTATGTCTACCCCAAGCACACTACCGTCAGCGGGAAGAAGGATTTCTGGGCTCGCGGCGACGGATGGGTGCTGGCAGGCCTTGCCAAAGTGTTGCAGGACATGCCTAAGGACTATCGCCACCAGCCTTTCTTCGCAGAGAAGTTCGTCAGGCTGGCTCAGGCTGTCAAGGAACTGCAGCAGCCTCAGGGACATTGGACACGGTCGATGATGGACACAGAACATGCTCCTGGCTTCGAGACCTCCGGCACAGCTTTCTTCTGCTATGGCCTGCTCTGGGGCGTCAACAACGGCTACCTGCCGAGGAACATGTATGCTGCCGCCATAGAGAAAGCCTGGCATTACCTCTCCGAAGTGGCGCTGCAAGCGGACGGAAAGGTGGGCTATGTGCAACCCATCGGCGAACGGGCCATCCCGGGACAGACGGTCGATGCAAACAGTCAGGCTAACTTCGGGGTCGGTGCTTTTCTGCTGGCTGCCTGCGAATACTGCAGATACTTGCAGACGGGGAAGCTCACCCTGACCTTCCAGAACGAGAGCGACAGGCAGCGACAGGAGGTGGCTGAAGTGGACTTGCAGAAGGTTTGCGCTCAGCTGGGCATCAGTCCCGACGAGCCGATTGTGATAGAGAACATGGCCGGACAAGAGGTTGACTGTCAGAAGACTTTCGACGGGAAGCTGTTGCTCTTCGTGTCGGTTCATCCTCACGGAAAAGCTTCATTCTGCATCAGCAAAGGCAAGCCCTCGGCACCCAAGGCTTACGCCAGAGGCAAGGTCTACCCTATCCGCAAGGACGACCTGGCCTGGGAGAACGACCGCTCGGCCTATCGCCTCTATGGTCCGGCCCTGCAGAAGACTGGCGAACGCTCGTTCGGCATCGATGTGTGGGTGAAGAATACGCCCGAACTGGTGGTGGAGGAACGCTACATGAAAGACCGCGAAGGAAACATGATGGAGGACTCGCTGCGAAAAGCAGGACAGAAGGTGGCACTTGCTGAGATAGACCGCAATACCTCGTTCCACCTGGATCATGGCAACGGCATGGATGCCTATGGCGTAGGTCCCTCGCTGGGATGTGGAGCGCCTGCCCTGATGAACGACGGAAAGCTGGTGTTCCCCTACTGCTACAAGACCTGTCGGATACACGACAACGGCCCTCTGAGATTCACAGCCGAGCTGACCTACGGCACTACTGCCGACGGCATCACCGAGCATCGGCTGATTAGTCTGGACAAAGGTTCGCACTTCAACCGCATGACAGTCTGGTACGACGGCCTCGAACAGCCGACAGCCTTGGCCGCTGGTGTCGTCCTGCATGGCGACGAGGGAATCGCCCTGGGCAAGAACTATGTTCGCTATGCCGACCCGACCGACCGACCCGACCTGCATCAGTCGCAAGTCTATGTGGCAACGCTGTTCCCCAATGGCGTGAACAAGACCAAGGTGCTGAAGGGCGAACTGAACCATGCAATCGGCATCGTGAACCACTATCAGGGAGCACCCTACACCTACTACTTCGGCTCAGCATGGAGCCTTTATGATGTCTGCTCCGAGGCTCAGTGGCAGACTGTCATCGATGAATTTATGAATAACCTGCGTCGACCGCTCACATACAACATAACAAAATGACTAAGAAGCTATTCGTACTGACAGCAGTCCTCGCGCTGCTGTTGCCTCTGCAAGCTGCCAAGAAAACGAAGCCGGCAGAGCAGACCGACCGTGAATACTGGTGCTCGCTGGCATATAAGATGGCTCAGCCTGTTCTCGAGAACATGGCCAAAGGTGAGTTGCAGAAGAACATGAAGACCGAGTTCTCGCCCTCGTTCGACAATCGCGACCGAAGCGTAGTCTACATGGAGACATTCGGCCGACTGATGACGGGCATTGCCCCTTGGCTAACGCTTCCCGACGACGAGACAGCCGAAGGCCTGCAACGCAAGCAGCTAAGGGAGTGGGCATTGGCAGCCTACAGGAATGCTGTCGACCCAGCCTCGCCCGACTATCTGTGCTGGGGCAAGTCGGGACAGAATCTGGTGGATGCCGCCTTTATCGCCGAATCGTTCCTCCGTGCTTGGGACACCTTGTGGATGCCTCTCGACGAAGTGACCAAACAACGATACATCAAGGAGTTCCAGTCGCTGCGAAAGATTGACCCGCCCTACTCCAACTGGCTCCTCTTCTCATCGACCATCGAGAGTCTGCTGGCAAAGGCCGGTGCTCAGTTCGACGAGTACCGCGTCAACATGGCTTGCCGGAAGGTGGAGGAATGGTATGTGGGCGACGGTTGGTATGCCGACGGCCCGAACTTTGCCTTCGACTACTACTCGAGCTTCGTGTTCCACCCCATGTACCTCGAGACGCTCCAGGCGATGATTGACTCCAAGAAGAGTTCCCGTCTGGACTATCAGAAGTACCACGACCGCGCCCTGAAGCGTGCACAGAGGTATGCGCTCATCTTGGAGCGCTTCATCTCTCCCGAAGGCACCTTCCCCGTCTTCGGCCGCTCCATCACCTACCGACTGGCAGCTATGCAGCCGTTGGCGCTGATAGCCTGGTACGAGAAACTGCCTGCCGAGCTGACGAACGGGCAGGTTCGGGCCGCTCTGACTAAGGTGTTGCACCGGATGTTCGATGCACAGGAGAACTTCAACGATGCCGGTTTCCTGACCATCGGCTTCTGCGGCTCACAGCCCGATGTGGCCGACTGGTACACAAACAACGGCTCGCTCTACATGACCTCCATGATGTTCATGCCGCTGGGCCTGCCTGCCAACCATCCTTTCTGGGCCGATGCTCCGCAGCCGTGGACGCAGGTGAAAGCTTGGGGAGGACAGCCCTTCCCGAAGGACCATCGCTGGAACGACGATATTCAGACCCGCGACAAGTGGTAGTCCGGCAAGGTCTGACCTCACCAGCCTATCGTAAGTCTCCTACCTGAATGACATCCTTGTCGTTGTAGTTCAGGTTCTCGCCTGCCATGCCCCAGATGAAGGTGTAGTAGTACGTTGCACTTGCACAATGGATGCTCCATTCGGGCGACATGATGGCCTGCTCATTGTGCAGCCATACCACGCGACTCTCCTGCGGCTCGCCCATGATGTGGCTCACGGTCTGACCCTCAGGCACATTGAAGTAATAGTAGGCTTCTACGCGACGGCCATGGGTGTGGGGCGGCATCGTGTTCCATACGCTACCCTCCTGCAGTTGGGTCAGTCCCATCTGCAACTGGCAGGGACCTTCCTCGAGCGAGGTGTTGACGATGAGCTGGTAGATGGTGCGCTGGTTCGACTCGGCCAGGGTGCCAAGCGGTCCGGTGACGGTGGCCTTGAGGCTCTGTATCTTGCCGTTCTTGCGGCCGTCCAGCGTAATCCATTGTGTCTTGTAATGATGATGGGCTGTGGCCGAGTTTAGGTAGAACTTCGCAGGATTCTTGGCATCCTTCGAACGGAAGATGACCTCGCGGTTCGAATCGATGTCTTTGCCGTCCTTGTCCTTGCCAAGCCATCCGCGACCCACATAGAGGGCTTCGCGATAGCCGAGGGGATATTCCTGGCCGTCGACGATGACCGACCCTTCGCCGCCGGTGTTGATGATACCCAGCTCGCGGTTACGCATGAAGTAGTCGGCACGGAGCTGAGGGTCGGTTTCCAACTTCAGTTCCTTCGTGACGGGCATTGCTCCGCCGAAAATGAAACGGTCGTACATCGAATAGGTCAGATTGATTTCGTCGGCTGCCATCACCTTCTCCATCACGAAGCGGTCGCGCAGAGTCTGAGTGTCGTAGTGCTTCACATCATCGGGGTGACAAGCCTTCTGGAAATTCATCTTCTGCTGGGCAAAAGCAGGTGTAAGACTTCCCATAAGCATCAGGATTAAGATTGTTTTCTTCATTGTCGTATTGTGGTTAGTTGGTTGTCGGATTGTGGTTAGTTGGTTGTCGGATTGTGGTTAGTTGGTAGTCGGATTGCAGTTAGTTGGTCGTCGGATTATCGATTAGTTAATTGTCGTTCATTCTGTCTGGAAGTCCGAGAATAACTCCGTGGAAATAAGCGCTAGGCGCTTCCGAAATAAGCGCGAGGCGCTTCCGAAATAAGCACGAGGCGCTTCCGAAATAAGCGCTAGGCGCTTCCAGGATAACTATATATAATAATGTATGGAACATCGTTGTTTCAATTGTTGTCGTTTGCTTCGTCGGCGACGATACAGCGGCGGTTGTAGTACATCATGCCCAGCGTAAATGCCGACAGCACAGCCGCACCAATCCATTGGAGGTTGTTCACGCACTTGTAGATGACCCAGCCGAAGAGAGAGGAGGCAAAGTCGAGTGCGCCGGCCTCGAAGCCCTCGGGAATCTTGGCGGCATTGTCGCCCGTCTGCTCGAACACAGCATGGGCTGCTTGCGTAAAGGCCGGAGCCATGTCCGTCACGAAGTACAGTCCTACGACCAGCGCTATCAGTCCGACGATGAAGGTCTTCACGACATTTCCCTTCGTGTAGGGCAGCACCATCACGAACACATAGAACAGACCTGCAAGCGAGGCCAAGGGCAGGAACTCGTTGCCCGGCAGGATGACGGCAACACCCAGAGTAACAGGAATGAGCAACAGACTTACGACAAGTGTGGTGGGATGGCCAATCACCAGGGCCGGCGACATACCAATGTATATCTTCTTGATTTTGAACTTCGTCTTAAACAATTCGGAGTTCTTCACCACCTCTTGCGTCTTCTCCGAGATGGGCATCAGACCGTCGATGAACAGTCTTGTGATGCGCGGAATGAGTTCCATCACAGCTCCCATCGTGACACCCAGGAAGAGTATCTTCTTGATGTCGAGCTGCGCCAATGCTCCTATCAGCGCTCCGACGATGACACCCAGCACCAGCGGCTCGCCCAGCACACCGAACTTCTTCTTCATCCCCTCGGCATCGATGTCGAACTTGGAGAGCCCCGGAATCAGGTCGAGCCCTTTGCCGACAAGCATCGCAAAGGGAGTGAAACTCTGCACGAAAGGCTGCGGAATGGAGATGCCATCCATGCCCTCGTAGTAGCCTTGGAACTTGGTTGCCGTCCGGTCGGCCATCACCAGCGTGTTGATGTAGCAGACGATTGCTGCAAAATAACCCCAAGCCAGACTTTCGCCCATGACGAAATAGGCTACGGCTCCGATGAAGGCGAAATGCCAGTAGTTCCAAAGGTCGATGTTCACAGTTCTGGTGGTCTTGGTGATGAGCATCAGGAAGTTCACACCCAGACAAATCGGTATGATGAGTGCTCCCACAGCTGTGTTGTAGGCCACGGCAGCAGCGGCAGGCCAACCCATGTCGAACACGCCAAGCTGCAAATTGTACAGGCGCGAGATTTCGGAAAGCGGACCCCCAAAGTTGTTTGTCAGCAAGGCTGTGACGATGCCGAGACCCACGAAGCCAACACCCACATAGAGGCCTGACTTCAAAGCCTTTCCGAACTTCATGCCGATGCAAAGGCCAATGATGGTAAAGAGTATGGGCATCATGACCGACGCCCCAAGATTGATGATATAACTGAACACCTGTTCCATCCTTAGTATGAATGAAAAACGAAAAATGAAGAGTTTGCTACCGCACTTAACTATGAATTATGAAGCTTTAGCTCGACGTAAGTCAATTATGAATTATGAATTAGTACTACGATTGTTTCCCGATATAAGCCAGTATGCCGCCATCGACATAGAGGATGTGTCCGTTGACTGCATCCGAGGCGTGCGAAGCCAGGAACACAGCTGGGCCGCCTATCTCCTCGGGGTTAAGCCAGCGACCTGCAGGCGTCTTGGCACAGATGAACGCATCGAAGGGATGACGACTGCCATCAGCCTGGCGTTCACGAAGAGGAGCTGTCTGCGGCGTGGCCACATATCCAGGGCCGATGCCGTTGCATTGGATGTTGTATTCGCCGTACTCCGAACAGATGTTGCGCGTCAGCATCTTCAGGCCGCCCTTGGCTGCTGCGTAGGCACTTACCGTCTCACGCCCAAGCTCCGACATCATCGAGCAGACGTTGATGATTTTCCCTTCGCGGCGCTCCATCATCTCCGGCACGACTGCTGCCGAACAAATGAACGGCCCAACGAGGTCGATGTCAATGACTTGCTGGAATTCCTCGCGCTTCATCTCGTGCATGGGGATGCGCTTGATGATGCCGGCATTGTTGACAAGGATGTCAATTTGTCCCACCTCGGCATGAATCTTCTCTACAAGTTCCTTCACAGCCTGCTCGTCGGTCACGTCGCAGACGTAGCCTTTCACGTTCTCGATGCCGGCCTCGCGGTAGCTGTCCAGTCCGCGTTGCATCGCCTCCTGGCTGCGACAGTTGAAAATGATGTTCTTGATGCCAGCCTCTGCAAAAGCCTTTGCGATGCTGAAACCGATGCCGTAACAGGCTCCCGTAATCCAGGCATTCTTGCCTTCCAACGAAAAGATGTTCTGCATGTTATTTGACTTATATAATTAAATAATGTACTAATGTGTGTAGACAAAGTTACGCAAAAATGTCAACAAACAGAGCATAAAGCGTCGAAAAAACTACAAATGCGGGGGAAAATGACTCATATTTGTGAAAAAAGCCTTAACTTTATCCTCGAATTACAAGGTTTACACTCAAATGAACGGAGATTTATTCAACCGGACAGAGCTGCTGCTTGGTGCCGATGCGATGGAACGAATCCGAGAGAAGCGCGTCATCATCTTTGGCGTTGGCGGCGTGGGAAGCTGGTGTGCCGAATGCCTGGTGCGCGAAGGCATCGAGCATCTGACACTTGTGGACAGCGATGTGGTCTGCGTCACAAACTGCAACCGGCAGCTGATGGCAACCACCAAAACCATCGGCGAACCGAAGGTGGAAGCATTAAGGACACGATTACTTGAGATAAACCCGGAGGCAGAAGTTGTTGCCTTGCAGAAGAACTTCAGCGAAGAGACAGCCGAGGAGTTCCACATAGAGAGCTACGACTACGTCATCGATGCCATCGACTCGCTGAAGGACAAGATAAGTCTCATCATGAAGGCCACAAGTCCCAGCCCCCTCCCCGCTCCCCCTTTGGGGGAGTGCCACAATGCCACCGCCTCGCTGCATAAAGCACTCCCCCAAAGGGGAAGCAGGGAGGGGGCTTTTTTCTCTTCCATGGGAGCTGCTCTTCGCATCGACCCGACGAAAGTGCGTGTCTCGGAGTTCTGGAAGGTGAAGGGCGACCCGCTGGCTGCGGCGATGCGGTCGGCGATGCGGCGAAGCAAACGCTTCCCGGCCCACAAGTTCCTTTGTGTACACAGCGAAGAACAGCCTTTGCCCAACCGCGGCAAAGCCCTGCAGGACGGCAGTCAGACCTTCCGCAAAGTGCAGACAAACGGCTCCCTCGCCCACATCACAGCCATCTTCGGCATGACGTTGGCGGGACTTGTCATTCAAGATATCTGCAAGGAATAAAGAAGTCCGTGGCTGATTAAGATTCCAAAGCTTCAATCACTTATCCTTCTTCCCGAAGACGGAGAAGTGGACATAGCGCTTGGGATGTGCTTTGAGGTCGGTGACGAGGCTGTCGGCACTCTGAACAGTATGGTTGAGGTTGTCGTATATCGACGGGTCGGACATCAGTTTGCCCAAAGTGCCGCTCGGGTTCTGCATCTGCTCCATCATGTTGTGCACGCTGCTGATGGTCTGGTTGACGCTATCGAGCGTGGCCTGCAAGTCGAGCTGATTCATCTTATCGGTCAGCTGGGACACGTTCTTGCCTGCTTGGGTGAAGGTGTCCGTCATCTTGGGGATGTCGTTTCGCAGCAGGGTGTTCAGTTGCTCGGTGCTTTTGTTGAGGTTCTCTGTGACGAGCTCTGCATTCTGAATGATGAGGGGCAGGTTGGGGTTGGAAAGCAACATATTGAGGGTAGCCACGAGCGTATCGACCTTTGCCACGACAAGTTCCAGCTGGGGCACCATTCCGCCCACCTTGGCCATCAGTCCGCTCACGTCGTTGCCCTTGATGGTGTCGCCCGGATGATAGGCATCGGTCAGGTTGGTGGCAAGCAGCATGTTCAGGGTGCAACCGCCCAAGACGGCTTCATCGAGTTGAGCCGAACTGCCTTTCGGGATGCGAAGGCCCTTGTCGGCGCTGATTTCCACTACCACCTCTCCGGGATGCCGGTAGTCGTAGTTTATGTCGCTCACGATGCCCACCTTGAAGCCGTCGGCATAGACGGCACTACTCTTCGTCAGACCTTTTGTGTTGCTGAAAGTGATGTAGTACACTTCGCTTGTCTTGAAAAGGTTGACACCCTTCAGGAAGTTGATGCCCAAGAAGAGTGCAACGAGGGCTATCACGCCCATGAGTCCTATCTTGATTTCAGTCTTCACCTCACATTTACCATTTAATCATTTAACCATTTACCATTTGATCATTTACCATTTGATCATTTAACCATTTACCATTTGAAAGCCTCAAAGACCCTCTCTAAGTCCCCTCTATAGGGGGAGAACCAAAGGTCGGCGGCCGAAGGGGAAGCTAACACCCTCCCTTTGAGGGAGGCAAGGGGATGGTCTGCTTCTCACTTCCTATATGCCACGAAAGCGTTGTAGATGCTCTTGGCGAGTGCGTTCACCCCGGCTGTGGAGGTGAGGTAGGTCGCTTCGGAGGGGTTGTTGATGTAGCCGAGCTCGATGAGCACGCTGGGCATGCTGGTGGCGCGGAGCACGAGGAAGCCGGCTTGATGCACGCCCTTGTCCACGCGCTTTGCGCTGGTCTTGAACTGCTTCTGTATGAGTCCAGCCAGCTTGACGCTGCTCTCCATGTTCTTGTCCTGCATCAGCTCGAAGATGATGTAGCTTTCGCTGGAGTTCGGGTCGAAGCCTTCGTACTTCTGTTCGTAGCCTTTCTCGAGCGTGATGACGGAGTTCTCGCGCTTGGCGACAGCCAGATTGTCGGCGGCACGATGCATACCCAAGGTGTAAGTCTCCGTTCCACGAGGTCCCACTTTGGCAGCCGTGGCATTCGTATGTATGCTGATGAAGAGGTCGGCCTTGGCGCGGTTGGCGATGTTGGCGCGTTCGTCCAGCTCGACAAAGACATCAGTCTTGCGCGTATATACCACCTTCACATCCTTGCAGTTCTGTTCCACCAGCTTGCCGAAAGCAAGGGCCACGGCCAGATTGATGTTCTTTTCCTTCGCCGTCTTGCTCTGAGCACCCGGGTCTTTACCTCCGTGACCGGCATCGATGACGAGTGTATAGGGCAGCGCCATCAGGCAGCAGGCCGAGAGAAGGAAGGTGGCAATATATCGTTTCACATTCATGGTTCTGTGGATCTGTGCATGTCTATTCGACTGCAAAGATACCAGCAGGCCGAGAGAAGGATGGTGGCAATATATCGTTTCACATTCATGGTTCTGTGGATCTGTGCATGTCTATTCGACTGCAAAGATACGAAGAAAAAATGAAAGAAGAAAAGAATGAATGGAGGAAAAGTGAAAAAAGGGGAGTTTCAGGCAACAAGTAACATGTTACTTGCATGTGATGCTGGGAAACTAAGCACGCGAAGTTAGCCAACTAGGCACGCGTCGTTAGCCAACTAGGCACGCGTCGTTAGCCAACTAAGCACGCGTCGTTGGCCAACTAAGCACGTGCTTGTTTGTTTCCTTGCGGGGAAGAAGAGGTGCCGCTGCCGCAAAGGCAGCAGCGGCTACCTGTCACTTTCTGCTGAATGTCTTCGCAAGGTCGACCTTCAGTCTTGCGCCTGCCATCACCCAGAAACCGGGTTGCGGCACAGCACCAAGGTCGCGATAGCGATGGTCGGTAAGGTTAGTGGCCTGAACATAGAGGTTGTAGCGAGCTGTATCCCATTGCAGCTTGGCATCAATCGTCCAATAGGGATGATAGCCAAACAGCTGGCCGTCGCTCACGTAACTGCCCACTCGTTGCTGCCAACGCACATCCCACGACAACAACAACTCATTTTTCGCTTTTAACTTTTCACTATTCACGCTCAGAATGCGATGTGTCACACTCGCCACAAACTTATGCCGCAGGTACTCCATTGCATAGTTGCTCTTGCAGACGTTCTCGGCATCATGCTTGTTCTGATGGATATATGTGTAGCCGATGCTGGCGGTCTTCACCCAGGTGTCGTGCTTCATGAGTTCCGGGAAGGACGCCTTTCCTTGAACCTGCACACCTAGGTTGTCGAGGTCGAACGAAGCGGTATGGTAGATGTCATCGGGCGCATACATCACCCAGTCAATCATCTGTGTGCCACGATGGTAGAAGCCGCGGACGGATGCGCTCAGACCTTGTGTCGCATATTGTCCGCCAAGCGAGAAGGAGTGGTTGTGCTCGGGCTTGAGACCGCGGTTTCCTTCATGGGTGGGACTCTTGTAGTAGAGTTCGGTGAAGGTGGGCAAACGGAAACCTTTATTATAGGAGAAGAGAAGCTTCCAGCGCGACGCGGGTCGCCAGGCGATGTCGACACCCGGGTAGAAGCGGAAGCTGTGGCCGATGCCGGAAGTACGGCTTGCCATGAGGCCAGCAGAGAACGTCCAATGCGGCAACAACACATTGTGCTCCAGGGAGAAAGAAGTGGTGGTGCGGCCGTCGGAGCGCGTGTAGTTGGGTCCGTCGCCACCCGAACCAGGCCCTTGCACGCTGACATAGTTCTCGGGCTCAAGGTCGCGTCCGAGGTTCGTGCTGAGGATGTCTTCGTGGCGAATGAGTGCTGAGACTGCCGTCCTGCCGCATGCCCAGTCGAAGTGACCGCCAACCTTGATGCCAAAGACGTCCGAGCGATGGAAGTTCTCGCCGAATGTCGAACCGTGAATCAGCTCGAAGTTGTCGTAGGAACGGTTCCAGAAGACTGATGAGCAAAGAGTGAGAAGTGAAGGATTAGAGTTTGTCTCGTTCTTCAAATAGTTACTTTTATTCTGCACTCTTCGTTCTTCTCTCTTCACTCTATACTCAGCATCAACGCTGGTCATGAGGCGTTGGTTGCGCTCGTACTGGTCGGGATAGGCGGCGCTGTAGAAGGTGTTGGCGCCGTAGTTCTTCTTCGAAAAGCCGAACTGCCAGTCGAGCTTCAGGTCGTCGCTCTCGTAGTCGCCTTGATAGTAGAGCTGTCCCTTCTGCCAGGAACTGTTCTGCGTGCCGCCATCAGTCCTGCCGCCTCCGCCGCTGATGCGGTTCGACACCTTGCCTGTCGTAAGAGAAAGGCGAGCCTCGCCCATAGCGGTACCGAACGAACCGCCCTCAGCTGCAAGGTCGGCCGTCTGCCCTTTGTCGTGTCGCGTAACGATGTTGATGGCTCCTCCGAAGCTCTGTCCGCCATAGACGCGACTGGCCGCGCCTTCGAGCACCTCGATGCGCTCGATGTCGCCGATGCTGACGGGGAAGTCTGCCGATAAGTGTCCTGTCTGGGGATTGCCGATGTCGATGCCGTTGAGCAGGAGCGTGACCTGGTCGAAGGTGCCGCCATCGATGCTGATGTCCGTCTGAATACCAAAGCCACCGCGTTGCCGGACGTCCACGCCGGTGACTAACTTAAAGAGGTCGTTGCTACTTTGCACCGCCGCCTGCTCGATGTCCTGACGGCTAAGTACACTCACGATTCGTGCTGACTGCAACTGCGTCAGCGGGGCCATTGTGCCGCTCACGGTCACTTCTGTCAAGTCTCCTTCGTCGATGGTCTCCTTCTCGTTGGCATCGGTCACAACGATGTCGTTGAGTCGCGCATATGCCTGAGCTGCCACACCAAGCGTGGCTACGCTGAGGATGCCGATGCGTACCTGACGATGAAGACTGGCGAAAGCGCTGTAGCCCTTGTTGGCAAACTGCCTCCAAGTGACGACACCGGGCCTGTCTTGATGATTGTTGTACATTGAATAAATTGTTAAGAATATAAAAAAGCCCCTCTCCTCGGAGAGGGGTTTGGGGTGAGGCTATATCAGCGGCATTCCTGCTTCGCGACATTCCTGCCGCATGCTGTCGGGCCAGATGCTGGCTTGCGTCTCGCCGATATGGGCCTTGTGCAGCAAGACCATGCAGAGACGGCTCTGACCGATGCCGCCGCCAATGGTCAAGGGCAACGTGTTGCCCAGCAGACGCTTGTGGAAATAGAGTTCCTTGCGCTCCTCCTTGCCTTGCAGGGCAAGCTGGCGCAACAGGGCTTCCTTGTCCACGCGGATGCCCATCGAACTGAGCTCGATGCTACGGTTCAGGATGGGATACCAGACAAGCAGGTCGCCATTGAGGCCCATGAAGCCGCTCTCGCCGGGGGTGCTCCAGTCGTCGTAGTCGGGGGCACGGTTGTCGTGTACCTCGCCATTGCTGAGCTTGCCGCCGATGCCCATGATGAACACGGCTCCGTACTTCTGGCAGATGAGGTGCTCGCGCTCCTTCGCCGGCTTGTCGGGATACATCTGCAACAGTTCTTCGCTATGAATGAAGTGGATGTCCTCGGGCAGATAAGGCCGAAGCTGTGCGTACGTCTCGCAGATGTAGAACTCGGTGCGAAGGATGGCGCTGTATATCTTCTCGACGATGCGACGCAGGTATGCTTCGTTGCGATGCTCGGGCAGCAGCACGCGCTCCCAGTCCCATTGGTCGACGTAGAGGCTGTGGATGTTGTCCAGCTCCTCGTCGGCACGGATGGCGTTCATGTCTGTGACGATGCCGAAACCAGGTTTCGTCTTGTACTCGGCAAGCGTCAAGCGTTTCCATTTCGCCAAGGAGTGTACCACCTCGGCCACGGCATCGTTCATGTCCTTGATGGGGAAGCAGACGGGGCGCTCCACACCATTCAGGTCGTCGTTGATGCCCAAGCCGCGCAGGACGAAGAGGGGTGCTGTGACGCGACTCAGACGCAACTCGGCGCTAAGGCTGCACAGGAAAAAGTCTTTTATCTTCTTTATTGCCTGCTCCGTTTGGCTGAGGTCCAGCAAAGCTTGGTACCCGGCAGGCTTTAAGAGTTTGCTCATGATTACCTTCTTATTATGGCTTTTACTTTCAAAATTCAACGCAAAGGTAGAGCTTTTATTTCAATTTGTCAACAAAAGAGGGCGAAAATGTTTCAAAACTTATCATTTTCGCCCTTTCTACGTTTTATTTAGAGTTCTGCGTCGCTACATTGGAAGGTAGTTCCGCGGCTGATGTCGCCTGTGGTGAGTCCCAGCTTCAGCCACTTCATGCGTTGCTTGCTGGTGCCGTGGGTAAAGCTCTCGGGCTGTGAGTAGCCACGAGCTTTCTCCTGCAGGTAGTTGTCGCCGATGACCTGAGCACAATGGATGGCTTCCTCCAGGTCGCCGTCCTCCAGGCTGCCGAACATCTTGTTGTCGTGGTAAGCCCAGACGCCCGCATAGAAGTCGGCCAGGAGCTCCAGGCGGACGCTCACGCGGTTGGCGTCCGTCTGGTTCATCCTCGACATCTGCTCGTGTGCCTTCTGGAGTGAGCCCAACAGGTACTCTACATGGTGTCCCACCTCGTGGGCAATCACATAGGCATAGGCAAAGTCGCCATCGGCTCCCAGCTGCTGCTTCATGGATGTGAAGAAGGAGAGGTCGATGTAGAGACACTGGTCGGCAGAGCAATAGAAGGGGCCCATGCTGGACTGGCCGCCGCCGCATGCGGTCTGCACGCTGCCTGTGTAGAGCACCATCTTGGGCGGTTCGTAGGTGCGGCCAAGCTTCTTGAATTCTGCGGTCCACACATCCTCGGTTCCCGCCAGTATCTGTCGCGAGAACTTGGCAAGCTCTTCTTCCTCGGGCGTAAAGGCGCGTCCGTCGGCTGTCTGCTCGGTGACGTTGCCCTCCAGCAAGCCCGTGTTGTTGACGAAGTCGCCCAGGTTGCCGCCTGTGGCCCACGTCAGAAGTAATGCAATGAGGATGCCTCCGATGCCCATTCCGCCTATCTTTGCAGTAGAACGCATTCCGCGGCGGTCATCAACGTTTGTACTTTCTCTTCTTCCTGTTAGTTTCATAGTAGTATCATTTATGGTGATTAATGTTATTCTATTTCGCTTAGTTCGAGCCAACGCATGGACTTTTCGTCGAGGAGTTCGTTCACGACGGGCAGACGCTTGCTCATGTCGATGATTTCCTGCGTGCTGAGGGTGCCGCTGCTGAGGGCTGCTTCGATGTCGGCCTTCTCTTGTTCAAGCTGGTCTATCTCTTTTCCCAGGGCCTCGAACTCCTGCTTCTCGCGGAAAGAGAGCTTGCGCTTCCTTTCTCTCTGAGTGTTCGAAGCATTCTGAATATTCTGATTATTCTGAGTTTTCTGATTATTCTGAGTTTTCTGAGAACTCTCCCCTCGCCTCGGAGAGGGGTCGGGGGTGAGGCTTCTATACTGCGTGTAGTTGCCGGGGAAGTCCTTCACATCGCCGTTGCCGTTGAAGACAAAGAGGTGATCCACCACCTTGTCCATGAAGTAGCGGTCGTGGCTGACGATGATGACACAGCCGCGGAAGTCGTGCAGGTACTGCTCCAGAATCTGCAGGGATGGGATGTCGAGGTCGTTGGTCGGCTCGTCGAGGACCAGGAAGTTGGGGCTTTGCATGAGCACGGTACAGAGGTAGAGCCTGCGCTTCTCGCCTCCCGACAGCTTGTAGATGTAGTTCTGTTGCTGCAAGGGCGAGAACATGAAGTGCTGGAGGAACTGCATGGCCGAGAGACGTCTGCCGCCACCGAGGTCGATGTATTCGGCTGTCTTGCGGACGGCATCGATGACCTTCATCTGCTCGTCGAACTGCATGCCGTCCTGGCTGTAGTAGCCGAAGCGAACGGTCTCGCCGATGATGAAGCGTCCGCTATCGGGCTTCACCAGTCCGAGCAGCATCTTCACGAACGTGCTCTTGCCGGTTCCGTTTGCTCCGACGATGCCGAGCTTCTCGTAGCGCGAGAAGTTGTAGTAGAAGTCCTTGAGGATGATGCGGTCGCCAAATGCTTTGCTGACGTATTCTGCCTCGAAGATTTTGCTGCCGATGTAGGTCGACTTCGTCTCGAGCTTCACCTGCTGTTCCTCGAGATGTCGGTGGGCACGTTTCTCCAGCTCGTAGAACGCTTCCTCGCGGTAACGGGCCTTGTGTCCGCGAGCCTGTGGCATGCGTCGCATCCATTCGAGCTCCGTGCGGTAGAGGTTCGTGGCTCGCGCCACCTCAGCCCGCGCCACCTCGAGCCGCTGGGCACGTTGCTCCAGATAGTAGGCATAGTTGCCGTGATAGGTGTAGATGGTCTCGTCGTCCATCTCGAGGATGACGGAACAGATGCGGTCGAGGAAATAACGGTCGTGCGTCACCATGAGAAGCGTCATGTTGGAGCGCGAGAGGTAGTTCTCGAGCCACTCTATCATCTGCAGGTCGAGGTGGTTGGTCGGTTCGTCGAGGATGAGCAGGTCGGGCTCCATGATGAGCGTGTTGGCCAGGGCGACACGCTTGAGCTGGCCGCCCGAGAGTTGCGCGAGGGGCTTGTCGAACTCTGTGATGAAGAGCTGCGAGAGGATGGTCTTGGCGCGTGTCTCGTAGT
Organism: uncultured Bacteroidales bacterium; assembly: GCA_902799985.1. Classification (GTDB taxonomy): domain Bacteria; phylum Bacteroidota; class Bacteroidia; order Bacteroidales; family Bacteroidaceae; genus Physcousia. The sequence goes on along the minus strand of CADCCR010000093.1, from coordinate 2,735 downwards.
CCCACGCCTTGAACACTTCCATGCGGTCGAGAATCGACTGCAATCCCTCCTGACTCTCCGAGGCCATGCATGTCTCGTACTCGCGGATGAGGTTCGTCGTCTCGTTCCCGTGCCAGAAGCAGGCCTCGATGACGGTGAGGTCGAGGGGATAGTTGGGCGTCTGCTCCAGATAGCCGACACGCAATCCGTTGCGGTAGACGACCTGACCTTCATCGGCCTGGTCGGTGCCGCCCAGGATGTTGAGCAAGGTGCTTTTGCCTGTTCCGTTCTTGGCAATAAGCCCCACCTTCTGCCCTTCGCCGATGCTGAAGCAGAGGTCCGAGAAGAGTGTCTTGTCCCCCACCCTTCGCGTCAGATTTTGTACCTGCAGGTATGAATTCATGCTCATTTTTCCTGCAAATTTACACAAAAACAACGAAAAACAACAATTTTGATTTCAATTATTTTGTTTTTTGAATTAAATGCCATACCTTTGCATCATAAAAATAGAGATAACGCCGTTGGTTTTCTTCGTCTTGCCCAGTTTAGACGTTACTTTCCGACGAAACGAGATTTCCCCTTACACATTATTTATTTATATTAACAAGCATCACCTTTTATGCACAAAAGCGAATTAGAAGGAATGACTCTGGCCGAGCTAACTGCGCTTGCCGGAGAAATCGGAGCAGAACTAAGCGACGACCAGACAACCCTCATCTATAACATACTGGATGCCCAGTCCCTTCAAGCCCCTGTAGAAACCAAGCCCAAGAAGCGCGGACGCAAGTCGAAAGCCGAAAAAGCTGCCATCGAGCAAGAACCGAACGAGGCCAGCCAGGAGGCCCTGCAGCCTCAGCCGACGGACGAAGAGGCAACAGCTGCACAGGCTGAACCAGACGAAGCTGCTGCCGAGGCTGAAGTGAAGACGCCCAAGAAGCGCGGACGCAAGTCGAAGGCCGAGAAGGCTGCCATGGAGCTGACTGCTCAGGAGAAAGCCGAAGACGAGCCAGCGGCTGCGCAACAGGCAGAAGAGACTGTCCAGGAAAAAGCAAGTGAAAAGGCCGCAGAAGCCGAAGCTGTCCCCGAGAAGAAACGCCGCAAGCGCATCGGAGAGGCAAGGGCCGAGATGGAACGAGAGCGGAACGAAGCTGCTCTTGGCACAGCCGAACCGGAGAAAACACCCGCAGAGAACAATAAGGGACAACAGGATGACGAGAACTTCATCATCCTTCAGGACGTCCCAACCGTCGAGGAACAGATTGACAGCTATCTGAATTCCGTCCAGAACCCGACCTACAGCATCAAGTCCATCCTGGAAGAAAGCTACGAGGACGAGCCCGTCGCCGTAGCTCCCAAACAGGAGCAAAAGCCGAAACGCACGGCCGAAGAGCCCAAATACAACTTCGGCGACAGCATCCGCGGAGAAGGCGTGCTCGAGGTAATGCCCGAAGGATTCGGCTTCCTGCGCAGCAGCGACTACAACTACCTGAGCAGTCCCGACGACATCTTCGTTTCGCAGCAGACCGTCAAGCAGTACGGCCTCAAGACTGGCGACGTGGTGGAAGGTCCGGTCCGCCCACCGATGCGCGGCGAAAAGTTCTTCCCCCTGATTCGCGTAGAACACGTCAACGGCTGCAACCCCGAAACGGTTCGCGACCGCAGCCCCTTCGAGAACCTCACACCTCTCTTCCCCGACGAGAAGTTCAAGCTCTGCTCGGGCAAGGGTGACTCGCTCTCAGCCCGAGTGGTGGACCTCTTCGCCCCCATCGGCAAGGGACAGCGTGCCCTCATCGTGGCACAGCCCAAGACGGGTAAGACGCTCTTGATGAAGGACATCGCCAACGCCATCGCGGCCAATCATCCCGAGGCCTACCTCATGATGCTGCTCATCGACGAGCGTCCCGAGGAGGTGACCGACATGGCCCGAACCGTCAAGGCTGAGGTCATAGCCAGCACCTTCGACGAGCCTGCCGAGCGCCATGTCAAGATAGCCGGCATCGTGCTGGAGAAGGCAAAGCGCATGGTGGAATGCGGTCACGATGTGGTCATCTTCCTCGACTCCATCACGCGTCTGGCCCGAGCCTACAACACCGTTTCGCCCGCCAGCGGCAAGGTGCTGAGCGGTGGCGTGGACGCCAATGCCCTCCACAAGCCCAAGCGCTTCTTCGGAGCAGCCCGCAACATCGAGAACGGCGGCAGCCTGACCATCATCGCCACAGCCCTCATCGACACAGGCAGCAAGATGGACGAGGTCATCTTCGAAGAGTTCAAGGGCACGGGCAACATGGAGCTGCAGCTCGACCGTGTGCTCTCCAACAAGCGCATCTTCCCCGCCGTCAACATCATCGCCAGCAGCACTCGCCGCGACGACCTGCTGCAGGACAAGATGACGCTCGACCGCATGTGGATACTGCGCAAGTTCCTGGCCGACATGACCTCGCTCGAAGCCATGAACGAAGTCAAGTCCCGCCTCGAGAATACCGACAGCAACGAGGAGTTCCTCCTCAGCATGAACTCATAACGACACATTCAGACAAGAGACAAGAGAACGTCTCACAATTTTTGTTACTTACTCTCTTAAGAGCCAACCAAGAAAAAAACTCCTTTCCTCCTAAACTCCTTAGACATCAACCTCTGCGGAGGCAAACAAATCTCTAAGGAGTCAAAGGAGTCAAAGGAGATAATGTTTCGCTGGCGAAATAACTCCTCTCCCCCTCTACTCCTTAGACAATAATAATTCCGAGGAGTCAAGGAGT